>NZ_JAURWM010000094.1 GCF_030654915.1 Phenylobacterium sp. | reverse complement strand
GCCCTTCGCCGACGCTCTCCACGGCGCCGTCACCATGGCCGCCGAGGCCCATGCCCGTGACGGGGGCCTCGCCGGGATCTCGACCGGGCTGGCCGACCTCGACCGCAAGATCGGCGGCCTGCACCCCTCCGACTTGCTGATCCTGGCGGCGCGTCCGTCGATGGGTAAGACCTCGCTCGCCTGTAACGTGGCGTTCGACGTCGCCCGCAACTACGCCTGGGAGCCGCAACCGGACGGCACCAAGAAGACCGTCGCCGGCGGCGTCGTGGCCTTCTTCTCGCTGGAAATGTCGGCCGAGCAACTCGCCATGCGTCTGCTCGCTGAAGTGTCCGGCGTCTCCGGCGACCGTCTGCGTAAGGGCGAGATCGACGCCCTGGAGTTCGGGCGCCTGCGGGACGCGGCCCTGGAAATCCAGGACGCCCCGCTGTTCATCGACGCCACCGGCGGCCTGACTATCGCCAAGCTGACCGCCCGCGCGCGCCGCCTGAAGCGGACCCACGGCCTGGACCTGATCGTCATTGACTACCTGCAGCTGGTCACCGGTGGCGAGGGCAAGAGCGACAACCGGGTGCAGGAAGTCTCGATGATCACCCAGTCGAT
Organism: Phenylobacterium sp.; assembly: GCF_030654915.1. GTDB lineage: Bacteria > Pseudomonadota > Alphaproteobacteria > Caulobacterales > Caulobacteraceae > Phenylobacterium. The sequence continues at coordinate 31,556 of NZ_JAURWM010000094.1, read as the reverse complement.
GAAGGCCCTGGCCAAGGAACTGTCGGTTCCCGTCATCGCCCTGTCGCAGCTGTCGCGTCAGGTCGAAAACCGCGAGGACAAGCGCCCGCAACTTTCCGACCTTCGGGAATCGGGTTCGATCGAACAGGACGCCGACATGGTCATGTTCATCTACCGCGAGAGCTACTATCTCGGCCGCTCCGAGCCGCGCGAAGGTACGCCCGAGCACCTGACCTGGCAGGAAGACATGGACAAGGTCAGAGGCACCGCCGACGTCATCATCGCCAAGCAACGTCACGGTCCCATCGGCACCGTGCGGCTGTCCTTCAACGAAGACATCACCAAGTTCGGAAACCTGGCGCACAGCCAGTTCTTCGCTCCCGACGAGTAAGGCGTCGCCTGGCGCCGCCGCCTCGGCTATGGGACGGGCGATGTCTCTTCCCACCTCCGCGCGCCTGACCATCGATCTCGACGCGCTCGCCCATAATTTCGCGGTCCTGCGGGCTCAGGCGCCCGGGGCTGACGCCGCGCCGGTCATCAAGGCCGACGGCTATGGCCTGGGCGCCGGGCCGTTGGCCCGCCGGCTCTGGGCCGAGGGCGCCCAGGGCTTCTTCGTCGCCCGTCTTTCCGAAGGCGAGAACCTGCGGACCGCGCTCGGCGCCGAGCATCCCGCCACCATCTACGTGCTCGACGGCTTTCTGGCCGGCTCTGGTCCCCGCCTCGCGGCCGCGCGCCTCACGCCGGTGCTGTCCAGCCTGCCGCAGATCGAGGCCGCCACCGCCTTCGCCGCGGCGTCGGGGCATGTGCTCAGCGTCGCCCTGCAGGTCGACACGGGCATGAACCGTCAGGGGCTGACCCTGGCCGAGGCGCGGGCCGTGGCCCAATCGGGCGACCGGCTTCGCGGATTGGATCTTCGCCTGGTCATGAGCCACCTCGGCTCGGCCACCAGCCCCGCCGATCCGCGCAATCAACTTCAACTGGGCCGGTTCGCCCAGGTTCGAAACCTGTTCCCAGGCGTCCGCGCCAGCTTCGCGGCCTCGGCCGGCATCATGCTGGGGCCGGACTATCGCAACGACCTCATCCGGCCAGGCATCAGCCTCTATGGCGGCGGACCGGAGGAGCGCCCGGACCCGCGCCTGCGCGCGGTCGCCAAGTTCGAGGCGCCGATCCTCTACATCCGCAATGTCGAGCCCGGCGAAATGATCGGCTACGGCTCCAACACCGTGATCGACAAGCCGACCCGGATCGCCGTGGTCGGCGCGGGCTACGCGGACGGCATCATCCGGGCGTCCCGGAACGGCGGCTATGGCTGGCTGGCCGGGGCGCGGCGCGCGGTCATCATCGTGACCATGGACCTCATCGCGCTCGATATCGGCGACGCACCGGCCCGCATCGGCGACTGGGTGGAGTTGCTGGGTCCCAACGTCCTGCTGGACGACATCGCCACGGCCGCGGGCACCGTGGCGCACGAATGTCTCGTGCGCCTCGGCGGCCGGGCCGAGCGGATCTATCTCGGAGAGGTCTAGCCGGCCTTGGCCAGCGCCTCGAGACGGGCCAGCCCCACGGCGGCGGCGGCGGCCTTCAGTTCGTCCATGCTGACCCCGTCGCCCTTGGCGGCGACCATGAACCGGTCGCCGACCAGCACGCTGTACTCGCCGTGCTTGGAGGCCTTGTCATAGGACTCCTGGGTCATCCGGCCATCAACCTTGCCAATCTTCTCGTACCTGTCGTCGCTTTCGCTGGACGACTGCACGTTGAAGGCCCCGGCCATCCCAGCCAAGGCGCCCGCCGCGCCCATGTCAACGATGGTGAGCCGGAAGGCTATCGGCCCCTTGGCGTAGGCGCCCTCGGCCTGCGATCCGGACATGCCAGCGACGCCGCCTGATCCGCTGGTCAGTTCGGTCCGAGAATAGCCGGCGATGTTTTCCGGCAGATAGGCCTTGAGGACATCGGGATTGGTCGGGGCGGGCCCCTCACCGTTCTCCAATTGCTTGGCCGCGGCCTCCATTTGCTTGGAGGCCGCTTCCAACTTGGCGAGATCGACCGACTTGCCGCCGATATCAACCGTTCCGGCCGCTGGCGCTCCGGCGATCAGACCCGAACCCGAGCCCATACCCATTCGCATGATCGGGCTGACGATGGCTCCGACAATGATCCCCAGGACCAGGGCGGCGATGATCACCACGATGGTGTAGGGCATGGCCTTGCCCTCCGGCGTCTTCATTAGCCGAGGCAGCCCCTTGAAGAGCAGGAACAGGCTGTAGAGCCCGAGCAACCCCAAGATCCCCAGCGGCGGGTAGATCTCAAAGATACCGGCGACCCAGGACGCGGTTCCGGCATAGGCCGCGACCTTGAACGCCTGAATACGGTTCTTCTCGCCGCCGAAGGTCGGGGCTAGGCCATCAATGATCAGCGCCAGGAGATAGACACCCAGCAGCGTCGCGCCGAAGCCCACCGCAGCGCCGAGCACCGCGCTGAGGATCGAGGGCTTGAAGGTGATCCCAAAGGCGCCGAAGCCGAACACGACGGAGCCGATCAGACCCGCAACCGCCGGGATCAAGGCCAGGGGAATGACATATCCCTTGTAGAGGCCGCCGATCGTCGCCGGCTCCGCATCGATGACGTCCCACGTCGACGATGGCTTCAACAGAATGGATTTGACCCGTTCGACAAGGCCAGCACTGGCCGATCCTGGTTCTACCGCGCTCATATTGTCCGCCCTGCAAAGCCCAACGCGATAACCGCGTCTTGCGAATCTATCCCATGGGTTGCGACGAGCAACAACTTCACCGCGACGGACTTGGCCGCCCGGCGCGGCTAGACTGCTGCTTTACCCGAATCAGAGAGTACGCATGGCCCGCGACGGCGCCGTCTATGTCTGTCAGTCCTGCGGTGCCACGCAGACCAAGTGGGCTGGCCAATGCCCTGCGTGCAACGCCTGGAATTCCCTCAGCGAGGAAGTCCAGACGCGCCCGCCTGGCGCCCTGGCGCCCAGCCGCAGCGCCCGCGGGCGCGGGCTCGCGTTCCAGGGGCTGGACGAGTCGACGCCGGCGCCGCCTCGGCTCTCGACGGGGGTCGATGAGTTCGACCGTGTCTGCGGCGGCGGGGTGGTGCCCGGTTCGGCGATCCTGCTGGGCGGCGACCCCGGCGTTGGGAAGTCGACCTTGCTGTTGCAGGTCGCGGCCAGCGCCGCCCGGCGCGGCGTGCGCTGCGCCTACATCTCCGGCGAAGAAGCCATCGAGCAGGTGCGCGGCCGCGCCCAACGGATGGGACTGGCCGACGCTCCCGTGCGGCTGGCGACCGAGACCTCGCTGCGAGACATCCTGGAGAGCCTGAAGCGCGAGAAATTCGACCTCGTGGTCATCGACTCCATTCAGACCATGTGGAGCGACGCCCACGAAGCCGCGCCAGGTTCCGTGACCCAGGTGCGGGCCGCGACGGGCGAACTGGTTCGCCTGGCCAAGAAGCATGGCGTCGCGGTGATCCTGGTCGGTCACGTCACCAAGGAAGGCACGATCGCTGGTCCACGGGTGATTGAGCACATGGTCGACGCCGTCCTCTCGTTCGAGGGTGAGCGCGGCTATCCGTTCCGCATCCTGCGCGGGGTCAAGAACCGCTTTGGCGCCACCGACGAGATCGGGGTGTTCGAGATGGGCGACGCCGGCCTCGGCGAGGTGACAAACCCCTCGGCGCTGTTCCTCGACACCTCGGGCGAGCGCGCGGCCGGCGCGGCGGTGTTCGCCGGCATCGAGGGCTCCCGCCCCGTCCTGGTCGAGTTCCAAGCCCTGGTCGCCCCATCGGCCTATGGCACGCCCCGGCGCGCCGTGGTCGGTTGGGACTCCGGACGGCTGGCGATGGTGCTGGCGGTGCTCGAGTCCCGATGCGGGCTTTCACTGGGCAATCGTGATGTCTATCTCAACGTCGCGGGCGGCTTGCGGGTCAGCGAGCCTGCCGCCGACCTCGCCGCCGCCGCCGCCCTCGCCTCCTCGGCCCTGGACCAAGCCCTACCCCAGGACTGCGTGGTCTTCGGCGAGATCAGCCTGTCAGGCGACATCCGGCCGGTCAGCCGCATGGAGGGCCGCATGAAGGAAGCCGCCAAGCTTGGCTTCAAGCGCGTGCTCGGCCCGAAGGACTTGGACGGCGGCGCGATGAAGATACATGGCGTGACGCGCCTGGCCGACGCGATCGGGCGTATTGGTGAAAACCAATGGGAATGAACGGCTTGCCTTGGTTTGATATTGTCGTCCTGGCGATCCTGGTGGTCTCGGCTGGCTTCGGCTTCGTCAGCGGCGCCACGCGCGAGATGGTGCGCGCCCTGTCCTTCGTGCTGGCGGCGGTCGTCGCGATCTATGGCCTTCGCTGGTCTGGCCCCATCGGGCGCGAGTTGATCGATCCTGACTGGGTCGGAACCGTCCTCGCCGGCCTGATCGTCTTCGTGGTCGTTTATGCCGCACTTCGGATCGCCGGCGGCGGCCTTGCCCGCGGCGTGCAGAGCACCCAAGTGCTCGGCATCCTGGATCGTACCGTCGGATTGGGATTCGGACTTCTACGCGCCTTGGTGGTGCTCGGAGCTTTGTATTTGGCCTTCAACGCCGCGACGCCTCCGGACCGAGTTCCGAAATGGATGACCGGTGCGGCGTTTTACCCACTGACCAAGACGTCAGGCGAAATCCTAAAAGCCTTCGCGCCCAAGGGCTTAGACATGGCTGATAAGTTCGCCCCGTCCCTTGAAAGCGCGGTGCGTGAAGGTTCGACGACCGATCAACGTGACTCTCGCGACGCCCAAGGCTATGACCCCCGCGAACGACGCGGGCTAGACGATCTGGTGGAGAAATCCCGATGACTCAGGATCAAGATCGATGGCGCGAGCCGACCTTCCGGGATCCTGACGACGACACTCCTCGTCTCGAGTGCGGCGTGTTCGGCGTATACGATACGGCCGCCGCCGCGGCGATCACCGCTTTGGGTTTGCACGCCCTGCAGCATCGTGGCCAAGAGGCCTGCGGCATCGCGGTCTTCGATGGCCAGCGCTTCCACACCGAGCGCCATATGGGTCATGTCGGCGACGCCTTCGCCGGGGCCGACCTGGTGGATCGCCTGCCCGGCCACTCGGCCATCGGCCACACGCGCTATTCGACCGCTGGCGGCAGCTTCATCCGCAACGTCCAGCCGATGTTCGCCGATCTTGAGGCCGGCGGCGTCGCCCTGGCCCACAACGGCAACCTCACCAACTTCCTGACCCTGCGCGAACAGCTGGTCGTCGAAGGGGCCATCTTCCAGTCGACCTCCGACTCCGAAGTGATCCTCCACCTGCTGGCCCGCTCGCGGAAAGCCAAGTTCGTCGACCGCTTCATCGACGCCCTGTCCAAGATCGAGGGCGGCTACGCCCTGGTGGCCCTGACCAACAAGAAACTGATCGGCGTGCGCGACCCGCTGGGCATCCGCCCGCTGGTGCTCGGCGATCTCGACGGCAAGGCGGTCCTAGCCTCGGAGACCTGCGCCCTCGACATGATCGGCGCCAAGTTCGTCCGCGACATCGAGCACGGCGAAATGGTCGTGATCGACCACAAGGGCATCCGCAGCCTGAAACCCTTCCCGGCCGCCCGCGCCCGCCCCTGCATCTTCGAATACGTCTACTTCGCCCGTCCGGACTCGGTCGTGAACGGCCGCTCGGTCTATGATGTGCGCAAGCGCATGGGCCGTCGCCTGGCGCAGGAAAGCCACGTCCCGGTGGACGTCGTCGTTCCCGTGCCTGACTCCGGCGTTCCCGCCGCCCTCGGCTATTCGCAGGAAACCGGCGTGCCCTTCGAAATGGGCATCATCCGCAACCACTATGTCGGCCGGACCTTCATCCAGCCGACCCAGGGCGCTCGCGAACTGGGCGTGCGCATGAAGCTCTCGCCGAACCGCAGCGTGCTGGCTGGCAAACGGGTGATGCTGATCGACGACTCGATCGTCCGTGGCACCAACTCCGTCCGCGTCGTGCGCATGGTTCGTGAGGCCGGCGCCGCCGAGGTGCACCTGCGCTCGGCCTCGCCGCCGATCATGTGGCCCGACTACTACGGCATCGACATGCCTGATCGCGAGCACCTGCTGGCGGCCAACAAGTCGGTCGAGGAAATCGCCAAGATCCTGGGCGTCGACTCGATGGGCTACCTGTCGGTCGATGGCCTCTACGCCGCCATGCAGTCCGAGCCGCGGGACCCCGCCAACCCGCAGTTCACCGACCACTATTTCACCGGTGACTATCCGACCCGCCTTCTGGATCGCGAGATCGCCGAGGGCCGCAACGACGGCGCCGACCGTCAATTGTCGTTCCTGGTCGACGCGTGAGTTCAAGGCCGGCGGCCTGGCTCAAGAAGCTAGGCCTCGATTGGTACATCGCCGCGATCGTGGGGATGGTGGTGCTCGCCTCCATCCTGCCCGCGCGTGGCGAGGCCGCCCACCTGGTCTCCAATCTGACGAAGATCAGCATCGCGCTGGTCTTCTTCCTGCATGGCGCGAAGCTTAGCCCCGACGCCGTGCTCAAGGGCTTGCTGCACTGGCGGCTGCACGGCCTGGTGCTCGCCACCACCTTCATCCTGTGGCCCGTCATGGGTCTTGGCGCCGCGTCGTTGCCCGGCTGGATCGTGCCCGCCGCCCTGGCGCCGGGCCTGGTCTATCTCGCTTGCCTGCCCTCCACGATTCAGTCGGCGATCAGCTTCACCGCCATCGCTCGGGGCAGCGTGCCGGCCGCGGTTTGCGGGGCTTCGGCCTCCAACCTGCTCGGCATGTTCCTGACCCCGCTGCTGGTCGGGCTGCTGCTTGGCGCTGAAGGCGGCTCGCTATCGCTGTCGTCGATCGAGGCGATCCTGCTGCAACTGCTGGTCCCGTTCATCGCCGGCCAAGTCCTGCGTCGCTGGATCCTTGGCTGGATCCAGAAATATGCCAAGCCGCTGAGCCTGACCGATCGCGGCTCGATCCTACTGGTGGTCTACAACGCCTTTTCCGGCGCCGTGGTCGCCGGCATCTGGAGCCAGGTCACCGCCTGGGATCTCGCCCGGATCATCGCCATTTGCCTGGCCCTGCTGGCCCTATCGCTCGGCTTCATGATTTGGGTCGCGCGGACCCGCGGCTTCTCGACGGAAGACGAAATCGCCATCGCCTTCGCCGGTTGCAACAAGAGCCTGGCGGCCGGCGTGCCGATGGCCGGCGTGCTGTTCCCCGCCGCGACGGTTGGGTTCGTGCTTCTGCCGGTGATGCTCTATCACCAGTTCCAACTCATGGTCTGCGCCGCACTGGCGCAGCGCTACGCCAAACGCCCGCTTCAAGAGCAAAGTCATGACTGAGACACTTCCCCTCGACGGCCGCATCGCCCTGGTCACCGGCGCCACTCGCGGCATTGGCCGCGCCAGCGCCCTGGCGCTCGCCCAGGCCGGCGCCCACGTCGTCGCCGTTGGCCGCAGCCAGGGCGCGCTGGAAGAGCTGGACGACGAGATCAAGACCGCGACCGGCAAGCCGGCCACCCTGGTGCCGCTCGACCTGACCAAGGGTAACGACATCGACGCCCTGGGCCTGGCCATCCACCAGCGTTTCCAGCGCCTGGACATCCTCGTCCACGCCGCCGCGATCCTCGGCGGCCTGACGCCGGTCTCGCACATCGATCCGAGCATGTGGGACAAGGTGTTCGCCACCAACGTCACCGCGAGCTATCGCCTGATCCGCTCGACCGAGCGCCTGCTGCGGGAATCCACCGCCGGCCGCGGCATCTTCTTCACCACGGGCCGCGTCGAGCGTCCGAAGGCGTTCTGGGGCCCCTATGGCGCGTCAAAGGCCGCGCTCGAGCATCTGGTCCGGACTTGGGCCGACGAGCTCGAGAACACCGACATTCGCGCCATGCTGGTCGATCCGGGCACGATGCGGACCCAGATGCGCGCCGAGGCCATGCCGGGCGAGGATCCGATGAGCCTGCCCCACCCCTCGGAAATCGGCCCGCTGATCGTCGAACTGGCTCAGGCGGACCTGGGCCTGCCCAAGGTCAACGTCCGTTTTTCCGATTGGAAAGCGGCCGGGAAGCTCGCTTCGGCTTAACGCCGGGGCGATTGAGCTTCTGCGCGCGGCCCTTCGGCGTTGGGCCCGCGCCCACCTTCAGCTTGCCAGGCGAGAGCAGCTTGCTCCGCGGCTTCACCTTCGGTTTCGGCTTGGCCTTGACCTTCTCGGCGGCCTCGACAACGGGGTCGGCGAGAGGCGCCATGCCGAGGCGCGTGCGGGCGACGCCCTTCGGCTCCACGACCTTCTTGCCCAGCTTGGGCGCGAAGTTGGGGACGCGTGAACGCGGCGCCGGGCCGCCCTTGTCCTCGCCCTCGGCATAGGGGTTCTTCGTCGACTTGACGGTCAGCCGCATTGGCACGCCCGGCATCTCGAAGCTCTCACGCAGCGAGTTGATTAGGTAGCGGCGATAGTGGTCGGGCAACTGGTCGGCGCGGCTGGCGAACAGTACGAAGGTTGGCGGGCGCGCCTTGGTCTGCGCCATGTACTTCGGCTTCACGCGACGCCCGCCGACGGCGGGCGGCGGGTGACGCTCCAGCGCCATCTTCAGCCAGTCGTTCAGGTCGCGGGTCTTCACCTTGGTCGACCAGTCGTTGTGGACCTTGAACACCGCCGGCATCAGCCGGTCGAGGTGACGCCCCGTCTCGGCCGAAAGCGCGATGACCGGCGATCCGCGAAGCTGCGGCAGCAGACGGCCAGCCTCCTCGGTGATCTCCTTCAGGGTCGCGCCCTGGTTTTCGATCAGGTCCCACTTGGCCAGGCAGAAGACCAGCCCGCGGCCCTCACGCTCGACCAGGTCGGCGATCTGCAGGTCCTGGATTTCGAACGGGTGGGTGGCGTCCATCACCAGGATCACGATCTCGGCGAAGGTGATCGCCCGGATTGTGTCACCGGTGGAGAGCTTCTCGAGCTTTTCCTGGACCTTGGCCTTGCGGCGCAGGCCAGCGGTGTCGACCAGCCGCACGGCGCGGTCGTCCCAGGTCCAGTCGACCGGGATGGCGTCACGGGTGATGCCCGCCTCGGGACCAGTCAGCAGCCGGTCTTCGCCGATCAGCTTATTGACCAGAGTCGACTTGCCGGCGTTCGGACGGCCGACGATGGCGATGCGGATGGGCTTCTCGCCCTCTTCATCGGCTTCGTCGTCGATCTCGGGCCAGACGGCGAGCAGCGCCTGGTAGAGGTCGGCCATGCCCTCGCCGTGCTCGGCGGAGATCGCGATCGGTTCACCAAGACCAAGCTCGAAGGCCTCATTGACGCCGACGTTGCTGGCCTTGCTCTCGGCCTTGTTGGCCGCGAGGATCACCGGCTTGTCGTGCCGGCGCAGGATTTCGGCGAACACCTCGTCCATCGGCGTCACGCCATCGCGGGCGTCGACGACGAACAGCGCGACGTCGGCCTCTTCGATGGCCAAAATCGTCTGCTGACGCATGCGGGATTCGAGGCTGTCGTCAGTGACGTCCTCGAAGCCGGCGGTGTCGATCAGTTCTAGGTCCAGGTCGCCGATTCGACCGGTGCCGAAGCGCCGGTCGCGGGTAACGCCGGGCTGGTCATCGACGATGGCGAGCTTGCGGCCCGCCAGTCGGTTGAACAGCGTCGACTTACCGACATTCGGACGCCCTACAATTGCAAGCCGCATGGGCATGGCGTCACGCTCTATCCGAGTTTAGCGCAGCGCGATGAGTTGAGCCTCATCCGTCACGACATAGATGGTACCATTGGCCGCGATCGGGCCAAGCAGCGTCGGCGAGCCGAGGTTGACGGTCTTTTCGACCTCCCCGGTTCTCGCATTCAACGCCACCAGTTCGCCGGTCTGCCCCGCCACGATCACGCGGTTGGAGGCCAGCAGCGGGCTCGACCAGATCGGCCGGGTGGTGAAGTTCTTCTTGCCGACGCCCATGAAGCCGCCCGCGCGCTTTTCGCGGCCTTCGCCGAGATCGCGGATCCAGTAGATCTGGCCGCTTTCACGAGCGACGCAGATCACTTCGCCGGCCTTGGAGACGACATAGACGACGTCGCCCGCCGGCCAAGGGGTGGTGATGCCGGTCACCGGCAGGCTCCAGCGCGCCTGGCCGGTGCGCAGGTCGGTCGCCGCGAAGACGCCCGAATGGCTCACCGCGAACACGTCGCCTTGATAGATAACCGGACGGCCGGCGATGTCGCGGATCTCGGACAGGGCGTTGTTGCGGTTGGCGCGGCTGAGCGCCTCGTTCCACAGGTCGTTGCCGTTGGCCGCGCGCAGGGCGACCAGTTCACCCGAACCGAACGACGCCACGACGGTGTCGCCGGCCACGGCCGGGCTCGACGCCGCCAGGATGCGGGCGGGCTCCGACAGCGCCTGATAGTTCCAGCCGGCCGCGCCGGTGGCCGTGTCGAAGGTCAGCAGGGTGTTGTCCACCGCGACCACGAACAGGCGACCGCCCGAAACGGTCGGCGCGGCGTGCAGCGGCTGCTCGGTGGTGGTTTTCCACAGCACGGCGCCGGTGTTGGCGTCGAGCTGGGCCGCGAAGCGGTAGCCGGATGTGACGTAGAGCTTGCCGTCGACGAAGGCCAGGCCGCCGCCAAAGGCTTCCTTGTCCCGGCGCGAGCCCGGACGCAGATCAGCTTTCCAGAGCACCGCTCCGGTTTGACCATCGATGGCCGAGACCGCGGCCCCGCCATCCATCACGAACACCTTGCCGTCGGCCGCCACCGGCGGAGCGGTGACGTGAGAGCCGCGATTGGAGCCGTCGCCAAAGCCACGCTTCCAGGCGACGCTCAACGAACCGCCGGCTTCCGGATGGTTTGTCGTCTGATCGGGCGAACCGCCAGCCTGGGACCAGCTCGCATTGACCTCAGGCGTCGGCAGGAAGAAGTCGGCGCCCTTCAGGGCTTCGGCCACTTCCAGCGTCTGGTCAGCCGCCACGATGGCGATGCGCTCGCCCTCGGCCGCCGTTTCCGTCGGACCGTCGTCACCCTTGTTGAAGGGGTTCATCTTGCTGATCGACGAGCAGCCGCTCACGGCGACACTGGCCGTGAGAAGGAGAGCAAGCAGGCTGGTACGGCGCATATGCGTCATTGGGGTCCGGGGGCTGGCTGTTGTTGCGCAGGCGGGGCGGATTGGGGAGCGCCAGGCGCGAGCGCGCCAGGCGGAATTTGAACGGGCGGCGGCAGGGCCAAGGCGGCCTTCACGGCGGCCGGCACGGCCTTGGCCGAGCCGGAATCGATCAGGGCCTGGCCAGCCTGGGCGCGAGCCCGGGCGGCTTCGCCCGCGTCGGCCATCAGCGTGATCAAGCTGAAGTCGCTGCGCGCGCCGGCGAGATCGCCAGCCATCAGCTTGGAGAAGGCGAGCGCTTCGCGAGCTTCAGCGCGATAGGGACGGCCTTCTTTCGTAAGCGGCGTCAGGCGCGCCTCCATGTCCTTGTAAGGAGCCGTGTCCAGCAAGGCGAAGGCGGATTTGAGGCGAGCCGAATCGCCGAGAATGTCGTTCGGCGCGGCCTCTGCGGCCTCATCGAACAGCTTCACGGCTTCCGCGGTCTTGTTATCGGCCAGTTTCAGGCCGCCAAGGTGCTGCAGCGACAGGGCCTTGTAGGCCTTGGACGAGCCCTTGCTGACCTCGCTCCACAGGCTGATCGCCTCGTCGCGACGCCCGGCGTTAAAAGACTCGATCGCCTGCGCGTATTGCTCCGAAGCCTTGGCCGCGGCTTGGTTTCGGAAGTGCTGGTAGCCCCAGACAGCCAGCGCGATGACCAGGGCGATGACCAACAGGCCGCCGACCACGGGCAGGATTTTCAGCGCAAGCGCCTTGTAGCGGTCGGTGCGGAGTTGCTCCTCGACCTCTTCAAAGACATCAACCACGTAAGGGGACTCCGCGCGAATGGGCGTTTGGGTTCAGAGCGGCGGAACCTATAGCGGCGGAGCCGTGGCTGCAACGCTCCCGGTCATTCGACCTCGTCGCGCGTCATCACGGTGGCCGCGCCATCGAAGAACAAGGTGCTCAACAGATAGAATCCAGCCGCGATTAGATCGCATGTTTCACGCCCCGCGTCCCCTAGCGAGGCTTCACGATCGCCTCGAAGCCGGCTGCGCAATAGTCAAACAACCGCGTCCTCACCGCCTCCAGGTCCCGCGAACGGCAAAGACCGCCCGAGAGCTGGTCGATCCGTCCAGTTTCGGAGAGGGCCAGCATCATCGACCCGGTCAGGAACTGATAGCCCCAATAGAGGTCTTCGAGCTCCGCCTCGGGCATGGTCCGCTTCAACACGGCGACCAACTGGTGGACCACCGGGTCGAAGAACCGGTTCATCGTCTCCCCGCCCCAAGCCGGGGTGTTGTTGACCAGCGCCACCAGCCGGAAATAGTTCTTCCAGCCCGCCTCTCCGGTCAATGAACGCTCGATCAGCGGCCCGATGAAGGCCTCCATCACGCCGCGCGTGGTCATTGCGCCAGGACATGCGGCCTCATAGGCGGCCATGGCCACCAGGCGTTCGGCGTTCAGGATCTCGGCCCGGCGTGAGAAGACTGCATCGAACAACCCGCGTTTGGTGCCGAAATAATAGTGGATCAGGGCGGTGTCGACGCCGGCCTCCGCGGCGACCTGGCGGGTGGTGACCCCGTGGAAACCGTGCCCGGCGAAGAGCAGTTCGGCAGCGTCCAGGATCACGGCGCGCAAATCGGCCCCTTCCCCCTTTCGGCGGCGGCCGCGCCCTAGGGACGGCGGCGTCGGCGCGGCGCGGCTCACGCGTCGTCGTCCTCTGCGCCCTTGGCTAGGCAGGTGACCGCGACGTCGGCGGTCACATTGGCCACGGTCCGGAAGATGTCCGGGATCGTCTCCACCGCCAGCAGGATCGGCAGCAGATCAAGCGGCACCCCCATGATCAGGCAAATCGGCCCGGTGGTGGTGAAGAAGGTGATCTGGCCGGGCAGTCCGACCGAGGCCAGGCTGATGACGGCCGCCACCGCGATCCCGGCCACCAGGACGGCGGGATTCAGGTGCACGCCGTAGACGTGGGCGCAGTAGATCGCGACGCTCAAATTCGCCGCCGGGCTCGATATCCGGAAGAGCGAGACGGCCAGGGGCAGTACGACGGCCCGGATATGCTCGGGGACCCCCAACTGCTGCGCGCCCTCGATCATCGCCGGCAGCGAAGCGATGGACGACTGGGTCGAGAACCCCACCGCCTGGGCCGGAGCCACGGCCCTGGCGAAGGAAAACAATGAGACTCCCGCCAGCAGCGCGATCAGATAGGCCAGCAGGGCGATCGCGATACACACCCCCGACAGCAGTAAGATATAGTGGCCGAGCGCGCCGACGGCCCCAAAGCCCGCCTTGGCACCGACCATCAAAGCCAGGGCGAACACCCCGATGGGCGCCAGCAGCAGGACCCAGTGGACGAGGACCAGCATCGCTTCCACGATGCCGTCGAAGACCTGCAGCAGGGCGGTTTTCAGCTCGGTCTTGATCCGTGTGACCGCCAGACCGAACAGCAGCGCGAACACCACCATCGGCGCGATGCTCGTCTCGGCGGCGGCCTGGATCGGGTTGGTCGGAATGAAGGCCCGCAGCCAAGCGGACATGGCGGGGAAGTCGGGAACCTTGGCGCTCGAGTGTCCGGCGGCGTCGCGAAGCCCCGCCACCGCCTCGATCGGGGCTGGCCAGACCGCCAGCACGCCGGTGACGGCGATGGCCGCGAAGGTCGCCGAGCCGAGCAATAGCAAGGCGAACAGGCCTAGCGCGCGCGCCGCTGTTCCCCCCGCCGCCGCGGTCCCCGCCGCCGAGGCGACGCCCACGACCAGCAACGAGAACACCAGGGGCACGATGGTCATGCGCAATGCGTCGAGCCACATGCCGCCGACCGGATCCGCCACGGCCAGAATCCGCGCCATGAGCGGATGCCCGGCCATGGCCGCGCCCATGCACAGACCGGCCACGAGACTGAACACGATCCGCAAGGTTGGTTGCGCGCCCACGAAACGGAACGCTGTCGGTAGCTTGGCCATCACGCGAACCTAGTGCGACGACGGCCAAAGTCGGAACTGGTTTTCGTCCTGATTGAAATCGCGACCCAATTTCGCCCCCGCCGCGGGCGCCAGGACCTCCATATGGGCTTTTCAATTCGGTTGGCAGCCATCCTTGTTCGTCCTAGCTTTCACCGTCGTCTGGCTTCTGCGATGGCGACGGGAGGGATGAGCAATGATCATCTCACTGCCTCCGGTGAACGCGGACCTCGAAGTCCTCGGCCGAAGATTGAGAGCGATCCGGGAAGCCCGTGGACTCGGGCTCGAACGGCTGGCCGACGAGGTCCAGCTCAGCCACGCTGAACTCTCCATGGCCGAACACGGCCGGCTAAGACTGGGCTCGGCCCAACTCCACGCCCTGACCGCCGCCCTGCACGTCTCGCCCCGCATCCTGTTCGAACCGGCGATAGACGTCTCGAAGATCCGGCCGTTCTAGGTCAGCGCCGCAGCGCCGCTTCGACAAAATATTCGGGAAAATGTCGCGGCCATGTCGAATATCTGCGGCCCCGAACGACAAGTCGCATTCACCGCCCCACGACAGAGAGTTCGAACATGCGCTACGCCTGCCTCATCTACTACGATCCCAAGATCCTCTTCGGCGGCGGCCCTGAGGCCAACGCCGCCCTCGCCGAATGCGAGCACCATGACGACAAGCTCAGGGAGACCGGCCACTTCGTGACCGGCGAAGCGCTTGAGATGCCGGACGGCGCCCTCACCGTTCGGGTGCGCGATGGGAAGATGTCGACGGTCGACGGCCCGTTCATGGAAACCAAGGAGATGCTGGGCGGGATCGTCGTGATCGACGCCGCCGATCTCAATGAGGCCGCACGCGTCGCCGCCGGTCATCCGTTGGCGACCATCGGTTCCATCGAGGTCAGGCCCGTCGTGGACTTCAGCCAGCCTCGTCCGGAACTGTGAGCCTGGTCGCCGCACGCGACGCCCTGGAGGGCGCTTACCGCACTGACAAGCGGCGCGTGCTGGCGACCCTGATCCGCCTGCTGGGCGGCTTTGACGCGGCGGAGGAGGCCCTTCATGAAGCCTTCGCCGCCGCCGCGACACAATGGCCGCGTGAGGGTGTTCCGGCCAATCCCCATGCCTGGCTGGTCTCGACCGGGCGCTTCAAGATGATCGACCGCTGGCGGCGGCAGGCGCGGCTCACCGCGGCCCTGCCCGACCTGGTGGCGCTGACGGGCGCCGAGGAGCCGCCAGCCATGCCGCAGCTCATCTCGGACGACGAGCTGCGGCTGATCTTCATCTGCTGCCACCCCTCCCTGCCGCCGGACGCGCGCGCCGCCCTCACCTTGCGGGAGGTCGGCGGGCTGAGCACCGAGGAAATCGCCCGGGCCTATCTGGCCCCCGCCCCGACCATCGCCCAGCGCATCGTCCGAGCGAAGGGCAAGATCCGCGACGAGGCCATCGCCTATGAAATCCCGGGCCGCGCCGACTTGCCCGCGCGGATCGATAGCGTCCTGCAAGTGATCTATCTGATCTTCAACGAGGGCTATGCCGCCACCGAGGGACCCAACCTGATACGAGCGGATCTCTCGACCGAAGCCATTCGGCTCGGCCGGCTGGTGATCGGCCTCCTGCCCGAACCCGAGACGTTCGGCCTACTCGCCCTGATGCTGTTGCACGACGCTCGCCGCACCACGCGCGTCGATGCCGCCGGCGATATCGTTTTGCTGGAGCATCAAGATCGATCGTTGTGGGCCCGCGGACTAGTCGCCGAGGCGCAAGGCCTGATTGACCAGGCCCTAACCTCGCGACGCGCCGGCCCCTACCTCCTGCAGGCGGCCATCGCCGGCCTTCACGCGCAGGCGCCGAGCACCGACGACACCGACTGGGCCCAGATCGTCGCGCTCTACGACGTATTGCATCGCCTGGCCCCATCGCCGGTGGTGGCGCTCAATCGCGCCGCCGCCGTGGGGATGCGTGACGGGCCGGAGGCTGGGCTGGCCGCCATCGAGGCTGTGTTGGAACAAGGCGGCCTTGACGGCTACCATCTGGCGCACGCCGCACGCGCCGACATGCAGCGACGGCTCGGCTTGGCCGACGCGGCGCGGCTTTCCTACCAGCGCGCCCTGAAACTGGCGCGCCAGCCAGCCGAGCGGCGCTTCCTGGAAGCGCGGCTCGCCCAGCTCGCGGCGTTCTAGCCAGCCTTGGCGAAGTAGATCTCGGCCGGCCCGGGGAACTGACGGGCCCGCACGTCGTCCGCGTATCCGGCGACCGCCTTGCTGATCTCCCCGCGCAGGTCGCCGTAGCGACGCACGAATTTCGGCGTCCAATCGAACAAGCCAAGCATGTCGTCGGTCACCAGGATCTGGCCGTCGCAGCCCGCCGAGGCGCCGATCCCGATGGTCGGCACGCTGACCGCTTCGGTGATCTCGCGCGCCAGGCCCTCAGCCACGCCCTCGACCACCATGGCGAAGGCGCCGGCCTCCGCGGTGGCCTTGGCCTCGGCCAGGATCTGGGCGCGTTCGTCGGCGCCCTTGCCCTTGGCCTTGAAGCCGCCATCGACCAACACCGCCTGTGGGCGCAAGCCGACATGGCCCATGACCGGGATACCGCGCTTGACCAGATACTCAATCGTCGCGACGACCGTCTCGCCGCTCTCGACCTTCACCGCCTGGGCGCCGGTTTCCTTCATGATCCGGGCGGCGTTCGCGTAGGCGACCTCTGGCGAGCCCTCGTAGGAGCCGAACGGCATGTCGATCACGACCATGGCTCGGCGAGCGGTGCGCATCACCGCCTGGCCATGCATGATCATCATCTCAAGCGTGACGCCGACCGTGTTTGGCAAGCCATGCACGACCATGCCAACGGAATCGCCGACCAGCAGCAGGTCGCAATGCTCGTCGAGGATCTCCGCCATCGGGGCTGTGTAGGCGGTCAGGCTGACGATCGGGACGCCACCCTTACGCGCGGCGATATCTGGCGCGGTGACGCGCTTCACAGTTTCCTGACGCTGAGCCGACATGGCTAAAACTCCTCGAGAACACGGGTCACGACAAAGCCGATGGCCAACACGGCCATCCCTCCGGCGATCCATACCACGGATGAACCGGCCGGGAGCGCCGACAGCATCTCAAGACGCGGCGCCCATTGCGACATTCCCATCTCGATCAGCCGGGTCGACCCCTTGGAGGCCGTTTCAACCTGTTCGATGAAATTGGACATGATCAGCTGGCTGGCCCCGACCACGCCGCCGACCAAACCCGCCGCCCCGATGATCCCACGTCGAAGCGTCCAGCCGCGGTTCAATTTCTGCTCAACCAACGCGGCGAAAGCCCCTTCACCGGAAAGTGCTGGGGGCTCATTGAAGAGACGTTCGAGACGGCGCTCGAATTCGAGCTCAGCCATTGTCGCGCCTACCTTCCAGTGCGGCGTCAGCGGTCGGCGCCAATCGCGCTCTGAGCTTCTCCACACCACGTTTGACATGGGATTTGACCGTACCAAGCGGCAGATTCAAGGCGTCGGCGGCCTCCGCATGGGAGAGGCCCGCGCCGTAGCACATAGACACGCAGATCCGTTCGGCCGCTCCGAGCGACCTCAACGCCTCGTCCAGATCAATCTGGTCGGCGCGATCACGCGGCGCGGCGACATCGACTTGTTCCTCGGCTTCAAGGGCCAGGCTGGCGAGACGGCGCTCGCGCTGCAGCCGGCGCAGATACTGCCGAGCGGAAATCTTCTTCACCCAGGCGACGAAAGCGCCCTGCCCCCGGAACTCTGAAATTCTCTCGAACGCCACCAGGAAGGCGTCCTGCGCCACATCGTCGGCCTCGGCCGAGGGCGCGCCCATCCGGCGCAGCAGACCGCGCACCGCCGAGCCGTGTCGGCGGACCAGTTCACCAAAAGCCGCACGATCGCCCGCCGCCGCGAGAGCAGCTAGCTCCACGTCGTGAAGATTGGCCAGCCTAGTGTTCTGAGAGCCCGACATCAGGGGCTATTCCCCCACTTTTCCTACCGCTAGCGCCGGCCGCGTTGGACGAACGAAAGCACGATCAAGGCCAGGCCGATGAATCCCGGGAACGCCGCCACGCCGAGCAATGGATAGAGCGCGTCAGGCTCCTCGAAACTCACCGCCGCGCCCAGGGCGACGAAGGCGACCGCCACGCCGAGCCAGATCACGCCGGTGCGCAGATCGCGGTAGGGCGAGGGCTGAGGCTTCACGTCGCTCGTCAGCGCCGCGATGACCTCGGGCGGCAACTCGGCCCCCTTCTCGATCGAAGCGCGCAGGGTGTCCTGCAGCTTCTGGCGCTCAATGCTCTTGAGATACCGCGGCACGATGACGATCGCGGCGATCATGGCGAAGAACGCCAATGGGACGAGTATTTCCATCTACTTCTCCTTTCTCCGTTGGTGGACCTGTTAGCCCCGTTCTGAAAGGAAGAGGCGCCGGCTCATGCGTACAGATGCATCGGGCCGCATGAAATGTTCGTCATGATTAGCCAAGCGCGGCCTGGTAGGCCTCTGGCTTGAAGCCCACCAGCAGCCGGTCGCCCAGATCGAGCACCGGCCGCTTGATCATCGAGGGCTGCGCCAGCATCAAGCCGATGGCCTTCTGCGCGTCGAGCCCCGCCTTATCGGCGTCGGGAAGCTTGCGAAAGGTGGTCCCCGCGCGGTTCAGCACGGTTTCCCAACCGGCCTCGCCGACCCAGCGCTCCAGCCGCGCCCGGTCAATGCCGAGTGTCTTGTAGTCATGAAAGTCATAGGCCACCCCATGCTCGTCGAGCCAGGTCCGGGCCTTCTTCATCGTGTCGCAGGCCTTGATGCCATAGATGGTGATGGTCATGGGTCGAATCCGCTGAAGCAGGGCCAGACCCTTGATCTATCGTCAGCCCCGCGGCTTTCCGAGCCCTAATCGGCCGGCCTTCCCGTCTAGGGCGTAAGCGCCACCCGGCCTTCGATCCGCCCGGCGCGCAAGTCGTCCAACACCTCATTGACCTCGCTCAGCGGCCGGGCGGTGACCGTCGCCGTCACCTTGCCGTCGACGGCGAAAGCGATGGCTTCGGCCAGGTCGCGCCGGGTGCCGACGATCGATCCGCGCACGGTGATACGTTTCAGCACCACGTCGAAGATCGGGGTCGGGAAATCGCCGGGCGGCAGGCCAACCAGGCTTACAGTCCCACGCCTGCGCGCGCAGGCGATGGCTTGCTGGAAGGCCGGCGGGGAAACCGCGGTGACCAGCACGCCGTGCGCGCCGCCCCCGGTCTCGCGCCGAACCGTCTCGACGGCGTCGGGCGAGCGCGCATCGACCGTGAGGTCCGCGCCCAGGCGTCTGGCTAGCGCCAGCTTGTCGTCGGCCACGTCCATCGCCACGACATTCAGGCCCATCGCCTTGGCGTACTGAATCGCGACATGGCCAAGGCCGCCGATGCCGGAGATCACGACCCATTCGCCCGGCCGCGCCTCGGTCTCCTTCAGCCCCTTATAGGTCGTGACCCCAGCGCAGAGGATCGGAGCCATGGCCACGAAATCGGTCCCGGCCGGCAGGTGACCGACGAACGGCGCGCTCGCCAGTACGTACTCGGCATAGGCTCCATTGACGCTGTAACCGGTATTTCGCTGGCGCTCGCACAGCGTCTCCCAGCCGGTCTCGCAATACTCGCAGGCCCGGCAGGCGTCGTAGAGCCAGGGCACGCCCACCGCGTCGCCCTCCTTCACGTCGGTGACCCCGGCCCCCACGGCGACGACATGGCCCACGCCTTCGTGGCCTGGGATCAGCGGGAGGCTCGGCTTGACCGGCCAGTCCCCGTCGATGGCGTGCAGATCGGTGTGGCAGACGCCGCTGGCGACCACCTTGACCAGCACCTCGCCCGGGCCGGGCTCCGGGACGGTCACTTCCTCGATGGTCAGCGGCTGGCCGAACGCCCGCGCTACCGCGGCTTTCATCTGCATGGGGGTCCCCTTTGGGATCAAGGGCCGGCAAAGGCCGCCCCGCGCCTACGAAATCCCGTAGGCGCACTCCCGGTTCCCACCCGCAAAGGGCGTGTTGGCTAAGCTACCCCGCGACGGTCGGGGACGTCAGGGCCTCCAGCGTCGCCTCGACGGTCCGGCGTTCCTGCTCGAGATTGGCCAGGCGCTCATGCAGCCGGCCCACCGCGTAGCTGACGTCCAGGCGGGAGTCGCCCGCATCGGGGCGCGACTGCAGCGCGACGCGGATGTCGTCGATGGCCAGGCCCGCCCGCCGAAGTTCGGCGATGATGCCCAGTTGAGAGACGGCGCGCGGATCATAGCGCCGGCGATTGCCCCGATCGCGCCGGGTCACGATCAGCCCCACCTCCTCGTAGTAGCGCACCGCGCGCGCGGTCAGACCGAACTGCGCGGTGACGCCTTTCAAGCTGACGTCGCTGGCATGCGTCCCCGTCCACATCACGCGAACTCCACCAGCACTTCGTCGGCGGCGACAGAGTCTCCGGCCTTGGCGCCGACGGCTTTGACGACGCCGTCGCGCTCGGCACGGATGATATTCTGCATCTTCATGGCCTCGACCACGGCGACGGCCTGTCCGGCCTGCACCGCCTGTCCCGGAACGACGTCGAGCGTGACGACCAGGCCCGGCATCGGCGAAAGGATCAGCTTGGAGGTGTCGGCCGCCTGCTTGGGCGGCAGCTTCAGGTGCAGCTCGGCCGAGCGCGGGGTCAGCACCAGGACTTTGCGGCTGGCGGCCCGGTGGCGGATCACGAAGCCTTCCGGGGCCGGTTTGACCGCCACGGTGAAGGGCGTCCCGTCCAGCACGCCGCGGAACAGCGGCTGGCCCGGCGCCCAGCGAACCTGGGTCAGGCTGAGCGCACGGCCGTCGTCGAAGGTCACGCTGAAGGCGTCGCCCCCGTTGGCCAACCGAACCCGGCGGTGGTCGAGACCGATGATCACGATCCACTCGTCACGCACCAGCTGCGGGGCCGAGCGAGCGGTGATCTTGCGGTGCATGGCGCAGGCCACCGCCGCCAGCAGGTCGGCCTGGAAGCTGGTCGGCTCGGTCCCGCCGAAGCCGTCAGGGAACTCATCCTTGATGTAGTTGGTCGACAGCACCCCGGAGCGGAACCGCTCCTGGTCCATCACCGCGGCCAGGAACGGGATGTTGTGGCCCGGCCCTTCGATGTGGAAGTCCTCCAGCGCCCGGCCCATGGCGTCGATCGCCGCCAGACGGTCCGGCGCCCAAGTCGAGAGCTTGGAGATCATCGGATCGTAGAACATCGAGATCTCGTCGCCCTCGCGCACCCCGGCGTCATTGCGCACGATG
Source organism: Phenylobacterium sp. (assembly GCF_030654915.1). Lineage (GTDB taxonomy): Bacteria > Pseudomonadota > Alphaproteobacteria > Caulobacterales > Caulobacteraceae > Phenylobacterium. The sequence goes on along the minus strand of NZ_JAURWM010000094.1, from coordinate 10,312 downwards.
ACCTCGCCCACCTGGCCCTCGGCCGGCGGCAGGTAGCGCGACAGCCGCCCGATCGAGGGCAGGAAGCCGCGATAGGGGTCCTCCGCGTAGATCCGGCTCTCGATCGCCCAGCCCTTGATCGCCAGATCGCCCTGGCTGAACGACAAAGGTTCGCCCGCGGCGGAGCGGATCATCTGCTCGACCAGATCGACGCCGGTGATCAGCTCGGTGACCGGGTGCTCGACCTGAAGCCGGGTGTTCATCTCCAGGAAGTAGAAGCTCTTGTCCTGGCCGGCGACGAACTCGACGGTGCCGGCGCTGTCGTAGTTGACCGCTTTGGCCAGGGCCACGGCCTGGGCGCCCATCGCCGCGCGTGTCGCTTCGTCCAGCAGCGGGCTCGGGGCTTCCTCGATAACCTTCTGGTTGCGGCGCTGGATCGAGCACTCGCGCTCGAACAGGTGCACCACGTGGCCGTGCTTGTCGCCCAGCACCTGGATCTCGATGTGCCGCGGGCTCTCGATGAATTTCTCGATGAAGATCCGGTCGTCGCCGAAACTGGCCTTGGCCTCGGCCCGCACCGCCGGGAAGCCCTCCTCGACGTCCTGCGGCTTCCAGGCCACCCGGATGCCCTTGCCTCCGCCCCCAGCCGAGGCCTTGATCATCACCGGATAGCCGATCTCACCGGCGATCTTCAGCGCATGGGCGGTGTCGTCGATCTCGCCGACATGGCCTGGCACCACCGAGACGTTGGCCCGAGCCGCGAATTTCTTGCTCTCGATCTTGTCGCCCATCGCCTCAATGGCCAACGGATTGGGACCGATGAACACGATCCCCTCCTCGGCCAGCCGCCGCGCGAAGCCGGCGTTCTCGCTCAGGAACCCGAACCCGGGGTGCACCGCCTGCGCCCCGGTCTCGCGGCAGGCGGCGACGATCTTGTCGGCCACCAGATAGCTCTCGGACGCCGGAGCCCCGCCGATGAACACCGCCTCGTCGGCCAGCTCCACCGCCATCGAGTCCGCATCGGCCTCCGAATAAACCACCACCGTGGCGATCCCCATCCGGCGACAGGTCTTGATGATCCGCACGGCGATCTCGCCACGGTTCGCAATCAGAATCTTGGAGAACATTTGCGCGCTCACAGCGGAATATTGTCGTGTTTTTTCCAGGGATTGGCGAGTTGCTTGCCGCGCAGGTTCTTGAGCGCCCTGGAGATCCTGCGCCGGGTCGAATGGGGCATGATGACGTCGTCGATATAGCCCCTGGAGGCGGCGACGAAGGGGTTGGCGAAGCGGGCCTTGTAGTCGGCCTCGCGCTCGGCGATGGCCTCGTCGCTTTCATTGCGGAAGATGATCTCGACCGCGCCCTTGGAGCCCATCACCGCGATCTCGGCGGTCGGCCAGGCGTAGTTGACGTCGCCGCGCAGGTGCTTGGAGCTCATGACGTCATAGGCACCGCCATAGGCCTTGCGGGTGATCAGCGTCACCTTCGGCACCGTGGCCTCGGCGTAGGCGAAGAGCAGCTTGGCGCCGTGACGGATCAGCCCGCCCTGCTCCTGCTTGGTGCCCGGCATGAAGCCCGGCACGTCGACGAACGTCACCAGCGGGATCTCGAAGGCGTCGCAGAACCGCACGAACCGCGCGGCCTTTCGGCTGGAGTCGATGTCCAGAACCCCGGCCAGCACCTGCGGTTGGTTGGCGACGATCCCGACTGTAGCCCCGTCGATGCGGCCAAAGCCGCAGATGATGTTCTTGGCGAACTCGGCCGAGATCTCGAAGAAGTCGGCCTCGTCGACGACCTTCAGGATCAACTCCTTCATGTCGTAGGGCTTGTTGGGATTGGCCGGGATCAGGGTGTCGAGCGAGGCTTCCAGCCGCTCGCTGGGATCGTAGCTCTCGCGCACCGGCGCGCCTTCGCGGTTGCTCAGGGGCAGGAAGTCGACCAGCCGGCGGATCTGGGTCAGGGCCTCCAGGTCGTTCTCGAACGCCCCGTCGGCCACGCCCGACTTCATCGCATGCACCCGATAGCCGCCGAGTTCCTCGTGAGTGACCTCCTCGTGGGTGACGGTCTTCACTACGTCCGGACCGGTCACGTACATGTACGAGGTGTCCTTCACCATGAAGATGAAGTCGGTGATCGCCGGGGAATAGACGTCCCCGCCAGCGCACGGTCCCATGATCACGCTAATCTGCGGGATCACCCCGGAAGCCAGGGTGTTCTGCAGGAAGATGTCGGCATAGCCCGCCAGACCGTCCACCCCCTCCTGGATCCGCGCGCCGCCGGCGTCGAACAAGCCGATGATCGGCGCCCCGACCTTCAGGGCCTGCTCCTGCACCTTGATGATCTTGCGGGCGTGAGCGTTCGACAGCGACCCTCCGAAGACCGTGAAATCCTTTGAGAACACGAACACCAGCCGGCCGTTGATATGGCCCCAGCCGGTCACCACCCCGTCGCCCGGCACCTTCTGATCGGCCATCCCGAAATCGGTCGCCCGGTGCTCGACGAACATGTCGAACTCCTCGAACGAACCCTCGTCCAGCAGCAGGTCCAGCCGCTCGCGCGCCGTCAGCTTGCCCTTGGCGTGCTGGCTCGCGATCCGACGCTCGCCTCCGCCCATACGGGCCTGACCCCGACGCTTCTCCAGTTCTTCAAGGATGTGCTTCATGGGCCCTTTGGTGAAACTGTGGCGGTTGAGCGCCGGCCAACTCCGACGCGGATCGTGCAGAAATCAGAGATTTGCGGTGCGATTCAACCAAGATCGTGCATAAGCTTTACGCCTGCCACCCTCAGTTTTGCAAAGTTGCGAAATGCGCCAGAAAGTCTTCGTCGGCCCTCGGGTCCGCGCGTTGCGCGAAGCTCGCGGCTGGAAGCTGGAGGCCTGCGCGACGCGGCTGGGAATCTCGGTCAGCTACCTCTCGCAGATCGAGGCCAACCAACGCCCGGTCAGCTCCCGCGTCCTGATCGCCTTGGTCGAGACCTTTGGAGTCGCCGCCGAGACCCTGGACGCCGACAACGACCAGCGGCTGCTGGCCGATTTGCGCGAGGCCGTGGCCGAGGCCTCGGCCGGCGCTCCGCCGATCCCGCTCTCCGAACTGCGCCAGGTGGCCCAGCAATCGCCGAGTTTCGCCCACCGGTACCTGCAACTGCATCACGCCCATCGCCGCATGGACGAGCGCCTGAAGCTGACCGAAGAAGCCATCGCCCTCGACGAGGCGGTCGCCGCCAGCGCCCTGCTGCCTTACGAAGAGGTGCGGGACTACTTCCACTACTGCGACAACTATGTGCACGCCCTAGACATGGCCGCCGAGGCGCTGGCGCCAAGCTGTATCGGTCAGGATGGCGAGAGCCTCGAACGCGCCCTGGAGGCCTATCTCCAACGGTCCCTCGGCGTCACGGTCGAGCGCCGCTTCGCCGGCGATCTGCTCCGCCGCCTCGATCCGGCCACCCGCGTCCTGACCCTGAACGCCGCGCAGCCGGTCGAGAGCCGCTGCTTTCAGATGGCCTACCAGATCGTCGCCGAGGACCTGGGCGCGATCATTGAAACCGAGCTGGCCGCCGCGGGCCTGCGCAGTCCGGCCGCGCAAGCCATCGGGCGGATCAGTCTGACTAACTACGCGGCCGGCGCCCTGCTGCTGCCCTATGAAGCCTTCCGGGCTCAGGCGATGGCCACGCGCCACGACATCGACCGCCTGGCGCTGCAGTTCCAGGCCAGCTTCGAGCAGACCTGCCACCGGCTCAGCACCCTGCAAAGGCCCGGATCGCGCGGGGTGCCGTTCTACTTCCTGCGGGTCGACCGGGCCGGAAACATCACCAAACGCCACAGCGCCACCCGCTTCCAGTTCGCCCGGTTCGGCGGAACCTGCCCGCTGTGGAACATACACGAAGCGCTCGGCGGGGCGGGCCAAACGCTGATCCAGCTGGCGGAAATGCCCGATGGCGAACGCTACCTGTGCCTGGCCTGGGGCATCGAGAAGCGGTCAGGCTCGCACCTGGAGCCCGGGCGTCGCTACGCGCTTGGCCTGGGTTGCGACGTGCAGCATGCCAGCGCCCTGGTCTATGCCGACGGCCTGGACCTGAAGGCCAAGGCCACGCCCATCGGCGTGAGTTGCCGGATCTGCGAGCGTGACGCCTGCAGACAGCGGGCCTTCCCCCCCATCGATCGGGTCCTCACCGTCCCGGGAGCCGAGCGCTCCATCGTTCCGTTCACCCTCACGCCGCTCCAAACTCGCGCCTGATCGCCGCCTCATTCACGCCTGGATTGTTGACTTCCGATCTGGGCCGCGACCAACATGCGTAAGTAGTGCCCCGGGATAGCTCTCGCCTTACGAGCCGTTTCGAGGACAGTGGTTGTCGCGAGGGTGGCGCATGAGGCCGGGGCGAACCGCGGACGGGAACGCTAACCTGGGGCGCACGCCCTGCACGTGCGGCACGCCCGAATCCGCCCCTCGGTTTTCCGACGCCGTGACGCCCAGCTTCATCAGGGGCGCACTGCTTTGAGCAACATCTCAATCATGGCGGCGATCATCGCCGTCGCGGTCGTCCTCTTCGTCTGGAACAAGCTTCCCGTCGTCGTTGTCGCCATGGGCACAGCCCTGGCGCTCTATGCGAGCGGCATCCTGTCGCTGGAAGACACCCTTAGCGGGCTCGGCGACCCCGCCGTCATCTTTATCGCCACCCTATTCATCGTCAGCGCCGGGCTTGAGGCCACGGGCCTGACGACCTGGGCAGGCCAGATGTTGATCGCCCAGGCTGGCGAGGAAAGCCGCACGCGGTTGCTGGTCCTGACCTCGCTGCTGGTGTCGTTTCTTGCGGCCTTGATCAGCGTGAACGGCGCGGTGGCGGCGCTGCTGCCGGTGGTGGTGGTCATGGCCATGCGCCTCAAGCGACCGCCGTCACAACTGCTGATGCCGCTGGTCTTCTCGGCTCATGCCGGCTCGCTGCTCGCCCTGACAGGTTCGCCGGTCAACGTCCTGATCTCCAACGCGGCCGACGACGCCGGACTTGGCCGCTTCGGCTTTTTCGAGTTCGCGCTCGTGGGCGTGCCCCTTTTGCTCGGCACGATCGCGATTATCGTACTCTTCGGCGAAAAACTGCTGCCCCACACCGTCAGCCGCAAGATCCCGGCCGATCTCAGCAGCCACGCTCAAACGCTCGTCGAACAGTACGGTCTCAGCAGCGACGCCTTTCAGATGCGCGTGCGCGCCAGCTCGCCCTATGCCGGCGCGCCGCTGACGTCAGTGGACCTCAGCGAATTTCCCGAACTGCAGCTCATCGCCATCAAGCAAGACGACGGCAGCCCCCCGCGCGGCCCCAGCATCGCCGCGGGCGACTTCTTTATCCTTCGGGGCAAGCCTGACGCGGCGGTCGCCTTCGCCGCCCAGAACCACCTCGCCTTCCGCGAACAGAACGCCGCGGCGGAGTTGCAGGACACCCTGTTCAACCGGAACTCCGGCCTGGCCGAGGTGATCATCCCGCCCCGCTCCGGCATGATCGGCACGTCGGTGTTTCCGGGCATGATCACCGAGAGCGGCGACCTGATCGTCCTGGCCGTTCAGCGTCGTGGCACCGACCTGGTCCCGAACGAAACCATTCTCGAGGCCGGGGACACCCTGCTGCTGCAGGGCACCTGGAAGGCGCTGGACCTCAACCTCAACGACCCAGACGTCCTGATGGTCAACTCGCCCGAAGCCGTTCGCCGGCAGGCCGTGCCGCTGAGCGCCGGCGCCAAGCAGACGGTCGTGATCCTTCTGGCGATGGTGGTCATGCTGGCGACCGGCATAGTGCCCCCGGTCATCGCCGGGCTCTTGGCGGCCGGCGCCATGATCCTGACCGGGGTCCTGACGGTGGAGCAGTCGTTCCGGTCGATTAACTGGACGACCGTGATCCTGGTCGGCGCGATGATGCCGCTCTCGACCGCCATGTACGAGACCGGGGCCGCGGCCTTGCTCGCTGACGGGCTGGTCAGCATGGTCGGAGACTCCGCCCCCATCTTCCTGCTGGCGGGGCTCTTCATCCTGACGGCGGTCCTTGGCCAGTTGATCAGCAACACGGCCACCGCCTTGATCGTGATCCCGATCGCGTTGGCGGCGGCCCAGGGCATGGGCATCTCACCCCGGCCGGTGCTGATGAGCGTCGGGGTCGCCGCGGCCGCGGCCTTCCTGACCCCGATCGCCACCCCGACCAATCTCATGGTCATGGCGCCCGGCGGCTACAAATTCAGCGACTACTGGAAGCTCGGTCTGCCGCTGCTGATCTGGTTCTTCATCATCGCCATCTTCTACGTGCCGCTGATCTGGAGGTTCTGATGGGAATCCCATCGACGACGCCCCAGCACGTTCCTCGTTTCAACAAGTATTAGTTTTACATCTCAAGTCACTAGGCGTTCATATTACAGACAGCGTCAGCGGTTTTTCCGCCTGACACAGGTTGTCGGCCGAGCAGAATTCTGAAGGATGAGACTCGTGAACCAACCGGCTATCGCGCCAAGGTCAACGACACAACGCTTTCTCGACACCATTGAGAAGGTAGGAAACAGGGTTCCCCACCCTGCGGTCATCTTCCTGATCCTGATCGCGATCGTCATCGCCCTATCGCACATATTGTACTTGATGGGCGCGAGCGTGACCTATCAGGTCATCAACCCCGAGACACATGAGGTCGAGAACGCGGCGGCGATGGCCAGGAGCCTGCTGACCTCGGACGGCATCCGCTTCATGTTCACGGGCGTCGTCCAGAACTTCATGAATTTCAACGCGGTGGGTGTCATCATCGTCGCCATGGTCGGCGTCGGGGTCGCGGAGTCCGCGGGCCTGATCAAGGCCCTGATCCGGCAACTGGTCATCGTCGCCCCCCGCAAGGCCCTTACCTATATCTTGGTGTTCGTCGGCATCCTGTCGAGCATCGCGGCTGACGCGGGGTACCTGGTCCTCATTCCCCTGGCCGCGGCGGCCTTCATGAGCGTCGGCAGGCACCCGCTCGCGGGCCTCGCGGCCGCCTTCGCCGCGGTCGCCGGCGCGTTCGGCGTGAACATCCTGATCGTTCCCCTCGACGGCATCCTGACCGAGATCACCAACGACGCCATCCACCTGATGAACCCGGCCATCTCGATCGGCCTGGCGGCCAACATCTGGTTCTCGATCGCCTCGGTCGTCCTGCTGACCGTCGTCGTCGCCATCGTCACCGAGAAGGTGGTCGAGCCCCGGCTTGGGCACTGGGGCGAGGTCGATGAAGAAGTCGCCAGCGCGACCCTGGCGCCGGAAGAAAAGCGCGGCCTAAAGTTCGCGACCTTCGCCCTGATCGCGGTCGGCATCTTCCTGGCCCTGCTAACCGTGCCGTCAGGCGCCCCGCTGCGGGACCCGGTGACCGACGCCCTGGTCGGCAACTCCCCGTTCATGAACAGCCTGATCGTGGTGATCGCCCTGGTCTTCATGGCCATGGGGGTCGGCTACGGCTACGGTGCCAAGACGATGACCGGCGTCAACGACGTCATCGACGCCATGACCCAGGCCATCGCCAGCCTGGCGGGCCTGATCTTCCTCCTGCTGATCATCAGCCAGTTCCTGGCCTATTTCGAGTACACCAACATGGCCACCCTGGCCGCGGTGTCCCTCGCCGACATCCTCACCCAGGCCGACGTCGATGCGCTCTGGCTGCTGATCGGCTTCGTCGTGGTGGTGATGATCCTCGACCTGATCATCACCGGGGCGATCCCGAAGTGGGCGATCTTCGCGCCGATCTTCGTGCCGCTGCTGATGAAGCTCAACATGTCGCCCGAAGCCGTGCTGGCCGCCTACCGAGTCGGCGACTCGCCGATGAACGCGGTGACCCCGCTCAACGCCTACTTCGCGATGATCGTCGTCTTCGCCCAGCGCTATCAGAAGGAGGCCGGGGTCGGCACCATCATCGCGCTGATGCTGCCCTATGTCGTGGCCATCGCCTTGACCTGGACCCTCCTGCTCGCCGGCTGGCAGATCCTGGGCCTGCCGTGGGGCGTGAACTGATCCCCGCAAGACAGGTATTCAACACCTCTTCCACCGGAGAAACCGATGAACATCACCTTGGTGAGCGGATCGCCCGAAACGATTCAAACCGGCACGCTGGTGATCGGCGTCTTCGCCGACGGCGCGCTCCCTCCGGCCGCCAAACTGCTTGATGGCGCCCTAGGCGGCCGGCTCGCATCCCTCATCAAGCTCGGTGAAATCGGCCAGGAGGCCGGCGCGCCCCTGGTTCTTCACGGACCGCCCGGCATCGCCGCCGAACGGCTGCTGATCGTGAGCCTGGGCAAGAACCAAGCCCTGTCCGAGAAGGCGTTCCGGGACGCTCTGGCCGGCGCGGCGAAAGTCCTGGCCGCCAGCGTCGCGACGCAGGCCTGCGTCGTCCTCTCAGACCTGGCCCCCGCGGGCCGCTCGGCGGAATGGCGCCTGCGTCACGCCACCCGCATCCTCGCCGACGGGGCCTATCGCTTCGATGCGCCCGGCAAGCGGCGCGATGCGCCCAGGCCGCCTGGCGCTGACGAGATCGGTTTGCTGATCGACGCGCCGACTAGCGAAGACCTTAAAACCGCCATCCGCGAAGGCACGGCTATCGCCGAGGGCATGGCGCTCGCTAAGGATCTGGGGAACCTCCCCCCTAACGTCTGCAATCCGGGCTATCTGGCCGAGACCGGCCAGGCGCTAGGCAAGGAGTTCGGCTTCGAGGTCGACATCCTCGAGCGCGCCGATCTTGAAAAGCTCGGAATGTGGTCGCTGCTGGCGGTGGGCCGCGCGTCCTACTCCCCATGCAAGCTGGTGGTGATGCACTATCGCGGCGGCCCGGCTGGCGCCAAGCCCGTCGTGCTGGTTGGCAAGGGCGTCACATTCGACACGGGCGGCGTCTCGCTGAAGCCCGCCGCCCTGCTCGACGAGATGAAGTACGACATGAGCGGCGCTGGCAGCGTGTTCGGTGTCATCAAGACCATCGCCCGCCTCGGCCTGCCCATCAACGTCACCGGCATCGTGCCGGCGGTGGAGAACATGCCAGGCGGCAACGCCGCGCGTCCGGGCGATGTCGTCACTTCGATGTCGGGTCAGACGATCGAAATCCTCAACACCGACGCCGAGGGCCGCCTGATCCTCTGCGACGCTCTGACCTACGCCGAGCGTTTCGACCCGGCCTGCGTCGTGGACATCGCAACCTTGACCGGCGCCTGCGTCGTCGCCCTGGGCAGCCATGCCAGCGGCCTGTTCGCCAACGACGAGCCGTTGGCGGCCGAACTACTGAAGAGCGGCGGCGACTCCGGCGACCGCGCCTGGCAGCTCCCGCTGTGGGACGACTATCAGGTGCAGTTGAAGAGCAACTTCGCCGATATGAGCAATCTGGGCGGTCCCGCTGCGGGATCGGTCACGGCGGCCTGCTTCCTCGCGCGCTACACCAAGGCGTACAAATGGGCCCACCTGGATGTCGCCGGCACCGCCTCGACCTCCGGCGACGCCAAGGGCTCGACGGGCCGGCCCGTGCCGCTGCTTTCGGAGTTCCTGCTGGCCCGCTCGCGCGCCGCCTAGGACGAAGAAAATACCTCGCGGCGAGGTCTCAATGCGTCACCTTCTCGCCTGCCCGGCGCGCCGCAGGCGAGAAAGAGATGTGCACCATCTGGCTCTTTGCGACGTTCCGCCCTATCGCCGCCACCTTACGCTCTATGGTCCCCTTCGGTCCGCGACGTGGGCGGTGTTTAAGTGAATGGCATGAACGACTTCATTGATCTGACCGGAGCCTCCGGCGCGACCTACCGTTTCCGCCGCCGAGCCGTGGCTGGCGACCATCTCCCGATCGCGGGCAATTTCGCGTTGGTCACCATCGAAGATGGGAAGGTAACCGTTAGCACGCTTGGGAAATCCAACGATCTGTCGCGGCTGATGGCTCCGACCGAGCCGCCGGAAGCCCAGGTCTACACCCGCCTCAACGTCGCGCGTGCGATCCGCACGGCCGAACACGATGACCTGGCCGCCGCCTATCCGTCTGCGCAGGTTATCGAGCACTAACCCGCCGCCGGACGGCTACCAGGTGATTCGCAGGTTGGCCGTGGAGGCGTGAACCGCGCCGGTGTCGCTAAGCTAGGTCGAGCAAGGCGCCGTCAATCGTGGCGCGTGTATTTTTTCGGCTATGGCGTGCGGGGCCGATTTGCTTTCCAAGCGTGGTGAGCCGCGCACCATCGACCGCGTCAGGGATGATCGCGAAGAACACGACTTGCCGAGCCGCCCTCGGAGGCCAGGGGACATCGAGGCGCAGCTGCTCGGTCATGCTCAACGCGCTCCACACATCCCCGAACAAAGAGAGAACAAGGAGGTCTGAGACGGAAGCG
>NZ_JAURWM010000077.1 GCF_030654915.1 Phenylobacterium sp. | reverse complement strand
GTCCAAGGCGCTCGGCCTGAGCGGTCCCCTGGCCAAGGAAGCGGCCACGCTCCTGACGCAGCTCTACACGGCGTTCCTCGCCAAAGACATGAGCATGCTGGAGATCAACCCGCTGATCGTCACCGCCGACGATCACCTGCGGGTGCTGGACGCCAAGATCAGCTTCGATAGCAACGCTCTGTTCCGTCACCCGGACATCGTCGCCCTGCGCGACGAGAGCGAAGAAGACCCGAAGGAAATCGAGGCCTCGAAGTTCGACCTCAGCTACATCGCCCTCGACGGCGAAATCGGCTGCATGGTCAACGGCGCGGGCCTGGCCATGGCCACCATGGACATCATCAAGCTCTACGGCGCCGAGCCGGCGAACTTCCTGGACGTCGGCGGCGGCGCTGACGAACCCAAGGTGACGGCGGCCTTCAAGATCATCATGGCCGACCCGAACGTGAAGGGTATCTTGGTCAACATCTTCGGCGGCATCGCCCGCTGCGACATCCTCGCCAACGGCGTGGTCAACGCGGTGAAGCAGGTCGGGCTGACGGTTCCGCTGGTGGTTCGCCTCGAAGGCACCAACGCCGAACTCGGCAAGAAGATCATCAACGAAAGCGGTCTGAACGTGATCGCGGCGAACGACCTTTCGGACGGCGCTGAAAAGATTGTCAAAGCCGTGCGGGAGGCGAACTGATGTCCATCCTCATCGGTAAAGACACCCGCGTCATCTGCCAGGGCATCACCGGCGCCCAAGGCACCTTCCACTCCGAACAAGCCATCGCCTACGGCACCAAGATGGTCGGCGGCGTGACGCCCGGCAAAGGCGGCCAGACCCATATCGGCCTGCCGGTGTTCGACACCGTCGGTGAAGCGGCCCGTCAGACCGGCGCGGAAGCCAGCGTGATCTACGTCCCGCCGGCCTTCGCGGCCGACTCGATCCTGGAAGCCATCGACGCCCAGATCCCGCTGATCATCTGCATCACCGAGGGCATCCCTGTGCTCGACATGGTCAAGGTGAAGAAGGCTCTGGCCGGCTCCA
>NZ_JAURWM010000075.1 GCF_030654915.1 Phenylobacterium sp. | reverse complement strand
CATGCCGCCCGAAGCCAGGAACGGGATCTTCAGCTCCTCGCCCGCCCGCGGCAGCAGGATGAAGTTCGGCACGTCGTCCTCGCCGGGGTGGCCGCCGCACTCAAAGCCGTCGACGCTGACCGCGTTGCAGCCGATCGCTTCAGCCTTCAGCGCGTGGCGGACCGAGGTGCATTTGTGGATCACCACGATGCCGGCGTCTTTCAGCATCGGCAGCCACTTCTGGGGATTGTTGCCGGCGGTCTCCACGACCTTGACGCCGCTCTCGATGATTACATCCACCAGGCCCGGATAGTCGGGCGGGGTGACCGAGGGCAGGAAGGTCAGGTTCACGCCGAACGGCTTGTCGGTCATCTCGCGGCAACGGGCGATCTCGGCCCGCAGGCGATCGGGCGTGCCCTGGGTCAGGCCGGTGATGATCCCCAGCCCGCCCGCATTCGACACCGCCGCCGCCATCTCGGCGAAGCCGACATAGTGCATGCCGCCCTGGACGATGGGATGGCGGACGCCAAGCATTTCGGTGATGCGGGTCTTCATGAAATCGGTCCTATGGCTCGGCGACGGGGCGCGGGAGAATCTTTACGGAGTAAACAAAAGCGGAAGGATGCGCTCAAGTCGAGAGCCTGGGCACGTCCGCGAGCGACGCGGCGTAGCGCGCGGCGCCGTCGCAGACCTCCCCAGTCGGGTGCAGGCCAAGCCGCGTCGCCAGCCTCACGGAGGCCAGGTTCGCCGGCTCGATGAAGGCCTCGACCTGCGTGCAGCCTGGCCAGCCGCGCAGCCAGTCCATCGCCAGGAGCGAGGCTTCGCTCATCAGCCCCTGACCCCAGAACCGGGGATGCAGATGATAGGCGTATTCCGAGCACGGCCCCAGCTGGTTGAAGCCCGCGATGCCGACAAAGGCGCGCTCGGCCCTGGTCTGCAGCGCCCAGCGGAAGCGCGTCCCATCGGCGGCGCTGCGGGTGAAGAAGTCGATGATCTTGTCGCTGTCGGCGGGCGTCCGGGCCGGGAGTTCGATCGGCTGGCGCTCATAGTCGCAGGCCGGCCCCGAATAGCGGCAGACCTCCTGCCGTGACCACAGGTCGAACATGCCCGGCGAACAGGCCAGCGAGAGCGGGGTCATGACCAGCCGCGCCGACCTCAGGGTCGGTATGATCAGCGCGGCGCTCATGAGCGTCTAGCGCTTACGGACGAACACGGTGCCGGCCGAATAGCCGGCTCCAAACGAGCAGATCAGCCCGGTGTCGCCGCTGGCGAAGTCGTCATTGGCCTTGTGGAAGGCGATGATCGAGCCGGCCGACGAGGTGTTGGCGTACTCGTCCAGAATGATCACGTTCTCGCCCGGCGCCGGCTCGCGGCCGAGGACGCGTTTGCCGATCATCTCGTTCATGTTGCTGTTGGCCTGGTGCAGCCACAGGCGCGTCAGGGCCGTGGGATCGAGACCAAGGTCGGCGGCGTGCTGGACGATCATCTCGGCCACCATCGGCACCACCTCGCGGAACACCTTGCGGCCTTCCTGGACGAACAGCTTGTCGCTGGCTCCGATCCCCTCGGGGGCCGCGCGGTTCAGGAAGCCGAAGTTGTTCCGGATGTTATTGGAGAACTGGGTCTTCAGCCGCGTGCCGAGGATCTCCCAGCCATCAGTGGCGTCTTCCTCGCGCTCGACGATCACCGCGGTCGCCACGTCGCCAAAGATGAAGTGGCTGTCGCGGTCGCGGAAGTTCAGGTGGCCCGAACAGATCTCCGGATTGACCATCAGCACCGCGCGCGCCGAGCCGGACGCCACGAAGTCGGCGGCGGTCTTGATGCCGAAGGTCGCCGACGAACAGGCGACGTTCATGTCGAAGGCGAAGCCCTCGATCCCCAGGGCCTGCTGCACCTCGATGGCCATGGCCGGATAGGCGCGCTGCATGTTCGAGGCCGCGCAAATCACCGCCCCGATCTGGCTGACGTCCTTGCCCCAGCGCTCGATGGCCTGCTTGGCCGCCTCGACCGCCATTTCGGCCAGGATCGAGATCTCTTCGTTGGTGCGCTCGGGGAGGTCGGGACGCATAACGTCGGGATCCACAAGGCCGCTTTTGTTCATCACGAACCGCGACTTGATCCCCGAGGCCTTCTCGATGAATTCGACCGAGGAGGGGGTGAGGGCGGCGACCTCGCCGGCGGCGATCGCCTGTGCGTTCGCGGCGTTGAACCGCTCGACATAGGCGTTGAAGGTGGTGACGAGTTCGGTGTTCGAAAGGCTATGCGGCGGGGTGTAGAGGCCCGTGGCCGCGATCACGGCTTGATGCAAAACGCTGTCTCCGACGACTGCTCCTCTGGCCTCGGAATCTGTCCGGTGGGAGCTTCGCGAACACTGATAGCACGGCCGGGCCGGGCGTCAGCGGCTGATGTGGCCCTAATGACACAACTTGGAATGGTCTGGGCTTTGTGGCCGAACCGACCTTTTCCCGCCGTGTTTAGACGCGACCTAGGCCCCTCGGCTCAGTGGCCGAGCATAAGTACGGAGTACCAAGAACAATGAAAACTCTCATCATCGCCGCGGCCAGCGCCGCCACCGTCGTCGCTTTCGCTCCCGCCATCGCCAGCGCTCAAGACTCCAATGTCAGCGCTTACGGCTCGGTGGGCTACAGCCATCATGACCTCGAGGGCGCCGATGTCGGCGCTATCCAGGGTCGTCTCGGCGCGCGCTTCGGCAAGTTCCTCGGCGTTGAGGGCGAACTGGGCCTGGGCGCGAAGCAGGACGACGTCAGCGTTGGCGGCATCGACGGCAAGGTCAAGATGAACTACTCGGCCGCCGCCTACGCCGTGGGCTTCCTGCCGGTTGGCGAAAAGGCCGACCTCTATGTCCGTGGCGGCTACGGCACCACCAAGGGCAGCGTCACCGTTCCGGGCGCCTTCGTTCGGCTCAGCAACGAAAGCTGGAACTACGGCGCCGGCGGCCAGTACTTCTTCGACGGCTCCAACGGCGTGCGGGCCGACTACACCCGTCACGAGTTCACCGATGACGGCGGCAAGGCCGACGTCTGGTCGGTGGGCTACGTCCACAAGTTCTAGGTTTCTGACCTAGCCTTCAACGAGAAGGGCCGCCTCCATCCGGAGGCGGCCCTTTTTTGTGACTGATCGCGGGGAAGGGCGAGCCGGCGGTCAGGCGCCCGCATGGTGCATGAAGCTTCCGGCCAGGGCGCCGTCGCGCATGAAGATGCTGACCTGGGTCGGGCGTCCGGCCTGGGCGTAGCGGGCGGCGAGCGAGCGGGCCGCGGCCTCGGCGCGGCCCCCGGCTTCGAACACCAACTCATTGTCAAAGGCTTCGGAACGAACGACCCAACCGTGGGCCGCCGGGGCGACAGAAATCTGCAGAGCCATACTAAGCTCCTTTACTAGCTAGTTCGGGAAGATCAGCGCCGTCCCATCAAAGGACGACACCATCAGGCAGGGCGGCGGCGCTGGAATGGCGGCCGCGAGGCGAAGTCAGGCCGGCATTCGGCTCGGATTAAGATGACATCGAAGCATGGGGCTTCTCGCTAGCTCTACCTTGATGACAGCATAGATAGGACGCCGCGCGCCGATCGCCACCCCAGAACTCCTGAGAACTCGCGATAGAAATTCGGAAGGCGGCTTTGGCGTGCTCGGCGGGAACGCTCCGGGTCTCGGAAGGCTCCCGAGCCTCGGGCGAAAAGCCGCCGCCAAGACCCCATCCGGCCGTCGACTGATGCGCGCCGGACACGGCCCTCGCAATTGTCGAAAGATGTTCCGACTACCCCTCGCGGGAACGCGCGAGCGCGCCCATATGCTTCCGACGCAAGGATCCCCATGGACGCCCTATTTCATCACGTCGCCGAGTTTATCGCCCGCCACCACGCCTGGGCCGGCGTGGCTTTGGGGTTGGTGACGTTGCTGGAGTCGCTGGTGCTGATCGGCGCCTTCATCCCGGCGACGGCGTTGATGGTGATGGCGGGCGGCCTGATCGCCGCGGGCGTGCTTGATCCGATGCAAGTGATCTTCTGGTGCGTGGCCGGCGCGGTCGTCGGCGATGCGATCTCCTATGAGCTGGGCCGCCGGCTCGGCCCCCAGACCCTGCGCCACCCCGCCTTTCGCGAGCATCGCCGCAAGATCGCCCGCACCCGGCTCTTCACCCGCCGCTATGGCGCGGCCTCGATCTTCATCGGCCGTTTCTTCGGCCCGCTGCGCGCCTTCGTGCCGCTGGTCACCGGCCTGCTGGGCATGCGCCGCCGCACCTTCCAACTGGCCAACACCGTGTCGGCCGTCGTCTGGGTGCTGGTCATCCTCGCGCCGGGTTATTTCGCGGCGAAGGGCCTGGCCGAGCTCGAGGCGCTGAGCGAAGCCGACCTGATCACCGTCCTGGTCGCCACCGCCGTCGCGGTCAGCGTCGGCGGGCTCCTAGCCTGGCGCATCCTCAAGGCGCGCATGGCCCGCCAGGAAGCCGCCATGGCCATCCTGTCCGCCCGCCTCGAGCAGTAGGCGCAAGGCTCAAGGACGACGAGGGCAGGGGCTAGTCCCCGTTGTAAGTCACGGGTTCGCCGATGATCTCCCCGTCGCCAAAGCGCTGAATGAACACCTGCATCACCGGCCTGCGCCGCCCGCCCTCGGCCATATAGGCCTTTGGCGCGAGCCGCGCCGCCCGCCACCGGATCACGTCGAACTGCAGGCGCGCGACCGGCGCGCTCTCCCGATCAGCCCGCAGCGCGATTTCCCACGCCAGGTCGGCCATCAACTCGGCCTGGGCCTCGCGGGCCTCGACATACTGCTCGGCGAAATCTGGATGATTGCGCAGCCATTCGTAGACGGTCGCGGCCACCGGCATGTCGGGCGCGGCGCAGACCGCCAGCATGCTCTGCCCCCCGGCGATCCGTCGGCAGATTTCCTCGCCTGCCGCCAGGCTATAGGCGTCCGGCCGCGCCCACGGACGACCCCGTCGCCAGGCCCGGTCGCGCCGCCGGTCTCGATGCGCGCCGACCCGGTCGTGGCGGGCCTTCAGCCGCGCCTTGCGCATCGCCTCGGCGAACTCGGGACGCAGCCCCGCCCATCGGTGCACCGTCGCCGCGCCGGGCATGTCCCGCGGCTTGCAGATCGCCCGCAGGCTTTCGCCGGCCTCGATCCGCCGGCAGATATCGGCCCCGAGCTCGGCGCTGTACGGCGTCACCGCCCGCCGCCGGGCATGATCGCCCGACGAAGACGGCTGGCCTGTCTCCAAGGTCATGCAAGTTCACCCTGTTTTCCGAACGCCAGCATAACCCAGTATCGGGTCACTCAAGAACAAAAAGAGAACAAATAGTCTCAAGCCAACCGCCCTGCCGCCGCGTCCGCCTTGACGCCTCCCGCCCAGAAGCCGAACCTCCCGTCAGGGAGAAAACGCAGGTGCCTGAAGGCTTCGCAGTACAGTTCGCCGCCTCGCTCGCGGCCGTGGCCCTGTTGGTCGGCCTGGCCGCCTGGGCCAAGATTTCCAAACCCATGACGCCGCTGGACGACGCGCGCGCGCTCAAGCTGCTCGCCGAGGAGTTCCCGGGCCGGACGGTCGAACGCATCTGGGTGGCGGTCGACGGCCGTGGCGCGCTCGCCAAGTCGGGGGCCGCGGCCCTGGTCCTGTGCGAGGTCGGCGACGGCTATGTCGCCCGCCACATTCCCTGGGCCCAGGCGATATCGTCCAGTTTCCGCGATGGCGTGGTCAAGCTCGACCTCTCCGACGTGGCCGCCCCCAACGCCCGGATCGCCTTGCAGAGCTGGCCGCCGTCCGGAGCCCCGCCGCAGGACAAGAGGGCGGCGTGAAACCGGCCTTCGACCCCGTCACCCTGGCGATCCCGTTCTTCATCCTGGCGATCATCCTCGAGATCGTCCTGACCCGGCTGAAGGTGACGCGCGCCCACTACGAGACCCGCGACACCATGGCCTCGCTGGCCATGGGCCTGGGCAGCAATGTCGCCGGCCTGTTGACCGCCGGCCTGGTCGTGGCCGCCACGCTCTGGACCTACCAGCACCGGCTGTTCGATATCCCGATGACGGCGATCTGGGCCTGGATCGCGCTCTTCCTGCTGGAGGACCTGACCTACTACTGGTTCCACCGGCTCAGCCACGAGCGGCGCTTCTGGTGGGCGGCGCACGTGAACCACCATTCGTCCCAGCACTACAATCTCTCGACCGCCCTGCGGCAGACCTGGACCGGCGGGCTGGCCGGGACCTGGATCCTCTGGCTGCCGCTCGCCTTGCTCGGCTTCCCGCCAGCCATGATCGCCATCCAGAAGGGGATCAGCCTCGTCTATCAGTTCTGGATCCATACCGAGGCCGTCCGCCGCACGCCCCGCTGGTTCGAGGCGGTGTTCAACACCCCCTCCCACCACCGGGTCCACCATGCGCGCAATCCCCGCTACCTGGACCGCAACTACGCCGGCATCCTGATCGTCTGGGACAAGCTATTTGGCACCTTCCAGCCGGAGCTAGACGAAGAGGCCTGCCGCTACGGGATCGTCAAGAACCTCAGCGGCTTCAACGTGCTGCGCGTCGCCTTCCACGAATGGATCGCGATGGGGCAGGACGTCGCCCGCCACCCCCGCCAC
>NZ_JAURWM010000070.1 GCF_030654915.1 Phenylobacterium sp. | reverse complement strand
GTCCAATTCTGCTTTGCCCCAGTTGGCTAGCGGATTGAACTTCACTTGGGCGTCAGCCGGCTCGACCACCGGCAGCGACAGCCGGTCGCCGCCGTGGAAGCGCTTGCGCCCTGTGATCCAAGCATCGAACTCAGCTAGGGCGTGGTCCAGCGGCAGCACCTTGCGGACGTTGCAGCAGGCGTCGGTGTCAGTCTGCCACAGCTTGGCGTCGGGATCGGCCACCGCCAGGTCGGTATAGAGCGGGCGCAGATCGCGCACCTGGGTCAGGCCAAGCTGTGCCGCCAGGTTCTTTCGATAGTCGAGCGTCTGGCCAAACAGCATGCCGGTGTCGAGGAACAGCACCGGGGTGTCCGGCTTGATCCTGGAAATCATGTGCAACAGCACCGCCGACTCCGCCCCGAAGGACGAGACCATGGCGAGCTTGTCGCCAAAGGCCTCGACGGCCGACTCCAGCACGGTCACCGGATGGGCGTGCCTTAGTTCCGCATCTAGGCGCGCCGCCAGCGAGGGACGCTCGACCTGATCGAAAGCCATGCTCTGCTACTCCCGTTCAGCGAAGGCCGGGGTCCGAAGATCCGCGGCGCGCTGATAGACGTGGCGTTGACGGTGGGCCGCGTGGGCCCACTGCTCGGGCGTTGAACCGTCGGCCGGCTCGAAAGCGTCGATGCCGACCCGGACCATGAAGCCGGCCTGCTCACGCAGAACATCGCCCACGGCGCGGATCTCGCCCTTGAAGTCGTAGCGTTCGCGCAGTAGCCGTGCGGCCGTGTAGCCGCGGCCGTCGTTGAACTTGGGGAAGGCCACGGCCACCACCGCCAAGCGCGCAAGGTCATAGGCTAGAACCTCGACCTCCTCGGCTGGCTCCAAGCGCACGCCGACCGCGCGGCCTTCGGACAACAGGCGCTCGCCCTCGTTCTGGAACCGGGTCAGCGAGATGATCAGGTCTCCGCGAGGCAGGTCCTGATCATCGCTCACGTGGGTGTAGGGGTCTTCGACCAGTGAGAATTGGCCGTCGATCAGCTTAATGCGCGTCGGCATAGACAGCCTCCTTGAAGGGAGCGACGCCAGTGCGGCGGAAGGTGTCCAGGAATCGTTCGCCCTCGGCGCGTTCACGCAGATAAACATCGACCAGGATGTCGATGGCCGGCGCCACGCGGTCGGCAGGCAGCGCCGGACCGAGCGCCGAACCCACGGCAGCGTCCTCGGCGCCCGAGCCGCCCAGGGTGAGTTGGTAGAACTCCTCGCCCTTCTTATCGACGCCCAGAATGCCGATGTGGCCCACATGGTGGTGGCCACAGGCGTTGATGCAGCCACTGATCTTGATCTTCAGCTCGCCGATCAGCTCGGCGCGGTCCTGGTCGGCGAAGGTGCGGGCGATGTCTTGGGCGATGGGGATCGCGCGGGCGTTAGCCAGGGCGCAGTAATCGAGCCCCGGGCAGGCGATGATGTCGGAGATGAGGTTGATGTTCGGCGTGCCGATGCCCGCGGCCTTCAATGCGGCGTAGACAGCGGGCACGTCGTCCAGCTTCACGTGCGGCAGGACCAGGTTCTGCTCATGGGTCACACGGACGTCGTTCTGGCCATAGCGTTCGGCCAGATCGGCGACGACGTCCATTTGGTCGGATGTGGCGTCGCCAGGGGTGTCGCCGATCCCCTTCAGCGAGATCTCGACGATCGTGTAGCCGGCGCGCTTGTGCTCACGCAGGTTATTGCGAGCAAACCGCGCCAGCCCCGGATCAGCGGCCTTCGCCGCCTCGAAAGCTTCCGAGCGATTGATCAACGTGTCGAAGGCCGTTGGCGCGAAGGCGCCGCGGATACGGGCGATCTCGGTGTCGGGCAGGTCACCGACGGTTCCGACCTTGGCCCATTCCTCCTCGACCTGGCGGGCGAATTCCACCGCGCCCAGAGCCGAGACCAGGATTTTGATCCGCGCCTTGTACTTGTTGTCGCGGCGCCCGTGTCGATTGAAGACGCGCAGTATGGCGTCCAGATAGGACAGCAGCCGGTTGGCAGGCAGGAACTCCTTGATCGTAGGACCGACATAGGGTGTACGCCCCAAGCCGCCGCCAACGATAACCTCGAACCCCATGGTCCCGTCGCGCCCGCGACGCAGCATCAAGCCGATATCGTGGACCTTGGCCGCCGTCCGGTCCTTGGCCGCCGCGGTGATGGCGATCTTGAACTTGCGCGGCAGGAAGGAATATTCCGGATGCAGGCTGGACCATTGGCGGATCGCCTCGGCCCACACACGCGGATCGTCGATCTCTTCCGCCGTGGCCCCTGCATAGGGGTCGGAGGTGGTGTTGCGGATGCAGTTCCCGCTGGTCTGAATGGCGTGCATGTCCACCGCCGCCAGGGCGTCAAGAATCTCCGGCGTATCGGCCAGCTTGATCCAGTGAAACTGCAGGTTTTGGCGCGTGGTGAAGTGGCCGTAGCCCTTGTCGTACTTGCGACCGATATCGGCCAGCACGCGCAGTTGCACCGGGTTCAGCGAGCCATAGGGGATCGCGACACGCAGCATGTAGGCGTGGAGCTGAAGATAGAGCCCGTTCATCAACCGGATCGGCTTGAACTGGTCTTCAGTGATTTCGCCGGCTAGCCGGCGAGCGACCTGCTCACGGAACTCTGCGGCCCGGTCGGCCAGGAATTCCTTATCGAGGGTGTCGTACTGATACATGCCCTCCCCCTCTTATCGCTTGATCAGGTTAACGCGGCCGGTCGAGCGGGCCGCGCCGGAGGCGTGTTGCAGAGCCTCGATGGCGGCTCCGCCCTCGGCCTGCTTGCCATGATGCAGGTGATTGGTCGGCCCGAGAGCACGCAGCCGTTCGCGATAGCTAAGCGGCGCCCACAGACCCTCGCTCTCGACGAGGTCGATCAGATAGGGATCAACAATCACGGTCTGCTGGCTCTTGGCGGAAGCCTCCGCGGCCTCCCCCGCCTCGGCGTCGGCAAAGAGTTCGGCGTCCACGAAACGCTCAACCCACGCGCCGGCCCGCCAGAACACGACATCACCATCGGTGAGGCGGTTGCCCGTCAAGGCTTTCATAACTTCACTCCCCGCTCGCGGCCCCGAGCTTCGACTTGTGAGACAATTTCAATGTCCGAGGACTGGGCCAGCGCCATCGCCTCGCCGACGATCAGCAGGGCGGGCCCGGCGACATCGGAAGCTGCCTGCGGCAGGCCCGCGAGAGTGGTGACGATGCGGCGCTCATCGGCGCGGCTGGCGTTCTCGACGATCAAGGCGGGGGTCGATCCGCCCCGGCCAGCGGCGATCAGCCGCCCGGAAATCCCGGCGGCGGTAGAGACGCCCATATAGATCACGACGGTCTGGTTGGCCTTGGCCAGGCTCTCCCAGTCCAGATCGGGTTCAGAGCCAGCGGCGGCGTGGCCGGTGACGAAGGTCACCGCCTGGGCCGAACCGCGATGGGTCAGCGGCGCACCGGCATTGGCGCTGGCGGCCAGGGCCGCGGTGACGCCCGGCACCACATGGCATTCCACGCCGGCCTCGCGGCAGGCTTCCAGCTCTTCGCCGCCACGGCCGAAGATGAACGGGTCGCCGCCCTTCAGGCGCACGACGTTCAGGCCTTCCTGGGCGAACGCCACGAGCATGCGGTTGATTTCTTCCTGGGCGTAGGAATGGCGCGACTTGCGCTTGGCCACGCAGATCAGCCGCGCGCCGCTCGGCGCCAAGGCCAATATCTCGTCGGAAACCAGGCCGTCGTGGACCACCACTTCGGCCGCCTGCAACGCCTTCAGCGCCTTGATCGTCAACAATTCGGGGTCGCCGGGACCCGCGCCCACCAGCCAGACCGCGCCAATCGGACGCTTGCGATCACCGCCCAGGAGGACGAGACGCTTGCTCTCCTCATTTTTGGGCTTGCGAGGCGACATCGTTTTTAGCTTCTCTAAACGCTGAACTGGAAAATTAGTGAGGGACGAGCTCGCGCCCGTCCCACCGCATTATCCGCCGAAGAAAAGGGCCGATACCTCGGCGAACAGTTGCAAATTGGTCGTAGAAGGCCCAATTCGCAACCCAAGTACTTCTGCCGGGGGTGTCAGGAAAACTCGATGGAGCGTAACGCGGACCGCCGCCGATTGCCGCCCCTCAACGCCTTGCGGGCGTTCGAGGCCGCTGCGCGTCACCTGAATTTCTCACGAGCCGCCGACGAGCTGTCGGTGACGCCTGGCGCTGTCAGCCAACAGATCCAGAACCTCGAAGACTATGTGGGCGCCGCGCTGTTCAAGCGCACGCCCAAAGGCCTGTTGCTGACCGACGCGGCCCAGACCGCCCTACCCGCCCTGCGCGAGGCCTTCGATCGACTGGCCGAGGCCGCCTCGATGCTGACCGCCGCCGTCGATGGTCGCCGCCTGACCCTGACCGCCGCGCCATCCTTCGCCGCCAAGTGGCTGGTGCCGCGACTCGGCCGGTTCGAGGAACTCAATCCCCACGTCGACGTCTGGCTGTCGGCCGGGCTGGAGCTTGTGGACCTGACCGCCGGCGAGGTGGACATCGCGATTCGCTACGGCGCCGGCCGCTATCCCGGGCTCGAGGTTCGCCGGCTGATCGGCGAGACCGTGATTCCCGTCCTCAGCCCGAGCCTGGCCGCGACGAACCCGCTCAACGTTCCCGCCGATCTCGCCAACCACATCCTGCTGCACGACGGTTCGCCCGAGCCGGACGACAGTTGCCCTGACTGGACCATGTGGCTGGCCGCCCGCGGCCTGCGCGGCGTCGATGGCGCGCGTGGCCCGCGCTTCAATCAGTCCAGCATGGTGATCGAAGCCGCGGTGAATGGTCGTGGCGTCGCGCTGGCCAAGCGCACCCTGGCCCAGGCCGACCTTGACGCCGGCCGGCTGATCACTCCGCTGCAGATCGCGACCGCTGTCGATTTCGCCTATTACGTCGTCCATCCCAAGGCCAAGGGCCGGCTGCCGCAGGTGAAGGCCTTCATCAACTGGATCGCCGCCGAGGCCGAAGCGCACGAAATGGCGCTCAGGGCGCTGGACAACGGCGCTGGGATTTAGTCCTAGAACCCTATGAATATCATCACTGACGATCGGCCGCTTCCGGCCGACTGCGAGACCATGCTCGACGTCCGCAAGGGCGTGGACGCTCTGGACCGCGCCCTGGTGCTCATGCTGGCTGAACGCCAGCGCTACATGGACGCCGCCGCCCGCATCAAGGTCGATCGCCACGCGGTTCTCGACACCGCCCGGATCGAGGATGTGGTCACCAAGGTCAAGGCCGCCGCCCGCGAGGCCGGCCTCTCCGAGGAGATCGCCGAACCGGTCTGGCGCACCTTGATCGACCGGTGCATCGCCTATGAGTTCGGCGTCTGGGATCAGCTACGCGGCGTGCGCAACGACTGAAGCGCGCGCTCATGCGCATAGGCCGCGACGTCCCCCAGGGCGGCGTCCATGGCGTTGCGGACAGCATCAAGGCCACCTGGCCCTTCCGCCTCGGCGAGCGCGCAGGCGTCACCCAGGTGGAAGGCGCCGATTCCGCGCGCCGCCCCCTTGATGGTGTGGACAGCGTCGCGCCAGCCGTCGACCTCGGGATCGAGCAGGTTCGACCAGATCGCCGCCTGTTCGCGGAAAAGGCTGAGAACCTCGTCGATCACCTCGCCGTCGCCGGCGGTGAAGTCCTCCAGGTACTTAAAATCCACCGCTCCGGTGAGATCTCGCCTAGCCATGGTTTCTCCTCAAGCCGCTCGCGTCCAGGCACGTTCCTAGTTCCTGCCGGCGAGTCTGTTTAGTTGAATCAGGAACATAACTCTGGCCCCGACAACCCCATATTGGGCGCCTGACGCCTCGCGGGCGAGCCCTTGATTTGTTGGGGAAATTTTCCAATCGTCATGGAAATTCACATCGGAGGGCGCTGTTGCGTCAGCTTCGCTTGCAAAGCTCGAAAAGGGCGGCTAGTAGAACGCCTCCCGAGCGGGGGCCGACGAAAGATCGCCTGAAACGATCTCTCCAGACCCTGATCGGATTTCCCGAAAGGCCTTATGGCGTAACGGGTTCGGGTGCATAGCTCAGTTGGTAGAGCAGCTGACTCTTAATCAGCGGGTCGTAGGTTCGAATCCTACTGCACCCACCAAAATCTGGTGGAAAACAATAGGTTGAGCACGGCTCGACCACCCGACCAGTTTCAATCAAAAATTTGAACAGCGTCTAGAACGGTGAATTGGCTGGCTGATGCGCCGCGCGCGATATCGCGGCCCCGCTACCGCCTAGCGACGCCCCGTTTCAGTCACCACACCGGACCCAACCTGCCGGCCCGGCCGCCGCTCAAGCACATGAGCGGCGGCGGGCCGGATGGAACGTGGCGACCTACGCCGCGCCGCGGAAGGATCGGGCGAGCCGTTCTTGCTGCGCCCGCGCCGGTGAAGCCTGTGAAGTCTCCGAGATGCGGAACTGCCCCATCAGCCGAGACAGCTCTTCGCTTTCTCGGGCGAGGGCATGGCTCGCGGCAGTGGACTGCTCCACCATGGCGGCGTTCTGCTGCGTCACCTGATCCATCTGATTGACGGCCATGTTGACCTGCTGAAGACCAACGGCCTGCTCCTGGGCGGAGGCCGCGATTTCGCCGATCACGCCTGTAATCTCCGACACCTGGGCCACGATCTGGCTGAGCGACCGCCCAGTCTCGCCCACGAGCTTCACCCCGGTTCCAACTTGATCCGAGGAGACGCTGATCAGCACCTTGATCTCCTTGGCGGCCTCCGCCGAGCGCTGAGCAAGCGCACGGACTTCCGAGGCGACGACAGCAAATCCTTTGCCAGCTTCACCAGCGCGCGCGGCTTCGACGCCGGCGTTTAACGCCAGCAGGTTGGTCTGGAAGGCTATTTCGTCGATGACGCTAATGATGTTGCCAATTTCGGACGCCGAGGCCTCGATCTGAGACATCGCGGCGATGGCTCTGGTGACAACGTCCCCACTGCACTCGGCGGCCGCCTTGGCCTCGGCCACGGTCGCCCTGGCGTGGTTGGCGCCCTCGGCCGTCCGTTTCACGGTGGCGGTGATCTGGTCGAGCGCAGCCGCCGTCTCCTCCAGGCTCGCCGCCTGCTGTTCGGTGCGCTTGGACAGGTCGTCGGCGGCGTGGCTGATCTCACCGGCGCCTGAGCCGATGCTGCTAGCGTTGGCGACCACGTGCGTCATCGCCTGCTGCAATTTCGCCATGGCGTCGTTGAAGTCCGACTTCAGCTGCCGATAGGCCGGCGGGACGTCCGCGTGCACACGGGCCATCAGGTCGCCCTGGGAGAGGCTGGCCAGCCCCTTGGCGAGGTGGTCGACGACAAGCGCGATATCGTTCGCGGCTTGAGCCTGAGCTTGAGCATTCGCGTGCCGTTCAGCTTCGCTGCTCGCACGCAGCTCCTCTTGCTCTCGGCGGGCCACCCGACCGCTCTGCAGCTCGTGGCGCAAGCTCTCCAACGCGCGAGCGATCGTACCAAGCTCATCAGCTGATCGCGTACCTTCGACGGGTTGTTCGTAGTCGCCCTTGCTTAGGCGCGCGACCGACTCCGTGGCCCCGGCAAGAGGGCGCTGGACGAAGGCGCGCACCGCCAGGAACAACGCCCCTAGCACGGCTCCCAACATAAGAAGGCCGCCCACGACGACCATCATCAACAGGTTTCGGGCGGGCGCTTCGACCGTCTTGGTCGGCGCATCCACCACCACGCCCCACGTCGAATCGAGTCCGGCGAGGCGCGCGGGCGTCACTTGGCGCTCCATGGAGACCTTGTTGACGATCACATCGGCGATGCGAGCGACCTTGCCCTCGGCGAGCGCGCGTTTGACGTCTTCAAGCCCAACATCCTTGTATGTCTGCATGCGCTGGGACGCATCGGGGTGTGCGACCCACTTGCCCCCAGACGACAGGAGCATCACCCGACCGTCGCCATAGGGCCGCAACGCCTCCAAGCTCTTGGCGAGGTCATCAAGCGCGATATCGAGGCCAGCCACACCGAGGAACTTCCCTTCCGAAATCACCGGGAAGGCAACCGATGTCATCAAAACGGTCTTTCCACCGACCTCGTAGGGATAGGGCTCGGTTATGATCGCTCGACCCGACTTCGCGGCGCCGGCGTAGAACTCCTCGTCATAGACATCTGCGTTCTCGGGCGGCTCGATAGTCAGCGTCTCGCCGTCTCGGGCGAGATACGGCATGAAGTTGCCGGTGCTGTTGGATCCAAGATCCTTACGGCCGGCATTCGCGACGTCCTGGCCGTCCCAAGCGTTCGGGGCAGCGAAGAACCAGCTGCCCATCACGAGATCGGAGGACAGGGCGTTTGGCTTCAGGAGCTCGACTACCGCCCCGCGATCACGCCCGCCAAGTTTATGGGTCGTGCTGATCGCCGACGCCATGCTCCGCGCGGCGGCTTCCACCCGCCCCAGACGAACACCGATTTCGCCAGCGGCCGCCTCACCCGCCGCCTGTTGGTAGCGATTTGAAAGCGTCGTTACAGTCGATTGGCTTTGTTGACCGAGGACAAGCGCAGCACCGACCAACAGAGTGCCGATCGAGGCCCCAGCTGTGACGAGCAACTTAGCTGATACTGAACCGCGCATAGTCCCACCTGAAACAATGAATGGGCACCATGGATGGCCTCGCCGGTTAACGCGCAGTATAAACCCACGAATTGGTTTCTATAACGTTGTTATATAAACGCGCAGGCGGTACATCGCGCGGCCCGTTTGAACAGGTTCGGGCAATCAGACCGCAGGAAACTAGATACTTTACGTGTTCGCCTTCAGCACACAGGATCTTCGGCTTGATCCCACCAAGTAATCGTCGCCCTAGTGGACGATGCTGGAACCGTCAGACGACACCGCGTTCGCCGCGATCAAAGCCGCGACACGGTCGGCGGGCACTGGAACACTGAAATAGTATCCCTGCCCTTCGCTATAGCCCTCTTCCAGCAGCGCCTCGACTTGATCTGCGGTTTCAATGCCTTCGGCGGTCATGGCGAGGCTCAGGCCGGCGGCGAGCCCCGCCACGGCGCGGACGATGGCCCTGGCGCCGCTCCCTGCTGGAAGATCACTCACGAAGGAGCGATCAAGCTTGATCTTGTCGACCGGGAAGTGGCGCAGATAGCTCAGCGAGGAATAGCCGGTGCCAAAATCGTCCAAGGCGATACGCACGCCTAGGCGACGGAGCTCGCTCAAGATACCCAAGTTGGTGCTGCTCTCGTGCAGAATGACCGACTCGGTGATCTCCAGTTGAAGGCGCCGCGGCTCAAGCCCGCCTTCCATGAGCGCCTGGGTCACCATGCTCACCAAGCTTCGCCCGCGAAATTGCAGGGGCGACAGGTTGACCGCGACATCGATGTCGCTCGGCCAACTGGCGGCAGCCTTGCAGGCCTGGCTAAGCACCCAGGCGCCGATCGATGTAATGAAGTCATTTTCCTCAGCCACCGGAATGAATTCGGCTGGAGGAATCAAGCCCCGCTCGGGATGGCGCCAGCGCACGAGCGCTTCGAAGCAGGTGATCTTCCCAGTGCGAAGGTTGACCAGCGGTTGATAGTGCACCTCGAATTCGCCACGGCTGAGCGCGCCGTGCAATGCGAGCTTCATCGCCTGACGCTCCTTCAGACGTTCGTGCATCCCTGCCTCGAAAAGACGATAGGCGCCGCGTCCCTCCGCCTTCGCCCGGTAAAGCGCCGTATCGGCCGCCCGCAGCAGCTCCTTGGGCAGCTCTGAGTCCTTCGGAGCAAGCGCGATCCCGATGCTGACCCCCATGAAGATGAGATTGCCATCCAGGTCGAAGGGTTCGGCGAGGTCCTTGATAATTCGCTCGGCCAAATCGACGGCGTCGCTGGGCCGACGGATGTCGGCCTGAACAATGGCGAACTCGTCGCCGCCAAACCGAGCGACGGTGTCCGAGGCCCTGATATTGCTTTTTAGACGCTGGGCTACGAGCTGCAAAAGTGCGTCGCCCTCCGCATGCCCGAGGGTGTCGTTGACTTCCTTGAAGCTGTCGAGATCTAGAAACAGGACGGCTGTCTTTCGCTTGGCGCGACCTTCGGCAAGGATCCTGCCCAGGGCTTCATTGAAGAACAGCCGGTTCGGCAGCCCCGTCAGGGCGTCGTGTCGCGCCATGTGCGCGATTTTCTCTTGAACGATCAGCCGCTCTTGCTCGGCCAGCCGACGTTCGGTGATGTTGCGGAAGAAGAGCGAAAGTC
This sequence comes from Phenylobacterium sp., assembly GCF_030654915.1. Taxonomy (GTDB): domain Bacteria; phylum Pseudomonadota; class Alphaproteobacteria; order Caulobacterales; family Caulobacteraceae; genus Phenylobacterium. The sequence continues at coordinate 35,184 of NZ_JAURWM010000070.1, read as the reverse complement.
CCTCGCTCGTCGGGTGGGCGTGGACCTCGAGCCACTCGTCCAGGGCCGGCAGATAAGACTCGAACGACACGGTGCTCTGGCTTGCAAAAGCCTCGGCGAGGCGCTCACTAAAGATGCCGCCGCGCTCCTCGGGAAAGAGCTCGCCGAGCTTTTTTCCCAGCTCGGGCTCGCAGGCCGCAAGCTTAATTTCCGCATTCCGGTTCAGGTAATTGATCTGGCCATAACGGTCGACGCCGATGACGCAGTCGGTGGTGCTTTCCAACACGGTGGAGAGGCGCGCGGCGGCTCTATGAGCCTCGGCCTCCGCCAGTCGCCGCTCGGTGATGTCGAGCACGGTGCCGACATAGCCGATGAAATCTCCCCCGGCAGTAAACCGCGGCTCGCCGGCGTCGATGACCCAGAGCCAGTTCCCCGAAACGTGCCTGAGCCGGTACTCGGACCGGAAGGGCTTCGCGCAGGCCGCAGCTTCCTCAAAGGCCTTTGCGACCGCCCCGCGATCGTCTGGATGGACGGCGGCAAGCCATCCCGCCCCGAGGGCTTCAGCTTGCGCCTGCCCAGTTGTTTCAAACCACAACTGATTCAGAAATGTGGTCGCCCCAGTCTCGTTGCTGACCCAGATCATCACGGGGGAGAAGCCGGTGAGATCCCGAAACTCCTGAACACTCACCTCCAGGGCGGCCTCGGCCAACTTTCGATCATGGATGTCTTCGAGCGTGCCGTACCAACGCAGGATTTCTCCCTGGGGGCTGAGGCGCGCCGCGGCCCAAGCGCGAATCCAGCGATAATCACCGCGTGGCGTGGCGAGGCGACACTGGAAGTCAAAGGGTTCGCCGGTGGCGAGCGACTTGGCCCACAGGTCAAGCGTCGGGCCAAGATCCTCGGGATGCAGGGCGGTGATCCATCCGCCGACGGCCGCCTCGTCGAGGCTCATCCGCACCTGCGTTTCCCACCGCGGCCCGATTTCGAGAATTACCCCGTCAGGTCGGGCCGTCCACGGAATTTGAGGGCTAAGCTCCAATGTATAGCGGTAGTTCTCTTCGCTCTCGCGCAGCATAAGCTCAGCCTCGTGAGCTTGCGTGACATCCTCCACCGTCGACAGCACGAATGCAGCCTCGTTGGGGGGCGCTCCTAGGGTCAGCCGTCGGTTACGGGATCTAACTTGATATAGCTTCCCCGTAGGCGCGCGCAGCGTCGCGCTCCAGTCAGCTTCACCGCCTCTGGCCAACACCTCGTCGTCAGCCGCCCACTGGGTCCTTGCCTGAGACTCGGGAAAGAAGTCGAAAGACGTACGGCCTACGATTTCCTCGCGTGATCGGCCGGCCAGGGCGCACACCGCTGCATTGACCGCCACCCATCGGTGGGCTGCGTCTTTGATCACCACGGGGTCGGGCAGCGCGTCGATCAGGCACTGTAGAGATCTGGTGGCGTCGGATTCTATAGCGTCCCACAGCGAACTCCTGATGGGTTGATTCACCGCCAGTTCGCTATGTGTCGTGTTGTCGACACCCTCTGGGTGTGCAACTCCGTTTTGCCGATCCATTCTCGTAACCTAATAATCCCAATAGTTTGCAGAGAAGGACCTTATCCTCCACTCTTCAGCTAAGAGTCCCTGGGGCAAATGGTTGCACCCTTAGGGTGAAGGCGCTCGGCAACAACGACGGCTGTTAGGTGCGGCGCCTAGTCCAGGCTGATCGCGGCGCGGGCGCCTAGCCACCGGCTGGGGATTGACGGGCGGATCGAGCGCGTGGCCCGTTCACTCAAATCATTCGGGCGAGGATCGCCGCGCAAGCGATATGCTTGCTTGTCTACGCACCAACCCATGGCCGATCATGGCGCCCCCGCCCGCCCTCGTCGGTCCTTTTGAAAGTCGCATATGGCCACCTTGATCTTGAGCATCGTCGGCAGCGACCGGCCCGGCCTTACCCAGGCGCTTGCGGCCGCGGTCCTTTCGGCTGGCGGCAACTGGCTTGAGAGCCATCTCAGCCGGCTTGGCGGTCTCTATGTCGGATCGGTGTTGATCGAACTGGATAGCGACAGCGTTGATGCGTTGCGCGCGGCGATACGCGAGGTCGACTCTCAGGGTCTTGAGGTCCGGATCTCCCCGGCGATCGATGAAACGCAAGCTGCGGGCGCTACGGTTCAGTTCAGCCTGGTCGGCCAGGACCGCTCAGGGATCGTTCACCAGGTCACGGCGGTGCTGAGCCGTCTCGACGCGAACATCGAAGACTTCGATACGCGCATCAGCGTCGAGCCCCACTCGGGCGCCCCGCTATTCCACATGGACGCACGTTTGAGGTTGCCGCCCACGCTAGCGGCGGAGACGGTTCAAGCGGCGCTGGAGGAAATCTCGGCCGAGATCATGGTCGATATCTCGCTCACCCCCACCAAACCGGGCTAAGGGGCGGCCTACACCGCCCCTCCCCTTTCCACATACATGTCTCCGGCCAGCGCCCTTTGTCGTCCTCGACGCGCAGGCCGCGACCTTCCTCAGGCGGGTTGAAGGTTCGTGACCGTCACGCGCCGCGCGCCGCGGGTGAGGCACTCCTCGGCCTGACGGTTCACGTCGCGGACCATCTCGGCCACGGTCGGGATGTCATGGATGAGGCCTTGGCTCTGACCGACCGTCCAGATGCCGTCGTCGGTGTCGCCCTTGCCCATGACATTGGTGCGGCCGCGAATGCCGGCCACCAAGTGACGGACGTCGTCGATCGTCTTGCTGGCGTCCTGCTGGATTCGCACCACCTCCTCGGACACGGCGTTGCGCGCGACGCGGCTGGTGTTGCGCAGGGTGCGATTGGTGAGCAGGGTGTCGCGCTCGGTGTTTTCGACAATCTTGCGTTTCACGTTTTCATGGATGGCGCATTCCTGGGTCGCCATGAAGCGCGTGCCCATGTTGACGCCGTCGGCGCCCAAGGCCAGGGCCGCCGCCAGGCCGCGACCATCGGCCATGCCGCCCGAGGCGATCACCGGAACGTCGACCGCGTCCACCGTCGCCGGCAACAGCACGACGATGCCGACATCATCTTCACCCGGGTGACCGGCGCATTCGAACCCGTCGATCGAGACCACGTCGACCCCGGATCGCACAGCGGTCACCGCGTGGCGGACCGAGGTGCATTTGTGAATGACCTTCACACCGTTCGCCTTGAAGTCCGGCAAATGATCGGTGGGGTTACGGCCGGCGGTCTCGACGATCTTGATCCCGGACTCGATGATGGCCTGCCGATACTCGTCGTAGGGAATGGGATTGAGCGACGGCAACAGCGTCAGATTGATGCCGAAGGGTTTGTCTGTGAGGTCGCGGCAGCGCTGGATTTCTTTCCAGAGCTCTTCGGCCGAAGGCGAATGGTGCGCAACGATGAAGCCCAGTGCGCCGGCGTTAGCCACGGCCGCCACCAGCGGCGCGTAGCCGACGCCGGTCATTCCGCCCATGACAATTGGCGTCTCGATGCCGAACATATCGGTAATGCGGGTGCTGATCATGAGTTTGCCGTCCCTATGAGTTTTGGCCAGGTCGCCAGGCTTCTTGATAATGACGGGAGTATTCGCGCTCGCCGGGACAGGCCGCAAGGATTTGCTCGGCAGGCGATAGGTCTGGCCCGCCCTCACCGCCTCCGAAACCCTCAAAGTCTGAGCAGATCAGAACGTCTTGCTGAGCGTCGGCCCGATATCGAATTCGGTGAAACGCGATTGCTCGCGGTTCGAAAAACGGTGCGTGAACGCCGCGAACCAGCCAAGCGACACCCCGTTTGAGAACGCCCTCGCCGCGCCCAGCGAGATCTGGGCGCTGACATCGTTGCGATTGCGATTGTCGCCGGCCCGAAAGTCGGAGAACTGCAGCATGGCGCCGAGCGTGATGTCGTGTCCGAACTGCTGCCCGGGGAGCCGATAGGCCACAAGGCTCGTGACCCGGGTCCGGCGAAGATTCGCCACGTCCGAAGCCTGGTGTTCGGCCGACACCTCGGCCCGCAACGCCTGGATGTTGGCGGTATAGGCGACGCTGCCGACCTGCAGGGTATAGGCACGCTCAGCGAAGTCGTTCGAGAAGCCGCCCTGGACTCGATACCCGATCCTCAGGTCGCCCGGGCCCAGGCTGCGCTCGGCTGAGCCCCGCGCCTCCAGGCGCCCCTCCCCGAACCGATCGTTGTAGTCGCCCGTCAGATAGTCGCCGTCGGCGGTCAAGCCGCCGCGCACCTCCCAGGTTCCAAGCGAGACCGGCACGGCTCGGATCGCGACGCTGGGGGTGGCGACGCCGGTCTTCACCGGGGCCGAACTGGTCTGACCGGCGTTGGTCGAAAAGGCCCCGGCCAATGAGAGATCGACTGTGAAGAGCCTGCCTGTCAGGGCGCGGACGTCAGGCTCCAGCATCTCCTCGATATGCTCGGCGGGCTCCAGGACATCGTAGCGGCCGGTCGGATCACGCTCCTGAGCAAAGCTCCAGCCGGGAACGCTCAGACCCGCCACGAAGAGACCCGAAAGCTTGAAAATTCGCATCTACGCCCACCTGATCGCGGCGCGCGGACCAATGCAGTCTCCGCGACAGCCGATACTCAACCAAAGGGAATATCGGGGAAACGGATAATCTCAGATTGCACGACAACTAACGCCATCGCCGCCGCGCGCTCAGGGCTTCAGGCGACCACAGGGCGGTCGTTCCGGCGGCGCGGCGCGAGGAACGACCGGGGAAGTGGTCATCGCCTTCTCACGGACTTCCTTCTTGTAGTCGGCGCAAGCGCGCAGGCGCTGCTCGCGCTGCTCGCGGGGAAATTCACGCGCGTCCCACCTACCGGTGGGATCGCGCTGGGCGAAGGCCGCGCCAGGCGCCTGCAGCCCGCCGAGCGCCATCGCCACGGACAGGATGACCAACCTTGCCTTCACAATCGCACCCTTCCTGGATCACGCCCTCGCGGGCCTTGAATAAGCTATCTAAGGGCGCGCGGCCCGCAGGGTTAGAACGACAAGATAATGCGGCCGCGCGGCGATAGGCTTGGCGCCTGGCGCCACGCCCCCGAAATCTGATCGAACCGAAACGCCCATGACCTTCACACGCAGAGCCCTGGTGGCGGCGGCGACCGCCGCGCCCTCCATCGCCATGGCCGCCGCGGCGCCCCGAAAACTCGGCGCATCGCCGGCCAAGGCCGCCTTCGCCGCGATGCCGTTCACCTATCTCGACTCCGGCTCCACCCACCCGATGCCGCTCGGCGCGCGGGCGGCGTTGGAGGAGTACCTCCGCTACAAGACCCGCGACGGCACGACGCCGAATTACAGCATGGACGACAAGGAAAAGAACGTCTTCGCCCAGTTCGGCGCCCTGGTCGGCGCCGAGCCCGACGAGTTGTGCTTCATCCAGTCCACGACCATGGGCGAGAACCTGGTCCTCCAGGCCCTGGGCTTTCCGCAAGCCGGCGGGCGGATCGTCACCGACGCCCTGCACTTCTTCGGCTCGTTCTACACCTACGGCGAACTGGGCAAGGCCGGCGTCGATGTCGTGACCCTGCCCATGACCGCCGAGGGCGCCATCGACATGGACCAGATGGAGGCGGCGGTGAATGACAAGACCAAGCTGGTCGCGATCAGCCTGGTCTCGACCGTCAACGGCTTCGAACACGACCTGAAGCGCGTCTGCGACCTGGCTCACGCCCATGGCGCCTATGTCTATGCCGACATCGTCCACGCGGCCGGCTCAACGCCCACCAATCTGCGGGCGGCCGGCGTCGATTTCGCCGCCTCGTCTTCCTACAAGTGGCTGATGGGCGATTTCGGCCTGGGCTTTCTCTATGTCCGCAAGGAGATCCAGGACCAGCTCACAAGGCCCTGGTGGGGCTATCACCAGGTCGCCAGTTTCCAGAGCCACGTCCTGCCCTACGATCCGCCGGGCGACAGCGTCGTTGACGCCACCGCGCAATCCAATGCGACCGGCCTGTTCGGGATGGGCACGACCTCATGGACCGGCGTGGTCCAACTCGACCACAGCCTGACCTGGATCAACCAACTGGGGGTGGCGAACCTCCAGGCCGCGCGCCAGCCCCTGGCCGACGCCCTGCAAAGCGAACTGCGCCGGCGGGGTTACGAGCCGCTGACGCCGCTGGGTTCCCGGACAGCATTGGTAGGGTTCGCGCTGAAGGACGCCCGGCGGAAACTGGGCGACCTGCTGCAAAAGGCCGACATCCGCATGACGGTGTCGCAAAACCGGTTCCGGATCTCGCTGGCGGTGTTCAACGACATGAACGACATCGACCGCCTGCTGGCGGTGCTACCGAAGAGCCCGCCAGCCTGACGCCTGGCCCTAGCGAGACATCCAGGGCTTGGACTTCGAAGATGACTGAGCGGCCGCGGCCTGCTCGCGTTGGAAGCGTCCGCCGCGCGGCGGCTTCGGCTTGGCCTCGATGCTCGCCTTCTTCATGCGCAGGGCGCGCTGGATCGGCGTTTCTTCCGTCGGCTCGGGTTTGTCCGGGGTATCGGTCATGGTGCTTCGGCCTTCGGAAGGATCGGATCCTACCCATCGGACATTGTGCGCCCTAGGTAAACCGACATGGGCGTGTTCGGGCCGGTGGCAGGGGACACCAGCCGGCGTCCCCTGCCCTGGCGTTAGCCCTCGACCATGGACTGGGTCGCGACCAGCGCCGTCATATTGACGATCCCGCGCGCCGTCGCCGTGGGGTTCAGGACGTGCAGCGGCCGCTCGAGGCCCAGCAGCAACGGCCCAACCTGCAGGCCGTCGGTCGCCGCGCTCAGTAGGGTGAGCGCGATGTTCGCGGCGTCCAGCGACGGGGCGATCAACAGGTTCGCCTCGCCCGCGAAGGCCCCGTCCGAGACATAGCGCGACCGCACCTCTCCGCTCAGCGCGGCGTCGCCGTGCATCTCGCCGTCGATTTCGAGTTGGGGCGCGAGATCGCGGACATAGGCCAAGGCCTGGCGCATCTTGCGAGCCGAGGGAGAATTGCTCGAGCCGAAGCTGGAGTGCGAGAGCAACGCCACCTTCGGCGTGATTCCGAAGCCGCGCACCGCCTCGGCGGCCAGGATGGTGGCCTCCGCAAGCTGCTCGGCGGTCGGATCGACATTGACGTGGGTGTCGCAGAAGAACAGCGCGCCCTTCGGCATGATCACACCCGACAAGGCCGAGATCCGCGACACGCCAGGTCGCGCCGGCACGATCGGCAGGGCGTAGGTGAAGTGCCGCCACCAGTCGCCGCTGCCGCCGACCAGGGCGCCGTCCACCATTCCCCGGCGCAGCAGCATGGCCGCCGTCACGGTCGGCCGGCTGGTGACCCGACGCATCGCCGCCGCAGGCGGGGTGCCCCGACGCTCGACAATAGCGCGGTACTCGGCGGTCATCTCAGCCACCGACGGATCGGTGAAGGGATCGAACACCTCGATGTCCTGGTCGAGCGTCAGCCGCAGGCCGAGCTCGCGGATCTTGGCCTCGACGATCTCGCGCCGGCCCACCAGCACCGGGCGCGCCAACTGCTCGTCGACCACCGTCTGCACGGCGCGCAGCACACGTTCGTCCTCGCCCTCGGCGAAGGCGATGCGGCGCTTGCATTCGCGGGCGCGGGTGAACACCGGCCGCATCAGCTGGCCGGAGCGATAGACGTACTGCTCCAGTTCGCGGCGATAGGCCTCGAAGTCGGCGATCGGCCGGCGCGCGACGCCGGAATCCATCGCCGCCTGGGCCACCGCTGGCGCGATCTCCAGGATCAGCCGGGGATCGAAGGGCTTGGGGATCACGTAGTCGCGGCCGAACAGCGGGACCTGGCCGGCATAGGCGCTCGCCACCACTTCGCTCGCCTCGACGCGGGCGAGATTGGCGATGGCCTCGGCGGCGGCCCGCTTCATCGCCTCGTTGATCTCGGTGGCGCCGACATCCAGCGCGCCCCTGAAGATGAACGGGAAGCAGAGGACGTTGTTGACCTGGTTCGGATAGTCGGACCGGCCGGTCGCCATGATGGCGTCGGGCCGCACCGCCATCACGTCCTCGGGCAGGATTTCCGGCTCGGGATTGGCCAGCGCCATGATGACCGGGTTCTTGGCCAGCAGCGGCAGCCATTCCTTCTTCAGCACCCGAGGCGCCGAGAGACCCAGGAAGATGTCGGCGCCCGCCAGCACGTCGGGCAATAGCCGTGCGTCGGTGGTCCGGGCGTAGCGCGCCAGCTCCGGGGTCAGGTCGCCCCGGTTCGTGTGCACGACGCCGTTGATGTCGGTCAGGGTCACGTTGTCGGCCGGCAGGCCCATGCTGACCAGCAGGTCCACGCAGGCCAGCGCCGCGGCGCCCGCGCCCGAGGTGACCAGCTTCACATCGGCCAGGCTCTTGCCCTGGATCATCAGGGCGTTGCGGACCGCGGCGGCGCAGACGATGGCCGTGCCGTGCTGATCGTCATGGAACACCGGAATCTTCATCCGGGCACGCAGCTCGCGCTCGATAGCGAAGCACTCCGGCGCCTTGATGTCTTCCAGATTGATGCCGCCGAAGGTCGGCTCCAGGGCCGCGACGACCTCGATGAAGCGGGCCGGGTCGGTGGCGTCCACCTCCAGGTCGAACACGTCGATGCCGGCGAACTTCTTGAAGAGGACAGCCTTGCCCTCCATCACCGGCTTGGAGGCCAGCGGCCCGATATTGCCCAGGCCAAGCACCGCCGTGCCGTTGGTGATCACCGCGACTAGGTTGCCCCGCGCCGTCAAGCGTTCGGCCATGTCAGGGTTCTCGACGATCGCCTCGCAGGCCGCCGCGACGCCCGGCGAGTAGGCCAGCGCCAAATCACGCTGGGTCGCCATCGGCTTGGTGGGCTCTACGCTCAGCTTCCCCGGTCGTCCGAACTCGTGATAGGCGAGCGCCGCGCGCCGTAGAGCGTCATCCAAAGCCTGGTCCTTCCATAAGTTACCCGTGCGCGGCGGCTTCAGCCGCGCGCCTCTCGATACGACGGGGTCGGACACTGTTTCTAGTGCAAGCCGGTCGAATTGTCGGTTGGAGACCGTTTATCCCCGGTCAGGCGCCGCCGCCTGCCACCACGGCCTCGACGATGTGGGCGCGGTAAAGCACGGCGATCAGGTCGGTCTGGGTGATGATCCCGACCAGGACCCGGTTCTCATCCACCACCATCGCCTCGTGCGCCGCACCGCTGGAAAGCAGCGGCAGCAAGGCCTCGATAGGCGTTTTCTCTCGGACACGGTGGACGAAGGGGTCCAGCGCGGCTTCGACCAGCCTGCCCCGCGCGGCCTGCAGTTCGGCCCGCCGCGCCATACCGACCACCCGCCGCTCGGCGTCGATCACCGGCGCGGTCCTCAGGTCGTGCTGGCGCAGGAACGCCAGGGCGCTCTCGGCGCTCTGATGGGCGTCGAGGGTCACGACGTCGCACGACATGATTTCTCCGCAGAGAATCTGCGAATGCAGCCGCTTGTGGGTCTGAAGCTCGACCTGGCGGAACAGGGCGTCCAGGTCCTCGCGGCTGACGTCGAGCAATTCGCCATACTGCGCCAGGGCCTTGTCCAGGTCGGCGGGCCGATAGCCGATACGCTCGTCCGGGATCGAGTCGGCCGTCGCATGCGGACTGGCCGGCGTCTTTACGCGGTGCGGGTAGGAGCGTCCGACCAGTGTGTTGAACACCACGGCGCAGGCCACCAGCAACACCGCGCCCAGTCCGACCGGGACCAGGGCGAAACCGTATCCGAGATCGGTCACCGCCGCGCCGCCGATCACCGAGGTCAGGGCCACCGCTCCACCCGGCGGATGCAGGCAACCCAGCAGCGACATCAGCGCGATGGAGCCAGCCACCGCGAGCGAGGCTGCCAACAGCGGATCGGGCACGAACTTCGCGCAACTCACGCCGACCAGGGCCGACAGGATGCTGCCGCCGATCACCGCTCTCGGCTGGGTCAGTGGGCTGGCGGGAACAGCGAACAACAGCACCGCCGAAGCGCCGAGCGGCGCGACCAGCAACGGCTCGGCCAGAGCGTCGCCGCCCATGAACAGCCGCGCCAGCACGCCGGTCACGGCGATGCCGAGCAGGCTGCCCAGTCCCGCCCGCCAAACGTCTCCGAACCTAACCGGCGTGCCTCGGCGAAGCGCCGCCTCAATCCTGCTGATCATGGGCGGGGCTTATGCGCCAGGCGCGCCGCCTGCGGGAGCCCCCGAAGTCTAATCCCCCCGACAGTTTTTCGAGCCCCCACGCGCCGCATCTTGCCATCCGCTCGGCGGCTGATAAAAAACTTAGTGATCACAAGAATTATTCGCGCACCCTGAGGCGCGGCAGGGCGGACATGATCTTCATCGGCCTCGACAGCGGCGGCGCGAAGACGGCGGGCGTACTTTGCAACGCCCGAGGCCAGGTCCTGGCCCAGGCCCGCGACGTCGGCGCGGCGATTGTCGGCCTGCCCGATCAGCCGTTCTACTCGGTCGTCGAGCCGATGATCGCCAGCCTATGCAGGCAGGCGGGCGTCACCCTGGCCGATGTCGCCCACCTCGCCATCGGCTTGAGCGGTGTCGACTATCCCGACGAGCAGGCGCAGCAGCATCGGCTGATCGCTGAGCGGCTGGGCCTCCATGGACGACTGACCCTGGTCAATGACGGCGTGGTCGCCCTCTGGGGCGCCTCGCCCGCCGAGCGCTCGGCTCTGGTCCAGCACGGCAGCGGGATTACCACCGCCCACCGCGACGCCTACGGGGCTGAGGCCATCTATGACAGCATCGACGTGGCCGAGGTCTTCGACCTGCGCCGCGCGACCATCGCGCTCACCGCGCGGATGATCGACGGCCGGGCTCCGCCGACCGAACTGCGTGACCTGGTCTTGGCGCATTGCCGAGTGGAGGCGCGAGATTTCGCCGCCTGGTTCTTCCGCGAGCCGGCCGCCAAGGCGCGCCGCGCCTCCATCGCCCCGGTGGTCTTCGACGCCTGGCGACAGGGCGATGTGGCCGCGACGCGGATCGTCGAACAGGCCGTCGCCGACTATGTCCTCACCGCCCAGGCCATGACCGCCGGGATGGCGGGGCGGTTCGAGATCGCCTTTGGCGGCGGCGTCATCAATCAGGGCGGCGCGGTCCTGCAAGACCTTCTGAAGGCGCGACTGGCGGCGGCTTGCCCCCAAGCGGTCCAGGTTCCCGTCGCCCTGGCCCCGGAAGTCGGCGCCGCGGTGCTGGCCGCCTTCCAGATGGGGCGCCCCCCTCGCCCGCTATTCGCCTCCCTCGCCCAAGCCCTGGAGACCGCCTCATGACCGAAATCAGCCTGTGTATCGTCGGGGCCGGCGGCAGCTACACGCCGGAAATCGTCGAGGGCGTGCTGGCGCGGCCTGACCTCGGGATCGCCGAACTCAGCCTGATCGACTCCAACCCCGAGCGCCTGGCGGTCATGACCGGCCTCACCCGCCGGATGGTGCAGGCGAGTGGCCAGAATATCTCGGTGCGCGAGAGCGCCGACCTCGCTGTCGCCGCCAAGGGCGCCGACTTCGTGGTCACCCAGATCCGCGTCGGCGGCATGGCCGCCCGTCAGATCGATGAGACCATCCCGCTGCGCTACGGCGTGATCGGCCAGGAGACCACCGGGCCAGGCGGCATGTTCAAGGCCCTGCGGACCATCCCGGTGATGATCCAGGTCGCCCAGGTGATCGCCGAGGTCGCGCCGAACGCGATGATCTTGAACTACACCAACCCCAGCGGGGTGGTCACCGAAGCTGTCCTCAACCACACCAGCGCCAGGCTGGTCGGTCTCTGTTCCAGCATTCCGCTCATGCAGGCCAGGCTCCGGAGCATGCTCGCCGCGCAATTCGGCGCCGTCGAGATCGCCAGTGTCGGCTTGAACCATCTGGGCTTCATCCACGCCATCACCGTCAAGGGCGAGGACGTGACGCCGGCGGCTATCGCCTGGCTGGCCCAAGCCTACAACGGCGACAACGCCCTCTTCGCCTCGGCCCTGAAGATCGCCCCCCTGCTCGGCGCGATCCCGGTGGAGAAGTACGCAGACCTCTATTTCCATCGCCGCGCCGAACTGGCCGAACTGCAAGCCGCGTCCCGCACACGCGCCCAGGCCGTCATGGACATCGAGGCCGAGGTCCTCGCCGAGGCCGCGGACCCCGCCGTCCACACCAAGCCGCCGGCCCTGATCCGGCGCGGCGGCGAAGGCTATAGCGGCGTCACCTTCGACACTCTGGACGCCATCCGCAACGACCGGGGGACGAAGATCGTCATGAGCACTCTGAACCGGGGCGCGGTCGCCAGCCTGCCTGACGACGTCGCTGTCGAAACCCTTTGCCGTGTGGACGCCCAGGGCGCCACCGCCCTGCCGGTCGGTGAGATCCCGCTGGCCTATCGCGGCCTGGTCCAGGCGGTGAAGACCCACGAGACCTTGACGGTCCAGGCGGCCATGACCCGCAGCCGCGACATCGCCCTCCAGGCCCTGCTCGCTCATCCGCTGGTCGGCGACCTCGACGTGGCCGCGCCAATGCTGGATGAATTGCTGAACGCCCACGGCCTGAACTTCCACTGAGGACCGCGCGATGATGAGCCTTGTCGAACGTCTCGGATACGGTCCCGAAGAGCGGCTGCTGATCGTCAATTGCGACGACATCGGCTCCAGCCACGCCGCGAACCTGGCCTGCCTCGAAGCCATGCGCGAGGGCGTGGCCACCAGCGCCACCCTGATGGTCCCCTGCCCCTGGGCGCGGGAGGCGGTGGACATGTTTCAGGGCCTCGACGTCGGCGTCCACCTGACCCTGACCGCCGAGTACCCCGGCTATCGGTGGCGCTCGCTGACCGGCGCCTGGTCGCTGCACGACCAGGACGGCTACCTGCCGACCAATGTCGGCCATGTCATGCGCCATGCCGATCCGGAGGATGTGCGCCGCGAGTGCCGCGCCCAGATCCAGCAGGCCATCTCCTGGGGCGTCGATGTCACCCACATCGACTCCCATATGGGCGGCAACCAGATCGATCCGCGGTTCTTCGAGATCTATGTGGAAATGGCGCTTGAGTTCGCCCTGCCGCTGCGGATGGTCGGACCAGGCCTCGAGGCCAGGCTCGGCTTCCCGTGCCGGGCGCAGGCCCTGGCGCGAGGCGTGGTCTTCCCCGACGAGTTCGTCTCCGAATGGGGCAGACCGACCGCCGACTTGCTGGCTCAGGTCCTGCCCGCGCTGGAACCCGGTGTCGCCGAGGTCAATCTGCATCCGGTCTATGACGGCCCAGAACTGCGCGGCTACGACACCACCCAGGCCCATATCCGGGTGAACGACCACGCCTGCGCCATGTCCCGGCAAACCGCCGAACTGATGGCCGGCCAGCGGCTGCGCCCGATCAGCTTCCGTCCGCTGCGCAACCTGCAGCGCGGCATGATCTGATGACATCTTCGCCACCTGGAACCCGGCAGCCGCGCGGCCGCGCCCGGCGCACGGCGGTGCTGGAGGCCGCACGCCGCCTGTTCTCGCGGCAGGGCTTCAAGGGCGCCAGCCTGGCCGCCATCGCCCAGGAGGCGGGTCTGACCGACGCCGGCCTGCTCTATCATTTCCCCACCAAGAACCACCTGTTGCTGGCGGTGATCGCGGAAGGCGACCGCGAGCAAGACGAGACCTTGGAGCAGGTTCGCGACGCCCGCGGCCTGCCCCTGTTGCTGCGAATGGCCGAGTTTGGCGCCGACTTGGAGGCCGATCCGATCCTGACCGCGCTGGATGTCACGCTCTCGGCCGAGCACCTGCAGGACGGATCGGAGATCAACGCCTATTTCGTCCAGCGCTATGAGAGCTTCCGCGCGATGCTGGCCGAAGCTTTTCGCGAAGCCGCCCAAGCCGGCGATCTGCGGGCAGACCTAGACCCCGACCTGGAGGCCGCCAACATGACGGCGGTGCTGGACGGGCTGCGCCTGCAGTGGTTGCTCAGCGGCGGCGCGGTCTCAATGGCGGACGGAATGCGCGCCTACGTGCAGGGTCTGATTAAAGGACTTTCAGCGTCTCAACCCTAGGACGCGACGAAGCGCCGCCTTTTCACGCGCCACAATTCGTGTGCTTTCAACGCTTTGGGAAGACGATAAGGTTAAGCTAGCCGAAAGCGTTTCCTGTCAGGAAGAGCCCGTGAGCGCCCTCAACGACATCGACCGTCGCGAATCCCCCCGCCAGGACACCAACCTTCGGGCCCGGGTCTTCTATGGCCCCGCCATGGCCCATTGGGCCGATTGCTCGATCGTCGATCTCAGCAAGGGCGGCGCGCGGTTGCAGATCTCATCGATCTATCCGCTGCCGCCACGGTTCGTCGTGCTGCAGCTTCAGGGCGGCGTCGTCTATGACGTGCGCACGCGCTGGCGGCGCGGCGACATGACCGGCGTGGCTTTCGACGCCCAGACCCAGATCGCCACCAACACCGAAGAACGCCTCACCGCCGCCCGTCAGGCCTGGGAAGCTCTCAAAAGCTAGGCCGCCGACCTGCGCGCGACACAGGCCTCGCCAGTTCCCAGCACCCGCTCGCTCGAAGCCGGCCTGCTCGCCAGCAACGAGACCGGCCGGATCGGGCGCGGCGCGAAGTTCCCGCCGCAGTTCGGGCAGACCCCGTTCAGGACCTGATCGACGCAGTCGGCGCAGAACGTGCACTCGAAGGAGCAAATGCGCGCGTGCGGCGAGGCGGGCGGCAGGTCCCGGTCGCAGCACTCGCAATTGGGCTTCAGCAACAACATCGCAGGGCTCCTTCAAGTCTGGAGCGATCTAGCGCCGAGCGGGCCGGGCGCGGAACGACATAATTCCCTCAATGACCGACAAACTCGCCTGCCAGGTGGCGCCGCCTTTGCGATGTGACAATTCGTGAATTCAAATTGGGACGCCGCGGCGGCCCACATCGGGGGCTGAATATGAATATCAAGGGTCTGGTCTTGGCGCTGGCCGCCGGTCTGTCGATCTCCACCGCCGCGCAAGCTGGCGTCACCGTCCACAACGGCGATTTCCTGGGCGCAACCGGCAACTCCAATGGCTTCGAAGCCATCGGCGGCACGTTCTACAATGGCGCCGCCGGCTACACCGAAGGCGGCGTCAAGGTTCAGTACGTCGGCCGCGAGTTGACCACCCTGACCACCCTGAACCCAGTCGGCAAGCACAGCTGGACCCCGCTGGGCGGCGGCTCCGGCTACACCAAGATCTCGCTGGCCGACGGCGGCGACTTCAGCGCCATCGAGTTCCTCGCCGGCGGCAGCAACTGGTTTGGTAACGCCAAACTGCAATACCAACTGTTCCAGGACGGCGCCTTGGTGTTCAGCGGCTTCGTCAACGGGCTCGGCAACATCGCCTCATCGTCGTTGAAGACGATCGGCTTCTCTGGAACCGATGGCCAACTCTTCGACGAACTCCGGGTCCAAAGCATCAGCGGCAATAAGTTCAACAAGTATGGCTACGATCAGCTCATCCTGGACAACATCACCATCAGCGCCCCGCTGAGCAGCGCCGTGCCGGAACCGGCCACCTGGGCCATGATGATCATTGGCTTCGGCGCTGTCGGCTCAATGGTCCGCACCTCGCGTCGCCGTCAGGCCTATGCCTTCGCCTAAGCTCTAGCGCTTAAGACATCAGGACGCCGCTCGCCGAAAGGCGGGCGGCGTTTTGTCGTTCAGGCGTCCCAGAAGCGGCGGCCGCCGGTGCGCGCGACATGGAAATCGCCGCTGACCGACAGCACGATCCAGTCGCCGGGCTGGGCGATGGTCCATCCGTCGGGGGTGCAGACCTGCACCGCGCCGGCCTCGGTCATGGCCTGGGCGTCGTCGCCCAGCCAGGCCCACAGCTTGTGCCAGCTACGAGTGTCATGCGGCGGCGGCACCCTTAGCGCGGCGCCATGATCGAAAGCGGGACTGGTGTGCTGAGCGGACATCATTAACAGGAATACGCGCTGCGTTGGTGACCAGATTCTTAATATGGGACGATCATTCAGCACGAAGTGCGGCAGCCGGTCGTTTGGCGAGCGCATGCAGCGACGCCAACACACCCCCCAGCCCGGCCATGACAGCCGCGCCTCCGACCAAGGCCGCAACCCCGGTCCAGTCAACGGCCCAGTCCGCCTTGAACACCAGCGTCACCACCGGCCAGGCCGCCAGGCACCCCAGCGCGACGCCAGTCAGGCCGGCGATCACCCCTACCGCGCCGTACTCCAGCACGTAGGCGGAAATGATCTGCAATCGTGAAGCCCCCAGCACCTTGAGGATCGAGGCTTCCCGCGTCCGCGCCTGAGCCCGGGCGGCGATGGCCCCGGTCAGCACCAGCAGGCCCGCCAGGGCCGCCACCGCCGCCGCGCCACGGATCGCCAGGGCCAGCCGGTCGAACAGGTCGGTGGCCGCTTCCAGTTGCTCGCGCACCGAGATGACGTTCACCTCCGGGAAATCGCGCCCCAGGGCCTGGGTCACCCTCGTCTCCTGCGCCTTGTCGCCCTTGGCGATGGCGACATGACGCAATTCCGCGCCCTCCAGCGCCGACGGCGTCAGGACCAGCGGGAAACTCGCCCCGAAGCCGCCGACATCGACCTTGCGCAGGACCGCGAGCTTCGCCTCGATCTCCCGGCCCAGGACTTGGAGGGTCACAGTGTCGCCGACCTTCAGCCCGCCGGCCTTGGCGGCGTCGATCTCCATGGCGAGCAGCGGCGCGCCGGAATAGGCCGCTGGCCACCACCTGCCCTCGATCACCTGCGCCGACGGCGGCTCGGCGCCGATGGCCGAGATCGAGATGTCGTTGTCATAGGCCCAGCGCTCCTTCTCGGCGATCGCCTTGCGGTCCACCGGTTTGCCGTTCAGCGCCACGACGCGCCCGGTCAGGAAGGGCGCGCGCAGATAATTGTCGACAGTGAGCTTCTCGCCGAAAGCGGCGCCGACCACGCGGTCGAACTCGGCGGCCCGCGCGCCGGGGATCTCGGTGAACACCATGGCCGGCGCGGTCTTGGGCGCCACCTCGGCCACCTGACGCAGCAGGCTGGACTGGATCAGCACCACCGAGGCCAGCAGTCCCACCCCAAGGCCAATGGCCGGAGCCGCCGTGCGCGCCGCCGAGCGCGGCCCAGCCAGATTGGCGAGCCCCATCCGCAGCGATCCGCGCGTGCCCGCCCGTAGCCGGCCCGCAGCCTTCGCGGCCAGCAGGCCCAGACCCCAGAGCAGGACGAAGGACACCGCCACTCCGCCGATCATGAGGCCCGCCGCCAGCGGCGTCGGGGCCGTCAGCACCGACAGCGCCGCCAGGGCCAGGCCAGCAATGGCCGCGCCCACCGTCTCGACGCTGAGCTTCAAGCCGCCCTGGACGTCGCGGCGGAACAGGCTGGCGGGCGGCGTGGCTCGGGCACGCGCCAGGGGAACCAGCGAAAAGGCCGCCGCCGACAGCAGGCCAAATGCGCCAGCGCGGATCAGCGGTCCCGGATAGAGCGCGAACAGGGCCGGAACCGGAAGGTCGTCGGGGATCAGCCCGCCCAACACGAACGGCGCGGCGGCCCCCAGCACCAAGCCGATGGCCACGCCCAACAGGGCCAAAACCCCGATCTGCGCCAAATAGAGATTGCGGATGAAGGCGCCCTCGGCCCCCAGCGCCTTTAGCACCGCGATGGCCGGCTTGCGCTCCTCCAGGAAGGCGGTGACGGCGCCGAAGACGCCCAGGCCTCCGGCCACCAGCGACGCCAGGCCGATGAAGCCCAGGAAGTATTCGAGCTGATCGATCAGCCAGCGGATGCCGGGCGCGGCGTCCTCGCGGTCGCGCATCCTCACGCCGCTATCCTCGATCACCTTGCGCAGCGCCTTGCGGGCCTGGGTCGGCGATACGCCGTCCGGCAGGGCGATCCGCGCCGTCTCGACGAACTGCAAGCCCGGCTGCAGGAAGCCGCCCGCCTCCACCGCTTGGCGACGCACCATGACGCGCGGCCCCAGCGCAAAGCCTCGCGACAGCCGGTCAGGTTCCTGCACCAGCACGCCGCGCACGATCAGCGGCAGCTCGCCGACCAGGATGTGGTCGCCGATCTTGAGCCCCAGGCGATCGAGCAGCACCCGCTCGACCACCGCCCCGGCCACGCCGCCCTGCGGCGCCAGCGCCTGCGCCAACCCGCCACCGCCCTCCAGCGTCACCTGCCCCGCCAAGGGGTAGGCCTCGCTGACACCGCGAAGCTCCACCAGCCGCCGTTCGCCGGACGGAGCCTGGGCCATGGCCCTCGCGGCGACCGCCCAGGCGGTCTTGCCGGTCGCCTCGATGGCCTGGCGCTCGGTGGGATCGAACAGCCTCTGCTCGACGGTGACGGCCAGGTCCCCGCCAAGGATTTCCCGCGCCTGGCTGGCCAGGCCCTGGCGGGAGGCCTCCGCCGTCGAGCCAGCCGCCGCGATGGCCGCCACGCCCAGCGCCAGGCACGCCAGGAAGATCCGGAACCCCTTCACCCCCGAGCGCAGTTCACGGGCGGCGAACCGCAGGGCCAAAAGGGTCATGCCGGCGACGCCATGCCGCCGCCCAGCCGCACCTGCCGGTCGGCGCGAGCCGCGAGGCTGGCGTCATGGGTCACCAGAACCATGGCCGCGCCCTCTTCCGACACCAGGCCGAACAGCAGGTCGGCGACCATGGCCGCGTTGACGGCGTCGAGATTGCCGGTCGGCTCGTCGGCGGACAGCAAGGCCGGCCGCGGCGCGAGCGCGCGCGCCAAGGCGACGCGCTGCTGCTCACCGCCCGACAGCTGGTGCGGATAGTGCCGCAGGCGGCCGGACAGCCCGACGCGATCCAGCCACTCACGGGCCACGCGGTCGGCGTCCGAGATCCCGGCGATCTCCAGCGGCGCGGCGACGTTCTCCTCGGCCGTCATGTTGGGCAGCAGGTGGAAGGCCTGGAAGACCAGCGACACCCGACCACGCCGCAGCCGCGCGCGGCCGTCCTCGTCCATCTTCGCCAGCGGCCGGCCCAGGAGCTCGACGCTCCCGGAGGTCGGCCGCTCCAGCCCGGCGGCCACGGCGATCAGCGACGACTTGCCCGAGCCCGACGGCCCGGTGATCGCCACGCGCTCGCGCGGCGCCACGGAAAAGCTCAAGTCTCGCAGGATTTCCACGGGACCGGCCGCTGACGGGAGGGTGAGTGAGACATCTCTCACGACGAGCGGCGGATAGTCTTCGGACAAGGAGACCTCAGGGGTGATTGAGCTTCACGGGGTATGACCTAGATAGGACAGCAGAATGGACGACACACCCAGAAGCTTTCCGACCCGGCGCGTCATGCTCGCCGCCGCCTTGGCCGCATGGCCAGCTCAGGCCCTCGCCCAGACGCGGCCGGTGGTCACCGTGCTCGGCGACTCGATCACCGCCGGACTTGGCCTGCCCAGCAACGCCGCCCTTCCCGTCCAACTCCAGGCGCAGCTTCGCAAGCTGGGCGCTAACGCGGTGGTGCGGGGCGCCGGCGTCTCCGGCGACACCACGGCCGGCGGTCTGGCGCGGGTGGATTTCAGCGTCCAGAAGGACACCACGGTCTGCATCGTCGCGCTGGGCGGCAACGACCTGCTGCAGGGACTTGATCCCAAGCGCACCAAGGCCAACCTCGACAAGATCGTCGCCCGACTGCGGGCGCGGAAGATCGCCGTGGTGCTGGCCGGGCTGCACCCGCCGCCGGTGATCGGCAAGGCCTATGCCCGCGAATTCCAGGCTGTGTTTCCGGCCGTGGCCAAGGCGCACGGCGCGATCCTCTATCCCAACCTGCTGGCCGGCGTCACCCAGGTCGCGCGCCTGAACCAGAGCGACGGCTTCCATCCCAACGCCCAGGGCGTGATCGTCATCGCCCAGGGCCTGGCCCCCGTCGTCGCCCGCGCCCTGAAGACACGCAACTAGGTCTTCGAAGCCGAGACAGGCAGCGGCGCTGGCGCGGGCGTATCGACCGCGTCGCTGCCGTCGTCGAACATCACCCGGCCTGAGCCGGCGCGGTCGGTCTCCAGCCGCTCGGGCCTGGTGGTCAGCTTGACCTCGCTGGAGCCGGACGACTCGATCTTCGCCGACAGCCTGGGCGCGATGGACGCCTCGCTCGTGCCGGAGACGTCGGCGGTGGCGGATTCAGTGATCACCTGAGACAGGTCGGCCTCGCTGGACCCCGACAGATCGAGGCTGACCTGTTTGGCCTCGCCTCGCACGGTCACCTCCGACGAGCCGCTGGCGACGATCGAAAGCTTGTCCTGCTTGTAGTTCGATATCTCCAGCTCGTCGTCGCCGCCCAGGTCGAACTCGGTGACGGCCGGCGCGCTCATCACGACCCGGAGCCGAACATAGCCCTCTACGGGCTTGTCCAGGCTCAGCTTTCCGCCCGACAGGGTCACCCGCTCGATGACGTCGCGCGGCCCGGTGATGCTGACGCGGCCAGGTCCGGGCGACTGGGTGAACTCGATGCTGGCGGGGATGGCGAACACAACCTTGGACGAACCGTCCCAGGCCAGTTCCCGCGTCGCCGTCGAGGCGACCGGCGGCCGATCGTGATCGCCGTCGTCGCGATCATGATCGTGCCGATCGAAGCGGTCGTCGATATCCCAGTTGGAATACCAGCCCCACTTGTGGGTCGCCAGTTCAGGTCCACCCAGGGCGGCGGCGCTGGCCAGCGCCACGATGGCGACGAAGAAGCCGGTGATGGCGATCAGGACAAGGACACGGATCATCGGATTGGCCACCTTGCTCATGACTTAGGCTCCATGGCGGGCTTCAACAGCCGGTAGTGCAGGCGTCCGTACCAGACCAGGGCATTGACCAGGCCGATGACGCAAAGGGTGAGGATGGCGCCCAGCGACGCCGCGGCCGCCATCAGGCCGATGCCGCCGAGCAGCGCCACGGCCGCTCCGCCTGGGGGATTGAGGAACGGACCGGCGGCGAAGACCACCCCGCCGCCCACGAAGATGGCGATGGCCGCCACGATCAGGCCAAACAGCGTCCCGGCCACGGTCATCAGGATCGGCAGCAGGATGAGGATGTCGATGGCGCCGAGCCCGAGCACGGCGAAGATCGCCCCCGCGGCGGAGGTCGGATTGCGCTCTTCCTCCCACCGCTTCAGGCCGGTCTCGGCGCGCAGTTCGCGGGCCAATCGGGCCGGATCGCCCAGGGCGTCGGCCACCTCTTCCTCGGTCCGGCCCGCGGCCAGCCCCTCGGTGAAGTGGGTCTCATAGTCGGCGACGGCCTCGGCGATGGCCTTGGGCGGCAGGCCCGACAGGCCCAGCCGCAACCGGTCGATGAACGCTTGGCGGTTCATGCGGCGTCTCCCAAAATGGCTTCGACCGCGCGGGAAAATGCAGCCCATTCCGCCTTTTGCGCGGAAAAGCTCTCAACTCCAGCCTCGGTCAGTTTGTAGTATTTACGCGGTGGCCCCGCCGAACTCTCGACCAGATAGGTGTCCACCAACCCGTCGTTCTGCATCCTCCGCATCAGCGGATAGATGGTGCCTTCCCCCATATCGATCCCTTCAGCCAGGCGGCTCGCGATCTCGTAGGCGTAGCTGTCGTGTTGGGAGAGCAAGGCCAGCACGCAAAGCTCGAGCACCCCCTTCTTCAGCTGGACTTGAACGGCTTCGACCACGAGACATCTCCAATGTTCGCTAGTACGTACCGCAAGGTAGTGTGCGTCACAAGGTAGCTTGCATTACATCTTAGTAAGCCGCGCTCACGCCGCGACATAGCCATGCGCGGACAGGCTGATGAGCGCCTGGCTGGTGATCACCCCGCTCCATTCGACGTGCGCCTCCGCGTCCCACGGCTCCCAGCTCGGGCGCCACCCGCCGTCGTCGCCCTGCGATGCGATCAATCGCTCCGCCTGGCGCTCAAGGCCGCCGCGGACCACCTCGTATCCGAACGAGCCCGGCGTCGGGATCAGGCGCAGGAGGTCGAGATGCTCGTCGTCAGGGTCCGCCGCCATCAGCGACGGAAGAAGCAGCGCCTGGAGGCGCCCTCGCACTTCGGCTGGCAGCCCGTTCGTCTGGACAAGCCGCATGCAGCAGCAAAGCTCGTAGGGACTCTCGATCACCCCCGCGGCCTCGACGGCGCTCAGCACGCCCTGGCTCACCCGCTCCAGAACCTCATCCGGCACGTCGGCGCGGTGGTCGTACAGGTAGCCCAGCAGTTCGGCCGTGGGATTGAGAACATAGCCCCGAAACCGCGCCAGATTGGGCGCCCACCACGGGGCGTGCCGCCCTTCATCGACCCGCTCGTCAATGGCCGGCCAAACCCAGGCCCGCCGATCCAGCGTCGCAAGCAGGTATTTGATCGCGGCGGGGGCTAGGTAGCCCTGCGCCGCTAGGCCAATCCCGCGCATGTACTGAAAAGCAATACTCGTGGCGATGGCGCTGGGCGCTGGCGTTCGAATGTCCGGCTCCAACGCGCGTCCAAAGCCGCCTTCCGAAGTTTGGAACCTCGCCAACTCCGCGATGACCAGGTCCGCCGAGCCTGCGCTCGTGGGCAGGACGTAGTCGAGATAGGCCCGGTCCAACGGTCGGGCGGTTGTCTCGACAAACCGGCGAGCCCGCTGGACCGCCGCTCCGGAGATCATCCTCGCCATCGTCGAACTCCGGGCCATCGCCGCTCGCCCACCCTAGGCCCGAGGCCCCGCCGATGACAAATGACCCCGCCCGCACATCTAGCCGAGCGCATCGCCTGCCACAGGCGCTATACGGATGGCCAAATCACCTCGGCCGCCAGGGGCGCGGCCTAGCGAGACCAGTCGATGCCGATTAAAATTCCAGACGACCTCCCCGCCCGCGCCACGCTCGACGCCGAAGGCGTCATGGTGCTGGGTGAAGCCGACGCCGTGCGCCAGGACATCCGGCCGATGCGTATCGGCCTGCTCAATCTGATGCCCAACAAGATCAGGACCGAGACCCAGATCGCGCGACTGCTCGGCTCGACGCCGCTGCAGGTGGAGCTGACCCTGGTCAAGATGACCAACCACGTGGCGCGCAACACCCCCAGCGACCACATCATCTCATTCTACCACGACTGGGAGGACATCAGCGTCCAGCGGTTCGACGGCTTCATCATCACCGGCGCCCCGGTGGAGACCATGCCGTTCGAAGAGGTCACCTACTGGGACGAACTGCGCCGGATCTTCGACTGGACCCAGACCAACGTTCACGGCTGTTTCAACATCTGCTGGGGCGCCCAGGCCGCGGTCCACCACTTCCACGGCATGCCCAAATACCTGCTGGAGGAGAAGGCGTTCGGCGTCTACCGCCACCGAAATCTCGCGCCGGCCTCGCCCTATCTGCGCGGCTTCTCCGATGATTTCTCGATCCCGGTCTCACGCTGGACCGAGGTGCTGCGCGCAGACATTCCCGCCGCTAGCGGCATGAATATCCTGATGGAATCCGACGAGGCGGGCCTGTGCCTGCTGGACGATCCGGCCCACCGCTCGCTGCACATGTTCAATCACATCGAGTACGATTCCGGCTCGCTCAGCGAAGAGTATTTCCGCGACATCGCCGCCGGAAAGGCGATCGCCCCCCCGCACAGCTACTTCCCCGACAACGATCCGACGCGGCCGCCGGAAAACCGCTGGCGCAGCCACGCCCACCTGCTGTTCGGCAACTGGATCAACCAGCTCTACCAGACGACGCCCTTCGACCTGTCGAAGATCGGCCAGGCTGGGACATGATCCGCGCCCTTGCTCTCGCCGTCGCCCTGCTCGCCCCGGCCGCCCATGCGGGCGAGTGGCGGGCGCTCGATCCCGCCCAGACCCTGGTCATCGACACCACCAAGGGCCGGATCGTCGTCGAGATGCGCCCTGACTTCGCGCCGCTGGCGGTCGAGCGGGTCAAGCTGCTGGCGCGCGAGGGCGTCTATGACGGCCTGCTGTTCCACCGCGTGGTCGATCACTTCGTCGACCAGACCGGCAATCCAGACAACAAGGACGGCGGGGTCTCGCGTCACCCCGACCTCGCGCCGGAATTCACCTTCCGCATGAAGCAGCCCGGGCACGCCGCCGTCGTCGCGCGGTCCAGCGACGCGATATCGGGCTTCGTCGGCGCCACGCCCTTCGCCGCGGCGTCCGACATCGAGCTTCAGCGCAACCCGCAGGCGGGCCGCCTGGCCTGGGGCGCCTATTGCCCCGGCGTCGCGGGCATGGGTCGCCAGGCCGCCGAGACCACCGCCAACTCCGAGATCTTCTTCATGCGCGAGGCCAGCCGCCGGTTGGACCGCGACTACACCGTCTGGGGCGCGGTGGTTCAGGGCCTGGACGTCGTCCGCGCCATGACCGTCGGCGAGCCGCCGGCCCATCCTGACCGGATGATCAAGGTCCGCCTCGCCGCCGACCTGCCGCCCGTCGAACGGCCCCGGATCGAGATCCTCGACGAACACAGCGCCGCGTTCGGTGCGCTGGTCAAAGAGGTCCGCGCCGCCAAGGGCGCCGATTTCACCGTCTGCGACATCCAGGTCCCGACGCGCTCGGTTCCTTAGCGCCCCGTGCGAATGGGCCTGGACCGCCGACCCTAGGCGGTTATCGCGCTCGTCGCGCCACGGCGGCTGGGCGACGCCCTGCTGCTGCGGATCGAGGGCGGCTATCTCCACCACGCAGTTGTTCGAGACGAACCGCCCCTCGGCCGAGGTCGGACGCGCGGCTGAGGCCCGGATCGACGCCTACCGGGGCGCTTCGTAAACGACCTTGCCGCCCACGATGGTCATCACCGCATGCGCCTTGGCGATGTCGGCGAACGGCGCGGTCATCAAGTCGACGGAGAACACCGACAGGTCAGCGGGCTTGCCGACCGCCAGAGTCCCCAAATCGCCCTCCTGGAAGGCCGCATAGGCCGGCCCGGCGGTCAGCATGGTCAGCGCCTGCTGGCGGGTGACGGCTTCATCCAGCCCCCACTGCGCTCCGGCGAAGCCCTTCAGGTCGTGGCGGTAGGCGGCGGCGTAGAACTCCACCAGCGGATCGCCCTTCTCCACAGGAGCGTCCGATCCGGCCGCGATCACCGCGCCGGTCTTCAGCAGGCTCTCCCAGGCATAGGCGCCCTTCAATCGTTCGCTCCCCAGCCGGCTCGGTGCGAAGAACAGATCGCCGATCGCGTGCGACGGCTGCATGGACGCCACAACGCCAAGCCGGGCGAAGCGCGGTAGGTCGTCCGGGGCCAGGACCTGGGCGTGCTCCACCCGCCAGCGCGCGGCCTTCAAGCCGGCGGCGTCGGGGCCATAGGCCTGCTGGTAGGCGTCCAGCACCAGGCGGTTGCCGCGGTCGCCGATGGCGTGGGTGGCGATCTGGGCGCCGGAGGCCTTGGCCTGCGCCAGCACGGCCTTGATGGTCTCGGGTGGGGTCAGCAGCAGGCCGGTCCCCTCCGCATCGGCATAGGGCGTCAGCAGCGCCGCACCGCGCGATCCGAGCGCGCCATCCATGTACAGCTTCACCCCGCGCGTGCGGACCAGGCCGCTGGCGTCCTGCGAGGGGCCCCGCGTCAGCACCCCCTGCCCTTCGGTCTGGGTCATATAGTTGTCGACGCGGATCGGCAGCTGTCCCTGGGCCGCCAGCGCGACCTGCATCGCCACCTCTTGGGCCGAGGCCCCCATATTGTGCAGGCCCGTCCAGCCCCTTGAGGCGTAGAGGTCGACACCGCGCTTCACCGCCTGCGCCTGCATCTCCGCGCTCGGCTTCGGCAGCTTGGCCTCGACCAACTCCATCGCATTGTCGATCAGCATGCCGGTCGGCTCGCCCGCGCTGTCCTTCAGGATCTGGCCGCCCGCCGGGGCGAGCGTGCCCGGGGTGATTCCCGCCAGGGCCAGCATCTTGGAATTGGCGACCAGGGCATGACCGTCGGCGCGGGTCAGCACCACGGGACGGTCGCGAACCGCCCGGTCCAGGTCGGCGCGACTGGGAAAGCGCTTCTCGGGCCAATGGGTCTCGATCCAGCCGCGGCCGACGATCGGATCCGAACCCGGATGCTTGGCGTCCCAATCCTGCAGCCGCCGGGCCAAGGCCTCGATCGAAGGCGTGCCCTCAAGGGTCAGGGTCATTTCACGAAAGCCGACGCCAGACAGATGGGCGTGGGCGTCGACGAATCCGGGATAGGCGGCGGCTCCCTTCAGATCGACGTCCCGGGCGGCCGGCGCGGCCTGGCGCGCGCCCGCCAGCGGACCGGCGAAGGCCACCTTGCCGTCCTTGATCGCCAGAGCCTCGACCTTCGCACCGCCCGTATAGATCGGACCTCCGTGGATCAGCAGGTCCTGCGCGCTCACAGGCGAGGCCAGCGCCAGGCCGGCGCTCAGGAACAGGGGGCTCAGGATCGCGCGCATGTCGGCCTCATCGAGTCATCAAGACGTCATTGATCAACGATCTTGGCGTGCCTGGAAACAGGCGTGACCTTTCCCCGCTCATTTCACCAAGCTGCGCCGGGGCGCCTAGCCAGGGTTTCCGACACCGGCCAGATTGCCGGCATGAGTCCGAGGGCGGCGGGACGAGCGACGGGGACGGGCTTGCGCATGGGCGCGGGTCTGTTGGCGCTCGCCTTGCTGGGCGTCCTGCTCGTCTATGCCGGCCGCATCTTACTGGATCTGCCGTTCTATCCGGCCACCGAGGGCGGCTATCTGATCCAGGCGCTGTACGGAAAGGCGATGCCCGGCCACCCCGACCTGCTGCCGGGCGTCCAAGGCCTGAACAACACCGCCTTCTTCCTGATCGTCCGGGCCACCACCTACGTCACCCAGGACCTCTTGGTCTGGCTGCGCGTGCTCGGAGCCTGCGCCTATTTCGCCGGGCTCTTGCTGGTCTATCGCAGCACGCGAAGCGAGGCTGGACAATCGCCGCCGCTGGGCTTCCTGCTGCTGGCCCTGACCTTCCCCTACTATCGCTTCGCCTTCGCGGCCTTGCCGGACGGCTGGTTCGTCGGCGTCCTGGGCCTGCTCGTCCTGGCGACCGGCCGCGTCTATCTTGGCCGCCCGATCCTCCACGCCATGGCCGCGGGGGCGTTGTGCGCCGTCCTGGTGTCGCTCAAGCCCCAGGGCCTGGCGGTCGCCATGGCCGTGCTGATCCTGGCGCTGCTCGACGTCGCTCTCGGGCGGCGGGATGTTCGGGTCTTCATTGGGCGCGTCTCGGTGTTTTCGACCGTCTTCCTAGTCGGGGGAAATCTCATCCTGCTGCTGGGGGGTCAGCCGATCGTCTCGCCCTTCGCCTTCCTGTTCAGCGGGCCAGAGCTCGCGGCGATCAGCGACCGGGTGACGACGGAGGCCTTGGAGGCGACGACCCGGTCCCTGGCCCCCCTCATCTCGTCGTTCCTGCTGTTGGCCGGCGTTCCGGCGCTGACCGGCCTGCTGCGGATCGAGATGCGCTGGCGCTGGATCACGGCGCGCAAGCTCGGCCCCTTCCGCCTGGAGCGGCAGGAGATCGCCTTCCTGTTCGTGCTGACTTCGCTGATCATCACCCTGGTGATGACGGCCGCCTTTGGAGTGGCCGAACCCCACCGCATCCTGGGACGAGACTTCGAGGCCTTGGCGCCGATCCTCTGGCTGACCGCCGCCCCGTTCATCGCCGAGTTCGACCGCGATGGAGCGCGCTGGTGGCGGAGCGCCATGGGCTTGGTCGTCGCGGTCGGCGTCGCGGGCCTTGCGATCTGCCTGTTCAGCGGCGCGCTCGCCTTGCCCTGGGACACCGCGGCGCTGAACGCCTTCTTCCGGCCTGATCTGTCGCGGCTCGATCTGGCCCCCGCGATCCCCTACTTCGCCCTGGCCACCGTGGCGGCCCTTGGCGCCGCCGCCGCCATGGCCTTCACCGTCTGGCCCACCCAGCGGATTTGGCTCGCCACCTTCGTGGTCCTCGCCGCGCTCGCGACCCTGGTCGATGTCGCGTGGGAAGACTCATTGCGCCCGGCGCGCGCCGCCCTGGGCGCCGAGCTTCGGCAAGCCGACCTGATCGTGGCTCAACGATTGGGCGGCGTGGCCGTCATCGCGCAGGACGAGAGCATGGCCCATCAGGTTTTCCTGGGCCTTCGCGGGCGGCCCCAGACCGTTCTGGTCGGCCCTGACGCCACCCGCCCAGCCGGACGACTCGCCGATATCGACACCGTGGTCGCCATTGGCGTTCACCCCCCGCTCCAGAACTGGAAGCCAGTGTTCCAGGGCAAGGCGCTTCAGGTGTTCGAGCGCGCCTCACCGCCACACCTGCACGTCAGCGGTGGCGAACCCCTTGGGTCGGACGCAGGAAGCAGCTAAGAGCGCGCGGGAACAGCGCGCCTCCGCGGTCGCGACCCACATACGACGGACGGAAAAGATGCTGAGCTGGTTCCAGGCGATTATGCCGAAGGAATTGAAATTCTTCACGCTTTTCAGCGACCACGCTGAAACGCTGGTTGAAGGGGCGAACGCCCTGCGCGACATCATGAAGGGCGGCGACGGGGTTGCCGAAGCCTGCGCCCGAGTCGTGGCGCACGAGGACGCCGCCGACCACATCACGCGTGAGGTGTTGCTGAACGTCCGCCGAACCTTCATCACCCCGTTTGATCGGGGCGACATCAAGGACCTGATCACCTCGCTCGACGACGCCATCGACCAGATGCAGAAGACCGCCAAGGTGGTCACCTTGTTCGAGCTTCGCGAGTTCGAAGATCCGATGCGCGAAATGGCCGACATCATCGTCGAGGCCGCCCTGCTGACCCGTGAGGCCGTGGGCCTGATGGCCAACATGCGCCAGAACGTGACCCGCCTGAACCAGCTGACCGAACAGATCACCCACATCGAGGATCGCTCCGACGTCATCTACGACGCCGGCCGCAAGGCGCTGTTCCTGGCTCACCGACATGACGACCCCATGGCCTTCGTCGTCGGCGTCGATCTCTACAGCCACCTCGAGAAGGTGATGGACCGCTTCGAGGATGTGGCGAACCGCATCAGCGGCATCGTGATCGAGCAGGTCTAGACGCGTGGAGCTCCTTGCTGGCTACGGGCCGCTGCTGATCTTCCTGATCGTCGTCGCGCTGGCGTTCGACTTTCTGAACGGCTTGCACGACGCGGCGAACTCGATCGCCACGATCGTGGCGACCCGGGTGCTGCCGCCCTTCGCCGCCGTGGCTTGGGCGGCGTTCTTCAACTTCATCGCCTTCCTGTTCTTTGGCCTGCACGTGGCCAAGACGGTCGGTTCGGGCATCATCATGCCCGAGCTGATCAGCGACGGCCTGATCTTCTCGGCCCTCATAGGGGCCATCGGCTGGAACCTGCTGACCTGGTGGATGGCGATCCCCTCCTCCTCGTCGCACGCCTTGATCGGCGGCCTGGTCGGCGCGGGGCTCGCCAAGGCGGGCATGAGCGCCGTCGTCTGGGGCGGCCTCAGCAAGACCGTCTTCGCGATCGTGCTTTCCCCGGCCACCGGCTTCTTCCTGGCCTTGCTGCTGGTGCTGATTGTGTCCTGGACATTCGTGCGCTTCACGCCCTGGGCCGTGGACGGGGTGTTCCGCAAGATGCAGTTCGTCTCGGCCTCGCTCTACTCGCTGGGGCACGGCGGCAACGACGCCCAAAAGACCATGGGGATCATCGCCGCCCTGCTGATCGCCCACGGCATGGGCCCGGCCAATGGCGAGTTCCACGTCCCGCTGTGGGTCGTGCTGTCCTGTCAGGCGGCCATGGGTCTTGGCACCCTGTTCGGCGGCTGGCGGATCGTCCACACCATGGGCTCGCGGATCACCAAGCTCTCGCCGATGCAGGGCTTCTGCGCCGAGACCGGCGGGGCGATCACCCTATTCGCAGCGACCAGCATGGGCGTCCCGGTCTCCACCACCCACACCATCACCGGCGCCATTGTCGGGGTCGGCGCCGCGCGCCGCGTCTCGGCCGTGCGTTGGGGCGTGGCCAAGGAAATCGTCACCGCCTGGGTCGTCACCCTTCCTGCGGCGGCGCTGATCAGCGCCCTGACCTACTGGGTCGCAGGACGCTTCATGGGTTGAAGCTCTAGCGCGCGGCTCCGTTCCCGCGGAGCCGCGCTCTTGGCTTAGCCCCAGACGCGCTCGGCGTAGGACACGAAGTTCGCGCCCAGCACCTTCTCGATCACTCGCGGCTTGTGGCCCTTGGCCTCCATCATCGCGGTCAGCTTGCGGAACTGATCGGGTCCGCGCAGATCGATGATGAAGGGATGGGTGTCAGCCCGCTCGCCCTTGGCCGCGATGCCGGCGGCCTTGCGCTCTTCATGCTCCACGGCGATCGCGGACCTGTAGGCCTCCATGTCGTCAATGGTCGCCACCGAGCCGTCGGTGCCGATCCCGACATGGTCCTCGCCGCAGACATTCAGGGCGTGACCGATATGGGCCACCACGTCGTCTGCCTTGGCATAACTGTCGGGGGCCAGGAACGGCATGAAGTAGATGCCGACGAAGCCGCCCTTTTCGGCCACGCCGCGCAGCTCGGCGTCGGTCTTGTTGCGCGGCAGGTCGGTCAGCGCCCGACAGCCGGTGTGGTTGATCGAGATCGGCGTCTTGGAAGCGGCGATAGCGTCCAGGCAGGTGCGCTCGCCCGAGTGCGACAGGTCGACCATCACCTTGGCGGCGTTCAGCTTCGCGACCACCTTACGGCCCTGCTCGCTCAGGCCACGGTTCTCCGGAACCATCGAACCGTCGCCGAGCATGTTGGCCGGATTATAGGTCAGTTGAACGATCCGGACGCCGCGAGCGGCGAACTCATCGACCCGTTCAGCGTGCTCGCCGATCTGGACCGCGTTCTGGAAGCCGTAGATCACCCCGATCTTGCCCTGCGCCTTGGCCCAGCGGATGTCGGCGGCGGTGCGAACCAGCAGCAGCTTGCCGCTGTTGTCGGCGATCACCTTGTCCCAGGCGTCGATGGTTTCCAGCGTGTAGGTATAGGGATCCTGCGGACCGGCCACATAGCCAAGCGTGATGTTCACCGCCGTCAGGCCCGAGGCCAGGGCGTCACGCAGCGCGCGTTCGTCAAAGTCTAGCCTGGACGTGTCGGCGGCCAGTCCGGCCGGGCGGCCGATCTGCAGGTTCGGGTTCGCCAGGCCGCCCAGGGCGTTGACGATTATCGGATCGCTGGCGCTAGCGCGCGCAAAGGCGGGCATGACGGCGAGGGCGGCGGCGAAGCCCAGGGTCTGGCGGCGCGAAATCATCAGTCTTCCTTCCGAACGGCGGCGTCCGCCTTGGGGTCATAGTCGGTTCGCGGATAGGCCTGCCCGCGCTTGACGGTCAGGGTCAGGCTCCGCAGGGCCCCGATATCCTTCGACGGGTCCTGGCGCGTGAACACCAGGTTCGCCAGCTTGCCGGCCTCGATGGTGCCGAAGTCCGGATCCTTGCGGACCGACAGCGCCCCGTTGCGGGTCGCCGCGACGATGGCCTGCATCGGGGTGAAGCCCGCGCGGTTCACCAACAGTTCGAGCTCTTCATAGAGCGCCGGGAAGGGCGCGTCTGGAGCCGAGAAGCCATCGGTGCCCGCCGAGATGATCACCCCGGCCTGCAGCGCCTGGTTGGTGATCTGGGCGGCCAGTTCGGTCGAGCAATAGGGCTTGGTCGGACGCCCTTTCATGGCCTCGTAGATCCGCACGGTGGCGTCCAGCACCACCCCGTCGGCCTTCATCTTGGCCAGCAGCTTGGCGATCTCGGGATGTACCGACGTGCCGAACTTCTCTTCCTGGACCGCCGCGCGCTTGTGGTACTGGCCGGGGATCTGGTCGGAGACCTGATAGGCGAGCATGCAGACGTGGCTGACGACGTCGGCGCCGGCGTCCAGAACCTGGGCCGGGGTGGCCGGGAACACCGCCGCATGCGCCCAGATCGGCACGCCCTGGCGGTGGGCCTCGGCGGTGATGCGCGCCACCTCTTCGCCCGACAGGTTCGCATAGATCTTGATCGCCGAAGCCCCGATGCCGCGCGCCTGGGCGACGGCCAGCGGCAGGTCGGTCTGTGGGGTGATCGCCTGCATCCAGGAGACTTCGCCGCCCTTGGCGCCCAGCGAGGCGGCTTGGACGCGCTCATCCTCGAAGAACGAAGGGCCGGCCATCAGGGCCGCGTAATAGATGTCGGGTCCGGGGATCTCGCCGATGCGTGTGGCTCGCGCCAAGTCCGCGACGTTGCGCAGATCATCGGCCATGTCGCGGATGGCGGTGACGCCGCTGTAGAGATCGCGCCGCAGATGGGCTTGCGCAAACGGCCGGTTCGGCGGCGTCGCCAGATGCTCGTGACTGTCGATCAGGCCCGGCAGCGCATACTGGCCGGCCATATCGACCACCACCGTTTGCGGCGGCAGTTTGAAGGCGATCTCGCCGTCCTTCCAGACCCGCTCGATCCGCTCGCCCTTGACCAGGATCGACATCCCCGGCCGGGGCGGCGCGCCCGTCCCGTCGATCAGGCTCGCGCCCTTGTAGACCGTAAGCTTCTCGGCCTGCCCTTCCGCCAAGGCGAAGCCGGGAAGAAGGGCCAGGCAAGCCGTCAATACGGCGAGGGACGAACGGATCATGCCGCAGCCTAACGCGGCCGCCCTCGCCGGCTCAACGGCAAAGCTTGTCAACGCGGCAGCTTGCTGGTTCCCATCAGATAGGCGTCCACCGCCTGGGCGCACTGACGGCCCTCGCGGATGGCCCAGACCACCAACGACTGGCCGCGACGCATGTCGCCGCAGGAGAAGATGTTCGCGGCGGTGGTTTGGTAGTCGCTGACCGGCGCCTTGACGTTGCCACGCGGGTCCAGATCGACCCCCGCCTGCGTCACGAACCCGGCGTGGCGCGGACCGACGAAGCCCATGGCCAGCAGGACCAGATCGGCCTTCAGCTCGAACTCGCTGCCCTCGACCGCGGACAGGGACTCACGGCCGTCGTCGCCGACCACCCACTCCATCCGCGCGCACACCATGGCCTCGACCTTGCCGTTCGAGCCGATGAAACGCTTGGTGGTGACGGCGAAGTCGCGCTCGCAGCCCTCTTCGTGGCTGGACGAGGTCCGCATCTTCAGCGGCCAGTCAGGCCAGGTCAGTTGCTTGTTCTCGCGCGCCGGAGGCTGCGGCATGATTTCGAGCTGTGTCACCAGGGCCGCGCCGTGGCGGTTGGAGGTGCCGATGCAGTCCGACCCGGTGTCGCCGCCGCCGATCACCACCACATGCTTGCCGGTGGCCGAGATTGCGCCGCCCGGCGCCGCGCGCAGTTCGTCGTCGCCGGCGTTGCGCTTGTTTTGCTGGGTCAGGAAATCCATCGCGAAATGGACGCCCGACAGTTCGCGGCCGGGGATCGCCAGGTCGCGCGGATCTTCCGCCCCGCCAGCCATGACCAGCACGTCGTAGTCGTCCAACAGCCGCTGGACCGAGACGGTCACGCCGACTTCGAAATTAGTGCGGAAGATCACGCCTTCCTGCTCCATCTGCGCGACGCGGCGGTCGATCAGATGCTTCTCCATCTTGAAGTCGGGAATGCCGTAGCGCAGCAGACCGCCGATGCGGTCGCTCTTCTCGAAGACGGTCGGAGCGTGACCGGCGCGCGCCAGCTGCTGGGCGCAGGCCAAACCCGCCGGGCCCGAGCCGACGACGGCGATGCGCTTGCCGGTGCCGCGCTCGGACATCTGCGGCTTGATCCAGCCTTCCTGCCATCCACGATCGACGATCTCGCACTCGATCACCTTGATGGTGACCGGGGTGTCGACAATGTTCAGCGTGCAGGACGCCTCGCACGGGGCGGGGCAGACGCGGCCGGTGAACTCCGGGAAGTTGTTGGTCGACTGGAGGTTATCCAGCGCCGTCTTCCACTGGTCGCGATAGACCAGATTGTTGAAGTCCGGGATCTGGTTGTTCACCGGGCAGCCCTGGTGACAGAACGGAATCCCGCAATCCATGCATCGCGACGCCTGTTGGGCCACATCGGCCTGCGGCATCGGATGGACGAATTCCTTCCAGGTCTTCAGACGCTCCTGCGGGGCGTCGTAGGTGCGTTCCTGGCGCTCGATCTCAAGAAAGCCGGTGGGCTTACCCATGTTCTTACTCCGACTTCTAAGGGCTATTCGGCCGCGACGGCGGCTGCCGCCTGGCGTTCGGCGGCCATGTCCATCAGGGCGCGCCGGTAGTCCTTAGGCATGACTTTCACGAACGAGCCCAAGGCCTCGTCCCAGTTTTCGAGGATCTCGCGGGCGCGGGCCGAGCCCGTATAGAGGTGATGCCGCTCGATCAAGATGCGCAGGCGCTCGGCGTCGAACCGCAGCACGTCGCCCATCCCGTTGTTCTCCACCGACAGCGAGCGCTGGCTCGGTCGGAAGGGTTCGTCCTCGCGGGTCGTCGGCCCTGACGGCTCCACCTTCTCCAGCTCGACCATGGCCGAGTTGCAGAGCGGCGTGAACCGGCCCTTGGGGTCATAGACATAGGCCACGCCGCCGGACATCCCGGCCGCGAAGTTGCGGCCCGTGTCGCCCAGCACCACGACGACGCCGCCGGTCATGTACTCGCAGCCATGGTCGCCCAGGCCCTCGACCACCGTCACGGCGCCGGAGTTGCGCACGGCGAAGCGCTCGCCCGCCACGCCCTGGAAGTAGGCCTCGCCCGCGATGGCCCCGTAGAGCACGGTGTTGCCGACAATGATGTTCTGGGTCGGATCGCGGTTGGACTCCGGCGGCTGGCGCACGACCACCCGGCCGCCCGACAGACCCTTGCCCACATAGTCGTTGCCGTCGCCGGTCAGCTCCAGGCTGACGCCGCGGGCCGCGAAGGCGCCGAAGCTCTGCCCCGCCTGGCCGCGGAATTTCAGCGCGATGGTGTCTTCCGGCAGGCCAGTGTGGCCGTAGCGCCGCGCGACCTCGCCCGACAGCATGGCGCCGGCGGTGCGGTTGACGTTCTTGATGGCGTATTCACGCATCACCGGCTCGCCCCGTTCCAACGCCGGCATGGCGTCGGCGATCAGGGTGTTGTCCAGCGCCTTGCCCAGACCGTGCTCCTGGCGGTCCATGTTCCAGAGGCCCTTGGCCCCTTCCGGAGCGGCGGCGTAGAGCAGCTTCGACAGGTCGACCCCGCCGGCCTTCCAGTGATCGACGGCCTCGCGCATGTCGAGCCGGTCAACCCGGCCGATCATCTCGTTGATGGTCCGGAAGCCCAGCTCGGCCATGATCTCGCGCAGCTCTTCAGCCACGAAGAAGAAGTAGTTGATCACGTGCTCGGGCTGGCCGGTGAAGCGCGCGCGCAGCACCGGGTCCTGGGTCGCCACGCCCACCGGGCAGGTGTTCAGGTGGCACTTGCGCATCATGATGCAGCCGGCCGCGATCAGCGGCGCGGTCGCGAAACCGAACTCGTCGGCGCCCAGCAACGCGCCGATGGCGACATCGCGGCCGGTCTTCATC
>NZ_JAURWM010000067.1 GCF_030654915.1 Phenylobacterium sp. | reverse complement strand
AGAACGTCGACAACCTGCACCAGGACAGCGGCATCCCCGACGAACGGATCATCGAGCTGCACGGCAACGCCAGTTACGCGACCTGCCTGACCTGCGCGACGCGGCATGAGTTGCACCACCTCAAGCCCGGCTTCGTCGAGCGCGGCGAGATCCCCGCCTGCCGGTCCTGTGGCGGACTGGTGAAGACCGCGACCATCTCGTTCGGCCAGCCGATGCCGCAGGACCAGATGTTGCGGGCCGAAGAGGAGACCCTCGCCTGCGACCTGTTCCTGGTGCTGGGCTCGTCGCTAGTGGTCTATCCGGCGGCCGGATTTCCGCTGCTCGCCAAGCAGAACGGGGCGTTGCTGGCGATCGTCAATCGCGAAGCGACCGATCAGGATCCTCACGCCGACATCGTCCTGCATGACGAAATCGGCCCCGTGCTGCGCGAGATTGTCGGGGCTTAGGAGAGCGCTCTAGACGCGCTTGGTCGGCCGCGCCCGGAGTTTCGCCGGGGGCGGATCGGCGCGGAAATCGCTCACCAAGCCAAGCTTGGCGTTGCAGGACGGGCAGCGGATCACGACGTCGTCGGCGAGATTGGCCTCGATGGAGAACCCTGCTCCGCAAGGCTTGCACTTCCAATCATGCTGGACCGGCGGCGGCGCGGGCGGCGCAGGCGCGCGTGCGGGCTTTTTCTTCGGCCCTTCGGGCAGGACGACCTTCGGAGGGTTCTTCAGCGACAGGATAGGGCGCCGCTTAGGTTCGTCGCTCATGATCTAGGACTTGTAACTCCGACGTGTGGACACGTCACGGCGCGGTCGGGATGAGACGGGTTCTCTCTTGTCCGGGATTGACTTGCAACACCAAAGGGAAACGAAATCAATCTGGCGACCACAGCTTGGTCGCGCGACGGGCGGCGCTCGTCGCGGATCGATGTTCGTGACAGCTTAAGAAGTTTCGAGGTTAAAGAGACCAACGGATCTTCCAGGTTGCTGATGTGCTCGCCGCTATTGGCGACGCACCCAGCCCGGAAGGGGCCCGTCGCAAGGACATTCGGGGGAGAATCCGATGAAACTGAAATGGACTCACGGCGCGGCGCTGATGACCTGCATCGCCTTGAGCGGCTGCGGCATGATCGGCGGCGGCGGCAAGGCCCCCAAGGGGCAAGTGGTCGCCACGGTGAATGGCGAAGAGATCACCGTCACCGAGCTCAATCGCGAACTCGGCGGTGCGGCCCCGGCTAATCCGGCGGAACGCAAGGCCGCTGAACAAGCCGCCCTGGAATCGATCATCACGCGCAAGCTGGTCGCCCAGGCCTCCAAGGAACAGAAGCTCGACAAGACGCCGATCTTCTCCCAGCAGGAGACCCAGGCCAAGGAAGCGATGCTGGTCGGAGCCATGCAGCGGAAGATCGCCTCCACCGTGGTCGCCCCGACCCGGGCCGAAGGCGAAAAGTTCGTTGCCGACCATCCCGACATGTTCGCCAACCGCCGCGTGATGGTCGTCGACCAGATCGTGGTCGGTTCATTCAAGCCCGAACTGATGAAAGAGTTCGAGCCGATGACCACCCTTGAGCAGATCGAGGCGGTCCTGGTCCGCGAAAACCTCGACTTCCAGCGCACCACCACGGTTCTCGACACCCTGAACGCGCCGGAAGACCTGACCAAGACCCTGGGCAAGCTGCCGCCGAACGAGATCTTCATCTTCCCGCGCGGCAACGCGGTGTTCGTGAACCAGATCCGCGACAACCGGGTCATGCCGTTCACCGGCGATCGCGCCATCAACTACGCCATGGCCGGGTTGAAATCGCTCCGCACCCAGGAAGCCCTGGTCAAACAACTCGAAGCGATCCGCAAGGCGGGCGAAGGCGAGATCACCTACAACGACAAGTACAAGCCCGTTAAGGCCGCTGCGAAGCCTGCGGCCCCGGCGGCCAAGGCTGCTCCGGCCACACCGGCGGCCCCGGCGACCCCGGCTCCCGCTCCGGCGGCTCCGGCCGGCGCCGCGCCGACCTAAGGACGATCGGGCGCGGCGGGTCTCTCCCGCCGCGCCCAAGTCGCTTCTCGCCGCCAGGCGCCTGAGCGCCGAGTCCGCTGCCTCTACAATTTCCCCGATGACGCCCA
>NZ_JAURWM010000054.1 GCF_030654915.1 Phenylobacterium sp. | reverse complement strand
CGGGCGTTGTTGACCAGATAGGTCTGCAGGAAATTGGGGTCCTCGACATTGCGCCCCGCTGTCATCATCGCCGCGCCAGCCACCGCGTCATGGAACAGGATCTGCGGCATCTCGAACGGCAGCAGCGAGAAGATGTCGGCGATCGGGTGGTCGTCGTCCCAAAGGCCGGCCGGGCAAATCAGCGCCAGACGTGAGACGTCGTTGGGGGCCACGGCGGCCATCTCGGCGGCGATCATGCCGCCCATCGAATGGCCGACCAGGATCGGATCCTTCAGGCCCAGCGCCTCGACCACGTCCCAGGTGTGGAGGGTGAAATCCAGCATGTCGCGGATGGTCGGCGCTTCCTCGCTGTCCCCATAGCCTGGGATCAAGGGGGCGTAGACATGATGCTTGGCGGCCAGGGCGGCGAGGAACGGATCCTCCGCCGTGACGCCGCCAGCGCCGTGCAGATAGACCATGTCGGGACCGGTCCCGCCTTCGAAGTAGCGGACCGGGACGTGACGGGTCTGGACGGTTTTCAGTTCCATGTTTCCCCCTCCCTTAGGCGTAGGTCTTGGCGAGCGAGGCGCTGGTCGGGAACTCGCCCGGCAGCGAACCGGAGGTGACCCGGTTTTCCAGCGGCTTGGCCCAGAACCGGTCGTCGTCAGCGAAGTCCGGGAACATGTTGCGCAGCTTGGGCATCACCTTCTCGGCGAACAGCCGGGTCGAATACATGCACTTGTCGGCCGGCATGTTCCCGACGTGCATCAGGCAGAAGATGTTGCCGACGTTCAGGCCCTTGATGAGGTCTTCCATCCGTTGACGGACGGTTTCAGGGCTTCCGGCGATGATGTGCCCTTGCTCGACCAGATCCTTCCAGGTCAGCTCGGTGTAGCCCCCGCCCTTGGGCGGGGCGTACTGCGAGAGCGCGCCGGACTGGATGGTCTTGATGGTGCGATAGCCCGGTGCGTCGGCGAAGCCTGGATAGACGTGCAGGCAGCGATTGTAGAAGTAGCTGACATGCTCGGAATAGAGCCGCTCGGCCTCTTCGTCGGTCTCGGCCACCAGGATGGTTTGGGCGAACCCGGCGCGATAGGGCGACTTGTCAGGCGCGCCGCGCTCCTCCACCCGGTCCCAATAGCCCTGCATCAGGGCCTTGGCCCGTAGGTAGCCGGAGAAGCTGAGGTAGGAGTACGAATAGGTGTTGTCGATGCAGAAGTCGTAGGTCTCGACCGAACCGCCACCGGGGATGTGCACCGGGGGATGCGGCTGCTGGATCGGGCGCGGCCAGATGTTGACGTGCCGCAGCTTGTTGTAGCGACCGTTCCAGGCGAATGGGTCGCGGGTGGTCCAGGCCTTGATGATCAGGTCGTGGGCTTCCTGGTACTTCTCGCGCGTCAGGGACGGAATCTGGCCGTAGCAGTAGTTGGTGTCCATCGAGGTCCCGACCGGGAACCCCGCCACCAGCCGCCCGCCGGAGATGCAGTCCAGCATGGCGAATTCCTCGGCCACCCGGACCGGCGGATTATAGAGCGCGATGGAGTTGCCCAGCACCACGATGGCGGCGTTCTTCGTGCGGCGCGCCAATCCCGCGGCGATGATGTTGGGGGACGGCATGATGCCATAGCCGTTCTGGTGATGCTCGTTCACCCCGACCCCGTCGAAGCCGAGCGTGTCGGCGTATTCAAGCAGGTCCATATAGGTGTTGTACACTTCATGGCTCTTGGCCGGGTCGAATAGGCGCTGGTCGATATCGACCCAGACCGACCGGTTCTTCTCCCGGAAATCGTCCGGCAGATACGGCCATGGCATCAGGTTGAACCAGGTGAACTTCATCGCTTGTCCTCCCACGCCGCCTCTGTCGGGCGGTCAGGTGAACGACGATAAGCGAAATGCTCCCGGCGCCAAGCGATAAGCCACGGCACTGTTTCCGAGCGTAATTCTGATGTCCGAGCCCCTTTCAATCGGGGCCTGGAACATTATATTGCGACTTATTCGCAAATTGGTTTGGGACGATGCACACCGCCAAGAAGACGTTCAGCTACAGTATGATGCACCTCGTGGTAGCTATCACGGTAGCCTACGCGCTAACTCGCGACTGGCGGGCGGCCCTGGCGATCGGGATGATCGAGCCGATTTTCCAGACCATGGCCTTCGTCGTCCACGAGCGGGTTTGGGCGCGGATCGCGGCCAAGGGAATTTCATCGCGGGACGTTCGCATGGCGAGCGTCGAAGCTTGAGAATGGGAGCTATGAGATGAGCGTGAACACTGGACCCAGTGCAAAGGATCGCAAGGCGGTCGCCGACGGCCTGTCGAAGCTGTTGGCTGACAGCTATGCGGTCTATCTGAAGACCCACGGCTATCACTGGAATGTCCGGGGCCCGAACTTCTCGCAGCTACACACGCTGTTCATGGCGCAGTACACCGAGATGTGGACCGCCATCGACGAAGTCGCCGAGCGCATCCGCGCCCTGGGCGAACTGGCCCCGCAGGGTTACGGCGCGTTTGGAAATCTGTCGGCGATCAAGGACGGCGACCCGACCAAGAACGCCGAGGCCATGCTCAATGATCTGATCGAGAGCCACGAAACCCTGATCGCCACGCTCTACGCGGCGCTGCCGAGCGCGCAGGAGGCCGGCGACGAGGTCAGCGCGAGCCTGATTTCAGATCGCCTCACCGCCCATGAGAAACACGTCTGGATGCTGCGCTCCTCGTTGGGCTAGCCACAGGGGATCTTGGCCGCCGTCTCCGCCACCGGGCGCACGACGGCGGTCCAGAGCGCGTAGCCGGCCGGCGTCATATGCAGGCCATCGGCGATAAAGATGTCCTTTGGCGCCCCGCCCGCCTCCAGCATCGTCGGCACGACATCGACATAGTCCAGGTCCGCGCGGGCGTGCGCCATCTCGCGGATCTTGGCGTTCACAGCGTCCTGCGCGGCTTTCTGATTGAGGCGCGCCTTCGACGGTTTCAGCGAGATGAAATAGACCGGCGTCGCGCCGAGCTTCTCGGTCTTCAACGT
Organism: Phenylobacterium sp.; assembly: GCF_030654915.1. Classification (GTDB taxonomy): domain Bacteria; phylum Pseudomonadota; class Alphaproteobacteria; order Caulobacterales; family Caulobacteraceae; genus Phenylobacterium. The sequence goes on along the minus strand of NZ_JAURWM010000054.1, from coordinate 12,546 downwards.
CATGAACTGCTGGAAGTCAGCGACCACCGCTTCCGGGCTTTTTCCGGCGTGCAGGTCGTTTTCGCCGGCATAGAAGAAGATCGCGCGAGGGCGATACGGGCCGACCACCCGGTCGAAATAGAAATTCACATCCGAGATCTGCGAGCCGCCAAAGCCCCGGTTGATCACCGGGATCGGGGCCAGGTCCTCATCCAGCGTTCGCCAAAATCGCACCGAGGACGACCCGGTGAAGACGAGCTCGCAGGCCTTGGGCGGGGCGGCCCGATCCTGGGCCGCGAACGCCTCGATCTCAGAGCTCAAACGCTCTGGCGGCGCCGGCTGGACGGAGGCGACGGCCGGTTGCTGGGCCAGCGCGCCGGGCGCGGCGGCCGCGACGAACAAGGCGATGGTGATGACGCCAAGACGGTTGAGCATCGGATATCCCTCAGAGAAGCCGCAAACCGGGCGGCCGAAACGAAAAGGGCGCCGCGGTTTCCCGCGGCGCCCAGTCGATCAAAGAGCTGTCGCCCTTAGAAGCGGTACTGGAATTCCACGCCGTAGGTGCGCGGGAAGTTCAGCTTCACGGTTCGACGATAGGTGTTGTTCGCGGTCAGGGCCGACGGAGTCGAGCTCTGATAGGCGACTTCGTCGAAGGCGTTCTTCACGAAACCGATGATCGTGTAGCGGTCGCCGGCGTCCTTCCAGAGCGCGCGGAAATCGACGATCTCGTTCGACGGGGCGGTGTAGTTCGCCTGGCCGAAGATCGAGGTCTGCTGCTCGTCAGTGTAGGTGTAGGTGGCGCCGAGCGTCAGATTGCCTGGCGAGAAGTCGAAGGTGTAGTTGGCGCCTAGGTTGATCTTGTTCTCAGGCGTCATCGGCAGGCGGTTGCCGACCAGGTCTTGCAGGCGAGCCGGGCCAACCGGGCCAACCGGATTGGCGCCCGGCTGCACGGCGCGCGGGTCGTTGGTGTCGACGAAGCAGCAACCTTCTTTGATCTCGGCGTTCAGATAGGCGTAGCTGCCGAAGATCAGCAGGTTGTCGATCGGCGCCCACTGAGCCTCAAGCTCAACACCCCAGTTGCGGGCGTCGAGGTTCAGGAACTGCGTGCCGGTCGAGCCGGTCGCGGCGTTCAGGATCACGCTGATCGGGGCCTGGAAGCCCTTGTAGTCAGCGTAGAAGATCGCCGAGTTCACCTGCAGGCGACCGTTGAGCATGGTCTGCTTCAAGCCGACTTCGTAGTTATCGACATATTCCGGATCGGCGTAGGGCTGCGGCGTCAGGCCGTTCGAGGCCAGCCAACCACCCGACTTGTAGCCGCGGCTGTAGCGGGCGTAGGCGTTGGTGTCGCTGCTCGGCTGCCATTGCACGCCCAGGGTGCCGGTCCAGGCGTCGTAGTCCGCCTTCAGGTCGCGGGTGAGCGTTCCGTTCTGGCCCGCGCGCAGGTTGGCGTAGGCCGGGTTCTTCTGGCAATCGGCCAGGGTCGCCACGCCGCAGATGACGAAGGTGGTGAAATCGACGGCGATGCCTTGGCCGACGGCCTGCGGAATATTGGCGAACTGACGCAGCAGCGTGGTGGTGGTCGGGCTACGCGAAACATAGCGAGCCGAGTCGGTGCCCTCTTTTTCGTCAGTCGAGTAGCGCAGACCGGCGGTCAGGGTGAAGTTCTCTGCGAACTCCCAGTCGATCTGACCGAAGGCGGCGTAGGAGTTCACTTCCAGCGTGCCGTCGACGAACAGGTAGTTGCCGTTCGGGTTGGCGGCGGCGGCCGTGCCGGTGGCCAGGCTGATCGGGGTGAGCATCGAGGCGTCGCCCAGAACGCGCAGGCCCTGCGGCTGGCTGTACTGCTGATGGTATTGATAGAGGCCGGCGATCCAGTGAACCGCGCCGTCCGAGTTGGACGACAGGTTGATCTCGTTCGACCACCACTTCTGGTTCTCCGTGTAGAAGAAGCGCTCGTTCGGCGAAACGCCGACCGCGGTGTAGGCGCCGAACGGGGTCGCGGCGTTGATGTTGAACAGACCCTGGCGGGACGAACGGTCCTCATCGCCATTGGTTTGATAGCTGTAGGACTGATAGCCCGCCAGATACTTCAGGGTGGCGAAGCCCAGGTCCCAGGTCATGTCGAAGTGCAGACGGTTGTGGTTGGAGAGCTTGCCCTCCATCGTCTGGTCCATGTTGATCCGATAGGGATCAGCGACGGACGGGTTCACGCCGGCGTAGCCGTTGGTCGGGTTGTAGTAGAGCGCCGAGTTGCCAAGACCAGTCGCCGACACAGTGTCGTACGGCGTGATCACGCTCTCAAAGATGTTGCCGACGCCGTAGCTGTCGTCCCAATCGAACTTCGTATAGCGCAGGCGGGCGGTGATGTTGTCGCCCAGGTCCGCTTCGATCTGAGCTTCGAAGGTGTAGCGCTCGAGACCGCCGGTGTCGCCGCCGGGGCCCTCGTTCTTGATGAAGCCTTGGTCGCGACGCTCAACCGAGCCGCCGACCAGATAGCGCAGGCCCTCGGCGATCGGACCACGAACCATGGCGTCGAAGCGGTGAGCGCCGTAATTGCCGACCGCGGCGCGAACCTCGGCGTCGAATTCGTCGGTGGGACGCTTGCCGATGATGTTCAGCGCGCCGCCGATGGAGTTACGGCCATACAGCGTGCCTTGCGGGCCGCGTAGGATTTCCGTCCGTTCGATGAACAGCGACGGCGTCGAGCTATCGGCCATCGAGTTGGAGAAGATGCCGTCCGAATAGAGCGCAACGCTGGGATCGGTCCCGATGGCGTTGGTCAGGCGGCCGAAGCCACGGATCGAGAGACGGTCGTTGTTGGTGTAGGCGACGCTGGGCGTGACCCGCGCCAGGTCTTCAACAGTGGCGACGCCTAGAAGGTCGCGCTTTTCGCTGGTGAAGGCGGTGACGGCGACCGGCACGTCCTGAAGGCTTTGCTCCCGCTTTTCAGCGGTGACGACCAGCTCTTCAATTGTGAAGGCGTCCTGGGCCATGGCAGGCGCGGCGGCCGCGGAAAGGGCGGCGACGGACGCGCCCATAACGAAAATACTGCGCAAACGCAGGGGTTGGATCATGTTTTACCTCCCAGCCAGACGCGGGCGTTATGTCGCCCGTCGTGTGTACTTGATGGATCAAACTGGAAGTCTCGAACGGCGTTCGAATAGATAGAAAAATTATAGCCGCCCACTTTGCCAGCCGTTGTGGCGAAAGGGTCGCGGTCGTCTCCAAACGCGAAAAGGCTAAGCTTAGGAAAACATAGAACGATTGGGTGAAACGCCAATCGTCCTACCGGCGGAGGATCAAGGCCTCCAGGCCGCGAACGGCCGATTCGACGGCCTCATCCTTGGGCCCACACCCCCTGTCGCCCCGCGAAAGCGCCACCACCGCGATGCCCCGCCCCCAGGCCCAGATCGCCTCGGCGATCTTGTGCGCCACCTCTGGCGGATGCACCGCGGCGAACTCAGCCATGATCGCTTGGCGCAGGACGGCGAAGGCCTCGGCCTCGGCGGCGGTCACATCCTCACGGCGGCCCTCGTCGAGCGCGTCGTACATCAACTCGTATAGCTCGGGCTTTTCACGCAGGAAGTTCAGATAGGCCATGCCGGTTGTGCGCAGGCCGCCGTCAGGGGGCCCAGCGTCATAGGCCTCGCGCATGGCGTCGGCGAGTTGGCGGAACCCGTCGATCGCCAGCCCCGACAGCAAGGCCGCCTTGTCGGCGTAGTGATAGTAGACGGTGCCCGGCGCGACGCCTGCACGGTCGGCGATGGCCCGCAGCGACAGCCCGCCACGACCGCTTTCGTGGAGAATGTCGCGAGCCGCAACCAAAAGTTGTCCGCGAACATTGCCGACATGGTAATTGCGCCGGCGCTCGGCGGTCGCGGGCGTCATGACCCCGCCCCGTTCAAAGATGCCGAAACAACCCCGCGCATATTGGGGATCACCCTCGCAGACCGACCAAAGTTATCGTTGCTAACTTAACGCTGGATACGGCGAGGCATGCAATGGCTATCAGGTCAGGGCGACGACCTTCGCGTGTAGCGCCGTGACCAGATCGGACGGCGCGAGGCGAGCCTGGAGGCCACGCTGGCCGCCGTTGATGAAGACCTTTTCATGAGCCAACGCGGCCTCGTCGATCACCGTGGGAACGGCGCGCTTCTGGCCAAACGGGCTAACCCCGCCGACCCGGTATCCGGTGATACGCTCGGCGTCAGCGGGCTTCATCATCTGGGCGGTCTTGCCGCCGACCGCGGCGGCCAGTTTCTTCATCGCCACCTCCTGATCAGAGGCGAGCACGGCGCAGACCGGCTTGCCGTCGACCTGGGCCATCAGGGTTTTGAGCACCTGGTCAGGCGCGACGCCGAGACTTTCCGCCGCCTGAAGTCCGACACGCGGCGCGTCCGGGTCATAGTCATAGGTATGCAGTTCATAGGCGACGCCCGCCTTATCCAGGGCCAGCGTCGCAGGTGTCGTCTTGGCCATGGCGACCGATTTAGCGACGGCGAGGCCGTGCGCCTAGTCCAACGGCGCAGCCGCTAGGCGCCATTTCCCGCAGCCAAGTCGGTTTGACGACCAAAGAACGCCGTTGTGTTTATGCGCCCCAGGAAATTCGCCCATATGTTGGCGTGCATGGCGCGGAAACCGACCCCAGGCGTTTCCGTCTGCGACCGCATGGAGCCGCCACTGATGCCACGACCCGCCCCCCCGCTGCCGCCGCCGGCCGCCTCGGCCCTGGACTTGATCGGCCGCACTCCGATGGTGGAGCTGACCGGGTTCGGAACCGGCCCCTGCCGGCTGTTCGTGAAGCTGGAGAGCGCCAATCCCGGCGGCTCGATCAAGGACCGCATCGCCCGCTCGATGATCGAGGCGGCCGAGGCCGACGGCTCGCTGAAGCCCGGCGGGACCATCGTCGAGGCCACCGCCGGCAACACCGGCCTCGGCCTAGCGCAGGTCGGCGTGCTGAAGGGCTACAAGATCCTGCTGGTGGTTCCCGACAAGATGAGCCGCGAGAAGATCCAGCACCTGCGGGCCATGGGCGTCGATGTCCGCATCACACGCTCCGACGTCGGCAAGGGTCACCCCGAATACTACCAGGACATGGCCGAGCGGCTGGCCGCGGCGATGCCCGGCGCGATCTTCATCAACCAGTTCGCCAACCCAGCCAATCCGAAGGCGCACCAGACCACCACCGGCCCGGAGATCCTGGAGCAGATGGAGGGCGACCTGGACGCCGTGGTGGTCGGGGTCGGGTCCGGGGGCACGCTCACGGGCCTGGGCCGCTATTTCGCCGAAGCCTCGCCCAAGACCAAGATGGTGCTAGCCGATCCACAGGGGTCGATCCTAGCGCCCCTGGTCAACACCGGTGAACTGATCGAGCCCGGCTCTTGGGTGGTCGAGGGCATCGGCGAGGATTTCGTGCCGACCAACTGCGACCTTTCCCTGGTCTCCAAGGCCTACACAATCCCGGACGCGGAGAGCATCGGCGCGGCGCGCGAGCTGCTGACCCGGGCGGGCATCCTCGGCGGCTCGTCCTCGGGGACCTTGCTGGCCGGCGCGCTACGCTATTGCCGCGAGCAGACCGCGCCGCAGCGGGTCGTGACCCTGGTGTGCGACACGGGCGCCAAGTACCTGTCGAAGGTCTACAACGACAGCTGGCTAGTCGAGCAGGGCCTGACCCAGCGCAATCTGCACGGCGACCTGCGCGACCTGATCGCCCGCTCGCCGGCCGACGGCGGCGCGGTCACAGTTGGCCCCGATGACACCTTGCTCACCGCCTACAACCGCATGCGCCAGGCCGATGTCAGCCAGTTGCCGGTGCTGGACGGCGGGCGGCTGATCGGCCTGATCGACGAGAGCGACCTGCTGGAAGCCGTCGAGGACTCGAAGCCCGACAAGCGGTTCGCCCAGAACGTCGCCACCGCCATGACCGCCAAGCTGGACACCCTGCAGGCCGGCGATCCATTGGACGCCCTGTTGCCGGTCTTCGAGAAGGATCAGGTGGCCATCGTCTTGGATGGCCGTGAATTCGTCGGGCTGATCACCCGCATCGACCTCATCAACTATCTCAGGCGCGCAGCGTGACCGACGAGACCCCCACGGGAAAGAACCGCCTGGAATTCTCCACGCGGGCCATCCACGGCGGCCAATGGCCAGACCCGACCACCGGCGCGGTGATCACCCCGATCTACGCCACCTCGACCTACGCTCAGGCGAGCCCCGGCGAGCACAAGGGGTTCGAGTATTCACGCAGCCAAAACCCGACGCGGTTCGCCTTCGAGCGCGCGGTCGCGGACCTGGAAAGCGGGACGCAAGGCTACGCCTTCGCCTCGGGCCTGGCGGCGATCTCGACCTTCCTGGAAGTGCTGGACGCCGGCGACCACGTGATCGCCAGCGAGGACCTCTACGGCGGTTCGTTCCGGCTGTTCGACAAGGTGCGAAAGCGCTCGGCCGGGCTGGAGTTCAGCTTCGTCGACATGGCCGATCTGGCCGCCATCGAGGCGGCGATCAGGCCCAACACCAAACTTATCTGGGTGGAGACGCCGACCAATCCGCTGCTGCGGCTGGCGGACCTGGCGGAGATCGCGGCGCTGGCCAAGCAGCACGGCCTGATCGCCGCCGCCGATAACACCTTCGCCAGCCCCTATTGCCAGCGTCCGCTGGAGTTCGGCTTCGACCTGGTGATGCACTCGACCACAAAATACATCTCCGGCCACTCCGACATCGTCGGCGGTTGCCTGGTGGTGGGCCAGAACGCCGAACTGGCCGAGACCGTGGGCTTCCTTCAGAACGCGGTGGGGGCCGTGGCCTCCCCCTTCGACTCGTTCCTGGCGCTGCGCGGGGTGAAGACCCTGGCCCTGCGCATGCAGCGCCACTGCGAGAACGGCTTGAAGATCGCTCAATGGCTGGAGGGCCGATCCGACATTGTCCAGGTGATCTATCCAGGCCTGCCAAGCCATCCGCAGCATGAACTGGCCCGCCGGCAGATGACTGGCGGCTTTGGCGGGATGATTTCGGCGGTGCTGGACCGCGACCTGGCTGGGACACGGCGGATGCTGGAACGCACGCGCCTGTTCACCCTGGCTGAGAGCCTGGGCGGGGTAGAAAGCCTGATCGAGCATCCGGCGATCATGACCCACGCCTCGATCCCGGCGGAGACGCGCAACCGCATCGGCATCGCCGACAGCCTGATCCGGCTGTCGGTGGGAATCGAGGACGCCGATGACCTGATCGCCGATCTTGAGCAGGCCTTGGCCTAGTTCCCGGCTAGTGCCCGGCGTGCTTGGCCTTTTGGGCGGTGTCCCAAGCGACGAATTCGGGGCCGTCGATCAGACCGTCCTTGTTCTTGTCGGCGACGGCGAAGTCCGCAGCGGGCAGCTTGTAGGCCACCCATTCAGCCTTGCTGATCCGGTCGTCCTTGCTGGTGTCGGCCGGATGGATGAAGCGGCCCTCGGCGGCCGAGGCCATGGTGGCCGAACCGGCCAGAACGACGCCGGCGGTGATGAAGAGGCGTGTGAAGCGCATAGGTGTCCTCCATTAGGTGCGCGGAGCCTGAGGGCGGCTCGTGGCGGAAATGGGCCGCCACGGCCGTTTGCGCATCAGCCGGGCGCCAGATCGACGCTCGTCGTTCAATCGACCTTGGCGCCGGCTGGCGGCGACAGCTCAGTCGGCGGCCACTTGATGCCGAGTTGCTCCAGATAGGTCGGGTATCGATCCTGGTCGTAATAGTATTTCCGCATTTCAGGCCGGTACTTGGCCATCACCTCGGTATTGATCTCGATCGGCGGCTTGTCGGTCGCGGCCAGCATCGGGACGTACTTTTGATCCTTGGTCTGGACCTTGACGAAGTAGTCCTTGGCCTGGGCGCGCAGATCCGGCCGGGTGAGCACATCGACCATGGTCATGGCCACCACCTTGGAGCCGGCGACCACGCCCTTGTGGGCGACGGGCGTAGCCATGGAGATGGCGTTCGACCAGTGGTGGCCGGGCAGTTCGGGGATATTGGCCGGGTAGTAGATGGACACGGTCGGCAGGGTCCAGGAGATGTCGCCGATATCGTCCGAGCCGCCGCTCTCGGGCTTCTCGACCGGCGTGGCCAGCTTATCGAGTTGGGTCGCCAGCCCCTTCTCCGGCGCGCCGAGGTTCTTCTGCACCGCCTTGGCGAAGGCCTGTTCGTCCGCGGTCCACTTCGGCAGGCCGACCTTGTCGATATTGGCCTTGGCGGCCTCGGCCAGCGGACGGTTGAAGTGCTGGGGGGCGGCCGAACCGAGCACCCTGTGGGTGACGGCCGTGTCGGTCATCTTGGCCGCGGCCTGCGCGATCGTGTTGCCGATCTCATAGCTCTTCTTGATGCCGTCGAAGGATTGCTCGCGGAAATAATACCAGACGCTCGCCACCGAAGGCACGACGTTGGGCTGGTCGCCGCCATCGGTGATGACGTAGTGCGAGCGCTGCTCGGGCCGCAGATGTTCGCGGCGCATGTTCCAGCCCATGTTCATCAGCTCGACCGCGTCCAGCGCGCTGCGCCCGCGCCACGGCGCGCCGGCCGAGTGGGCCGAGGCGCCCTTGAAGCTGTATTCCACCGAGACCAGGCCAGTGCCGCGCGGCTGGCCCCAGGCGGTGGCGAGGTTAGAGCCCACATGGGTGAAGATCGCCACGTCGGCGCCTTTGAACACCCCGTCGCGGACCATGTAGGCCTTGCCGCCGAGCAGTTCCTCGGCCACCCCCGGCCACAGCATCAAGGTCCCGGGGATGTTGTCCCGTTCCATGATCTCCTTGACCGCCAGGGCGGCGACGACGTTCAGGGCCTGGCCCGAATTGTGCCCCTCGCCATGGCCCGGCGCGCCCTCGATCAGCGGGTCGTGCCAGGGCACGCCAGGCTTTTGCGAAGCCTTCGGGATGCCGTCGATGTCGCTGCCCAGCACGATGACCGGGCCGCCCTGGCCATGAGTCCAGGTCGCCGTCCAGCCGGTCGGCAGGCCCGCCACGCCACGCTGGATGGTGAAGCCGTTCTTCTCCAGGACATCGGTGACGTACTTGGAGGTCTCGACCTCCTGGAACGCCAGCTCGCCGAACGAGAAGATCGAGTCGTTCATCTGCTGGGCGAGCTTGGCGCGGGCTTCGACGCCAGCCTCGGCCTTGGTCTTCAAGGCTGAGACGGCGGAGGCCGAATAGGTCTGGGCCAGGGCCGCCGGCGCGGCCGTGCACATCAGGCCGGCCACGCTCATGGCCGCCAGGAACTTCGAAACGCTCATCACTCCCCCCGTTACTTCACTAGGCGACAACGGGCCATGAATTGGCGCCGGCGGAAAAGCGTTTTTCGCCTCGGGCACCAGCCCGATGATTAGCGTGGCGACAGATTGATCACCGCGTCATCGCCCTCGATGTGGACGATGACCACGCCGAGCGCCGGACCGCCGTCGATCTCCAGGACCATGTTCTGACCGACATAGTCAGCGAGGCTGGCTCCGCTGATCGCGCGAATCTTGCCGATGAAGCTCAGCAGCGCCGTGGCGCTGTGCTCGATCGAGGCCTCGAAGGTCACGGCCTCCAGCGGCTTCTCCACCGTGCCGATGATGCCGGTGCCCCGCCTTGTCGAATGGACCATATCTCTACCTCACCAACTTCAACGCGCCGGTGATCGCGTCAATCTTGAGAATGTCGGCCGGCCCGATGCCGACGCAGGTCGGGGTGCCGGCCTCCACCACCGTGCGGCCGGCGTCACGGATCAGCATGACCGGCAGGCCCGCCGCCTCGGCCTGGTCCGCCAACTCCAACAGGGCGGCCTCGGACTCGCAGCGCAGCACCACCTTGGGCATGCCGACGTCCAGCCAGCCCATCTGCTGCTCGCGCGGCGCGCGCAGCAGCCCGCCGACGGCCGCGTGGGCGACCTGAGCCGCCAGCTTGCCGGGCGGCAGGTTCAGCGCCTGATTGACGACGATGACTTGCTTCATGCCCTTCCCATGCCCGCGCAGCGGCCCCGGCCGCAAGGGGCGCGGTCAGGCAGGCCGCCGAATTTGCAGGCGGCGGCCCGCCCAAACCTAGTGCGAGGACGACAGCTTCATCATCACCAGGCCCGACACGATCAGCACCGCGGCCAGCACCCGCATCAGGCTGAGCTGCTCGCCCAGCACGACGACGCCGACCACGAAGGCCCCGACCGCGCCGATGCCGGTCCAGATCGTATAGGCCGTGCCTAGCGGCAGGGTCCGCATCGCCATCGACAACAGGCCAAAGCTGGCGATCATGGTGGTGAGCGTGATGAGCGTGGGCGCCAGACGCGTGAAGCCTTGCGACTGCTTCATGAAATAGGCCCAGACAATCTCGAGCAGTCCGGCCGAGACAAGCAAAATCCAGGGCATGCCAGCCCTCCTATAAAGGCCGGGCCGTCCCGGTGCTTCTAACCCATGTCGGGGGAGGGCGTCCTCGCGCGGCTTACTTAGGGGAACGGGCGCGACACTTCAACGTCCGGGCAGCGCGGCCCGCTGTCGCGACCTTGAAATTTTTCAGAAAGGTCAGGCCCTTGGGCGTCTATGGCGGAGAGGGTGGGATTCGAACCCACGGTACCCGTAAAGGTACGCCGCATTTCGAGTGCGGTGCTTTCGACCACTCAGCCACCTCTCCAGAGACGACGTCGGGCCTTTGAAGAGAGGGCCCGCTGAGCGAGGCGCGGAACCTACTCATCCGGCTCCTCCAGATCAAGCGGGTGTTTTGTTGTTTTTCAACGGGGATAGAGAACCATCTGGGTGCAGCGGAACAGGGCGATGGTCTTGCCGCTCTCCTGGTGGGTCGCCACGGCGTCCCAGACCTGGGTCATACGGCCGCCGTGGGCCATCCGCGCCTCGCACACGACGGTGTCGCCCTCCCGCGCCGTGCCAAGGAAATTGCTCTTCAGCTCGATGGTGGTGAAGCCCGAGCCGCCCTCCGGCAGCGAGATTCGGCAGCCGTAGCCGGCCGCCGAATCCAGCAGGGCGATGACGCTGGCCGCGTGCATGAAGCCATTGGGCGCCATGTGCTTCTTGGCGACCTTCATCTGGCTACGCAGAAAGCCCTGACGGGCCTCCAGCACTTCCAGGCCAAGCTCGCCCGGCAGGAAACCTTCCTGCATGGCGTTGAGATCGGCGACGGGGTTGTCGCCCAAGGGCGGAAAGACGTCGGCCATCAAGGCCTCCTTCAGATCAAGCGCTGGCGGCCAGGACCGCGATCCCGTCTTCGTCGGCGAAGAGGGTGTCGCCTGGCGTGAAGATCACGCCGCCGAACGCCACGGGGGTGTCCAGGACGCCCTCGCCGCGCTTGACGCTGCGCATGGGGTTGGTCCCCAGCGCCTTGACGCCGAGGTCGAGGGTGGCGAGCACGGCGGCGTCACGGACCGCTCCGAACACCACGACTCCGGCCCAGCCGTTCTTGACCCCGTCGGCGGCCAGCATGTCGCCGACCAGGGCGCGGTGCAGCGAGCCGCCGCCGTCGACCACCAGGACGCAGCCCTTTCCGGGCGTGGCCAAGGTGGCCTTCACCACCGAATTGTCCTCATGGCAGCGGACAGTACGGATCGGGCCGGAGAAGGCGATCTTGCCGCCAAGGTCGCGAAACTGAGTCTCGCAGACCTCGATGGTTCCCTCATGCTGGTCGCAGAGGTCGGCGACGGAGATCTGGCTCATGCGGTGGCGGGCCCCTTGTAGGCGTCGCGCAGTTCGCGCTTGAGCACCTTGCCGATATGGCTGCGTGGCAGTTGGTCGACCAGTTGCAGATCGGCCAGGCGCTGGGTCTTGCCAAGCTTGGCGTTGACCCAATCCTTGAGCGCGTCCGGGGTGATCGTCTGGTCAGGCTTCAGGGCCACGAACGCTACTGGGGTCTCACCCCACTTATCTGACAGCACCCCGACCACGGCGGCTTCCAGCACCGACTCGTGTTGGACGATCTCGGCTTCCAGGTCCGACGGATAGATGTTGAAGCCGCCCGAGATGATCATGTCCTTCTTACGGTCCATGAGCGTCAGGAAGCCGTCCTCGTCGAACCGGCCCACGTCGCCGGTGCGGATGAAGCGCAGGCCGTCCGGGCTGTACCACTCGGATTCCGAGGTCTTCCCCGGCTGGTTGTGATAACCGACCATCATCGCCCCGGATCGGCCAATCACCTCGCCGACCTCGCCCTGCGCGACTTCCCGGCCGTCTTCCCCAATGAGGCGAATGTCGTGGCCCGGCAGGGGCCGGCCGACGGTGTGCAGCTTGTCGGGGAACTCGTGCGCCTGCAGGCCGCAGGAGCCACCGCCTTCAGTCATGCCGTAGAACTCCACCAGCCCGCCCGGCCAGCGATCCAGCACCTGGCGCTTCAGTTGCGCCGAGAAGGGCGCCGAAGTGGCGAACTTCATCCGGTAGGAGGACAGGTCGTACCTGTCGAAATCGGGATACTCCATCAGCCGACGGTACTGCACCGGCACCAGCATGGCGTGGGTGGCGCGGTGCTTTTCGGACAGGTCCAGGAACTGCTTCACGTCGAACTTGGGCATCAGCACCGCCGTGCCGCCGTTTGAGATCGTGGGCAGGAACGAGACCAGGGTGGTGTTCGAATAGAGCG
>NZ_JAURWM010000044.1 GCF_030654915.1 Phenylobacterium sp. | reverse complement strand
CAGGCAGGTGCCGCCGAGGGTTTCACGGCCCTCCACGACCGCGACCTTGAGGCCCAGCTGGCCCGCGCGGATCGCCGCGTTGTAGCCGCCGGGGCCGCCGCCGATGATGATGACGTCGTATTGAGCCATTTGCTCTTCCAGTCCTTAGCAAAACGGCGAGGCGTGAAGCCCCGCCGTCGTTAGATGCGATCTGCCCAAAAAGGCCGAGCTTAGACGTCCAGCAGCAGGCGCTGCGGGTCTTCGATGGCTTCCTTGACGCGGACCAGGAAGGTCACGGCGCCCTGGCCGTCGACGACGCGGTGATCGTAGCTGAGCGCCAGGTACATCATCGGACGGATCACGACCTGACCGCCGATGGCCATCGGACGCTCCTGGATCTTGTGCATGCCCAGGATGCCCGATTGCGGGGCGTTGAGGATCGGGGTGGACATCAGCGAGCCGTAGACGCCGCCGTTCGAGATCGTGAAGGTCCCGCCCTGCAGGTCGTCCATGGCCAGGCCGCCGTCACGAGCCTTCTTGCCCAGGGCGCCGATGCCCTTTTCGATGCCGGCCAGCGACAGGCTGTCGGCTTCACGCAGCACCGGAACCACAAGACCCTTCTCGGTGCCGACGGCGACGCCGATGTCGTAGTGGTTCTTGTAGATGATGTCGGTGCCGTCGATCTCGGCGTTGACGTCCGGCACGTGCTTCAGGCCGTGGATCACCGCCTTCACGAAGAAGCTCATGAAGCCGAGCTTCACGCCGTGGCTCTTCTCGAAGCTGTCCTTGTATTGGTTACGCAGCGCCATCACCGCGCTCATGTCGACCTCGTTGAAGGTCGTCAGCATGGCGGCGTTGTTCTGGGCTTCCTTCAGGCGGCGCGCGATGGTCTGGCGCAGGCGGGTCATGCGGACCCGCTCTTCGCGTTCGTGGATTTCACGCGGCGCGCTCGGAGCGGCGGGCGCGGCCGGAGCGTTGGCGCGGGCTTCCAGGGCGGCGATGGCGTCGCCCTTGGTCACGCGGCCATCCTTGCCCGTGCCGGCGATGGCGGCGCCATCGAGATTGTTCTCGGCCACGATGCGCTGGGCCGAGGGGGCCAGGGGCGCGGCGGCGGCGGGAGCCGCCTTCGGAGCTTCAGCCTTGGGAGCCGGAGCCGGGGCCGGGGCCGGCGCTGCCGCCGGGGCGGCGGCGGGGGCCGGCTTGGCGCCGGCCGCGCCTTCGGC
>NZ_JAURWM010000040.1 GCF_030654915.1 Phenylobacterium sp. | reverse complement strand
GCACGATCCTGGTGGTCAAGCGCTCGGCGGTACGTCATTGCGGTGAGGAGCGTGAGCGGCTTGAGGGGCTCATCTGGGCGGCGACCACACATGAGCTAGGACGCACCCAGGAGCACCTCTTCATGCTCGGGCGTAAGAGCGCCTGCGAAAAGGTGGCGTGCTTCCTGATGATTACGGCCGAGCGGGTCAGGAGCGAGCTGACCACGCTGACAATGAGCCGCCAAGACATGGCCGATTATCTAGGCCTGACCATTGAAACGGTCTCGCGGATGCTTAGTCAGCTCCAGTCCAGCGGCATCATCGAATTCGCCGGTTGTCGGTCGTTCCGCGTGACCCATCCCGTGAGGCTGGCCCGTCTGGTCACGGCCTAAGAACAAAGTTCATCACATGGAGGTCATGTCATGACCTACAAAACCTTACTCTGCCACGCGCAGCCCAATGCGGACTACGCCGAGCACCTTCGCTGCGCCGCGAACCTCTCCGACGAACTAGAGGCCATGGTCATTGGCCTCGGCGCCGCGGCGATTCCACCCTTCGCGGTCAGCGCGGGGGGCTCCTATGCCGGTCTCGACGGAGAATGGCTGGCCTTGATGAGCGATCAGATCCGATTGAACCTTGAGGGCTCCAGAAAAGTCTTCGAGGAGGCGATCGGCGCCCGCGCCCGCGAATGGCGCACGCAGTGGCTGGAGCCAACGCCCGCCTTGGCCCAGGCGGCGCGCGGCGCGGACTTGATCATCGTGCGGCATGGCGGCCCCGGTCACCCCAACACCTATAGCGATGTCGATGTGGGCCAACTCGTCGTCAGCGCGGGTCGTCCGGTGCTCATGTGCCCCCCCGGCCGTGACTACCTCGGCAAGGGTCCGATCCTGGTGGCGTGGAAGGACAGTCGAGAATCGCGACGCGCGATCGCGGACGCCCTCCCACTGATGCAGCGCTCGGGAGATGTTCTCATCGTGGAGGCCTCGCCGGATGCCGACATCAGTCCCGCCGCCGCCAGGGTCGAGGACGTGGCCGAGGCCCTCGCCCGTCATGGCGTGCGAGCCCGCAGCGAAGTCCTGGAGCAGTCCGGCCGCGCCAGCCAGGCGATCATGACGCGCGCGGGCCAGCTGGGGGCCGAGCTCATCGTGGCTGGGGGCTATGGCCACACCCGGCTCGGGGAGTGGGCGTTCGGCGGAGTAACGCGCAATCTCCTGGAGCAAGAACGCTATTTCGTGCTGTTCAGCCACTGACGGGCTGTCGCCGTCCAGAAGCCACCGAGAACAGAACCGCTCCAGCGTTGGGGCGGTCAACCAACTCCCGTCGCGCCTCCTATCTTCAGGACCGCTGCGCCCGAGAAGGCGCCAAGAAATCGCCAGGATGACCTCTGGCCGTTCCCCGACGATATTCGGGAGTTCTCTTTATATTCCACCTGCGTCACTATCGGCGCGCGGCGTTGGCCCCACGTCGACGACAACGACAGAGAGGCTTTGCTTTTGCCAGTTGGGCGTCAGGCTTCGCAATGGCGTCCACAGACCGGCGACGGGTCAGTCAAGCTTGGGTATCTGGCAGCCGTGGGCGGGGCGATGGTCGGCTTGGTTGTCAGGCTGCTCCTAGACCCTTACGTCGACCAGCATCCGCTGGTGATCATCTATGTGCCGGCGGTTCTGGCGGCGGCGCTGGTCGGCGGCGCCGGACCGGCGACGCTGGCCACCGTGCTTTGTCTTGGGATCAGCGCCGCGTTCCTGGGTCAGGACATATGGCGCCCTGACAACGCCATCGACCTGGCCATCTTCATGATGCTTGGACCGCTTATCGGCGTCGTCGGCGATCGCCTGCGCCGTCAGGGGCAGGACGCGCGAACCCGCGAAGTCCATCTGCAGTCCATCCTCGACACGGTCCCCGAGGCCATGGTCGTCATCAACGACAGCGGCGTTATTCGCTCCTTCAGCGCGGCGGCCGTGCGGCTGTTCGGTTGGAAGCCGTCGGAAGCGGTTGGGCGAAATGTGAACATGCTTATGCCGCCCCCGTTTCGAGAAGAGCACGACGGGTATCTTCATCGCTATGAGACGACCGGAGAGCGTCGGATCATCGGCATCGGACGCATCGTGGTGGGCGAACGCAAAGACGGCTCGACGTTCCCAATGGAATTGACGGTAGGCGAGGCGCGGGTCGCCCAGGACCGCTTCTTTACCGGCTTTGTCCGCGATCTGACCGAGCGCCGCGCGCAAGAGCGCCGCATGCAAGAACTGCAATCGGAACTCGTTCACGTCTCGCGGCTGACCGCCATGGGAGAAATGGCTTCCTCGCTGGCCCACGAGCTCAACCAGCCCCTGTCGGCTATCGCCAACTACATGAAGGGTTCGGTCACGCTGCTGGATTCAGCTGAAATGGATAAGCCGCGATTGAAGGACGCGCTCGAACGCGCATACGAACAAGCCTTGCGCGCCGGCGACATCATCAAGCGGTTGCGCGAGTTCGTCGCCAAGGGCGAGACCCAACATGCGTTGGAGAGCCCCGCTCGGCTGATGGAGGAGGCCAGTGCGCTCGCTCTGGTCGGCGCCAGGGAACAGGGGGTGCGAGTGGAGCTTCGCTTTGCTCGTGACGTAGGTTCCGTCATCGTGGACAAGATTCAGGTGCAGCAAGTGGCGCTCAACCTGATCCGCAATGCGATTGACGCCATGGAAGAACAGCCACGTCGTGAACTGGCCATCTCCGTCGCCGTCGATGAGAGCGAGAAGGGGTTTGTCTTGGTGTCGGTCGCCGACACGGGACCAGGGGTCGACCCAGAAATTTTGGACCGGCTGTTTCAGCCGTTCGTCAGCACCAAGCTCAAGGGCATGGGCGTTGGACTATCAATATGTCGAACCATCATAGAAGCGCACGGTGGGCGGATCTGGGGCGAACGCAATCGCGAGGGCGGAGCCACGTTTCATTTTACCCTGCCCCTCGCCGATCTGGAGGTGACCAGTGATTGCTAAGCCGATCATCCATGTCATCGACGACGATGCAGCCATGAGGGACTCCCTCGCCTTCCTGCTTGACGTTCAAGGGTTCGAGCCGTGCCTCCACGAGTCTGCCGGCGCGTTCCTGGCGGCGATCGGCGATCACGCCGTGGACTGCATCGTCACCGATGTGCGGATGCCGGACATGACCGGCCTCGACCTGGTTCGCAAGCTCAAGGCTGACGGCGTGTCCTCTCCAGTGATCGTCATGACTGGGCATGGCGACATCGCTCTGGCCGTCGAGGCGATGAAGGCGGGCGTCATAGACTTCATCGAGAAGCCATTTCCCAACGAGATCCTGATCGCCGCTATCCGCGAAGCCTTGCAAAGCGGCGGTCAGCAACGAGACGCCCATCTGGACGCTGAACGACGCTTGGAGGGCCTATCGCCCCGCGAACGAGACGTCCTGGCCGGCGTGGTGGCGGGCAAGGTGAACAAGGTCATCGCCTATGAACTGGAGATCAGTCCGCGCACCGTGGAGATTTATCGCGCTAATCTGATGTCGAAGACCGGCGCGCGAAACTTCTCCGAACTGATGCGGATCGCCTTGGCGGCCGGTCTCTGACATTTGCGGCAGATCAAGGCGCCAGTCCGGCTTCTGGTGAAAGATAGCCATCCTCCCGACGATTGAGGATGCTCATGCCCGCAAGGCCGATCACTGGCCCCGTCCTCATTGTTGAGGATGACGGCGACGTTCTCAACGCGCTGCGGTTCGCGCTCGAGATCGAAGGCTACGACGTCCAAATCTTCAGCACCGCCGCCGCCCTCGCCCACGCGGCGAGAGACTCCGGCGCGGCCTGCTTGATCGTCGATCAGGGCCTGCCAGATGAGACCGGCCTGGAACTGATCGCCCGGCTGCGCCGGCGGGATATCACGACGCCGGCCGTACTGATCACCACCAACCTACCATTAGCCTTACAGGCGCAAGCTGCGGCCCTGGCGGTTCCGGTCGTGGAGAAGCCTCTGCTCTCCAACGCCCTCTTTGCGACGGTCCGGTCTTTAATCGACCAGGCGTAGGCAAAGGCGCTAGTGGGACGCCAACAGCGGAATAGGCGGGTCGCCCAGCATCTCGCGGCTCACTCCGCCTAAAATCATCTCGCGCAGCCTGGATCGTCCGTAGAGGCCCATGACGAGGAGGTCGGCGTTCAGCACCTTGATCTGCCGACGCAACACCTTTCCAACCGACACATCATCGCTGTGATCGACGATGACCTGGGTCTTTCGGCCGTGACGCTCCATATGGCGTTCCAGGAAACCGTCCGTGCCACCCATGCCCGAGGGCGAGACGATGACCACCGTCACCTCGTCCGCCGCATCCAAGAATGGCCAAGCGTCATGAAGGGCGCGGGCCGATTCGCGCGTGTTTTTCCAGGCGATCAGCACCCGCTTGGGCATGCCGCGCCATTCGCCTTCCTCAGGCACGATCAGCGTCGGCCCGCCGCTGGCCAAGCCGAGCGTCGTCGCCGAAATGCCGCGCCCTCCCCGGCTGGTCTCGATGCGCGGGGGAAGGATGGAGAGATCAGCGCGCCGCGCCGCCGCGATCAGGGCTGCATCGCTGTCGCCGTCGATAACCCGCCATTCGAATGAGGCGCCAGCCCTCTCAGCGGCGCTCCGCAGCGTCTGCTCGGCGACATCGGCCGCCAACTTCACGGCCGCGGCGCTTTCGGTCAGGGCCGCCTCGATTTCATGCCGAGGCAGATAGGCCAGCCCCTCGGCCGCGAACAGATCGTAGGTGAAGCTCGAACGTAGGAAGACGCCGGTCAGGGTGGCGCCCCAGTGCATCGCGAGATCGACGGCCAAGGCGCAGCGTCCAGGCGACGCATCAGTCTCATCGACCTGCAAAATGATGTCGCGAAAGCTCATGAGCCTCTCCTTCGATCCATCGACAGTGTGCTCGATCCGCGCGCCCCCCTTTGATCGCGATCAAACGATCCGTGTGCTCCTGCGTTAGATTCCCCAGGTCATCGGGATCGACCTCCGCCGGCGATGGTTCGCGTTAGTGCGACATGAAGACTGGCACGATCGGCGCGCGCAGCAGGCTCTGGGTGGCCCCGCCCAGGATGAACTCGCGCGCCCTGGAATGCCCAAACGCTCCCATGACCAGCAGGTCGGCGCCACAATCCTGGGCGCGGCGTGTCAGGCATTCGCCGATCTGCTGGCCTTGGCCGTCGATCTCGTCGAGTACAGCCGATATTCCAGACAAGGCGAGATGACGCACAAGGTCGGCTGCTGATCCAGCTGAGACCGAGGGCTTGTCGTTCAGCACCGAGACGATGCGCACCGACCCCGCGCGGCTCAGGATCGGCATGGCGTCGGCCACCGTTCGCGCCGCCGCCCTGCCGCCGTCCCACGCGACCACAACCGTGTCCAGACCGCCCTTGACGACAGCCTGATCGCCGGCCGCGAAGACGACGACAGGACGACCAGAGCCGAAGATCAGCGCCTCGGCCAGACTGGCCTGCCCGTCATCGAAACGCTCCTGTGGGATCAGGCATAGGCTCCGGGTCCGGGCGATGCGGACGATCTGTTCGCTCGTATCCTGCAGATCAGCGCGAATGATCATCGTCGCAGGGGCCGCCAGGCCCGCGACGGACGCCGACTTGACGAAACGCTCCAGCACGTTCTGAGCATTGTGCAGGCTCCGCTCCTCTTCCTTTCGCGCGACGTCGCTCAAATCCAGCAACAGATTGGCGATCAGATTGCTTTTTAGTGGAATGCGGACGTGCGTCGCCACGGCGCAAACCCCCTCGCCAAGCGCCACGGCCAGGCGGGCGCACTGATCAACCGCGGTCAGTGATGAAGCGTCTGGATAGCTGTCCAGGCAGGCCAGCATGTCGGTGAACACCACGGCGAAAATCCTCTCGTTGGCGCCCTGCCATCCTGGCCACGAGCGATGTTGCAGCCTAGGCCCCGCGCACGCCTCCGCCTTGACCTATCTCAAGACGGCCGACTGGGCCGCCGCGCCATGCTCAATGAGACATGAGGATCGGCGCAGGCATGTCCTTGAGCAGTTGCCGGCTGACACCACCCAGCACCAGTTCCCGCAGCCGCGAACGCCCATAGAGGCCCATGATCAGCAGATCGACGTCGAATTCGGCCATCTGCCGCTCGATGACGTCGGCGGCGGACTCATCCTCGCTCGGATCGACGATGAGATTGGCCTCGATCCCGTGACGCTCCAAAAGGCGCTGCAACACGCCGTCCGGACCGCCCTCTCCGTGAGGCGACACAATGAGCACATGGACCTCCTCGGCGGTCTCGATGAACGGCCAGCCGTCACGAAGCGCGCGCGAGGCTTCCCGCGAACCATTCCAAGCGATCAGCACGCGCTTACCGATCGGCGGCGCATAGTCGTCGTGAGGCGTGATCAACACCGGCCCACCGCACGCGACGCCGACGTTCGCGGCGTCCACACGCCGCTGCCCCATATGGATCACCATGCGATTGGGCATGATGGTCAGGTCAGTTCGACGGGCGCAGGCGACGAGGGCGTCGTCATGGTCGCCATTGACGGTCATCCAGTCCGACGCGACGCCAGCCTCCCCTGCCGCCGCCTCGAAGTTCGTGCGTGCGATCTCGCTCGCGTCCTCGACCGCCTTGACGTGATCCCGGAGAATCCTGTCGATGTCAGCTGGCGAAAGCCCGGTCAGCGCCTCGGCGGCGCCGAACTGCAGCAAAAAATCGCTGGTGGGAAAAAGGCCGCTCAGCCGAGCGTTCCAACGGCTCGCCAAGTCAGCGCCAAGCCGCGCCCGCATAGCGCCGCTTTCGGCCTGGTCCATGACAACGAGAATGTCGCGATAGCTCATTGATCGTCTCCTTTTCCATCAAGTCCGCCTGATATGATCGGCGGCACCAAGCTTGGTCCTGGGATCGCGACCCGACCTTGCGTTCAATCAATCGGTGGGAAGTCGACTATGAGCGCGTCATCCGACAGCGCCGGCCTCCTGGTCTTCCGTCGCGGCGCCGATGGCCCCGAATTCCTGCTTGTCCATCCGGGCGGGCCTTTTTGGCGTGGCAAGGAGGCGCAGGCTTGGTCGTTTCCAAAGGGACGGATCGAAGCTGGCGAGGCGCCATTGTCCGCCGCCAGGCGTGAGTTTCAAGAAGAGACAGGCCTCTCGGTCGAGGGCGACCTGATGGAACTCACGCCCTTGAAGCGTCCAGGGCGCGGTCACGTCTTCTGCTGGCTGGTCGAGGCCGATCTCGACCTGAGCTCAGCACGCAGCAACACCTTCGATTTGCGCAGCACGGCCTTCCCTGAGGTCGACGCATTTGCGTACTGCGTGTCTGCGCTCGCCTTGCAACGGATTCACAAGAGCCTGCGGCCCGTCATCGAAGAGGCTCTGCATCGCCTTGGCTGGGTAGGGTAGGCCCGACGGCGATGCCCTACCCTCTTGTCGCGGCCTGGAGCAACGCACCAAGCCAAGCCGCGCCGGCGACGAGCACGAGCCCAGGAATCACCCGCCAGGCAAACGCACGCTGTCCACCCGACAGCGCCAGGACGATCTTGGTCACCGTATTGGTCGTCAAACCGGCCAGGATCGGCAGAACTGCGTCGCGCGGCTCGATGTGGCCCGCGGCGGAGAGGGAGGCGATCGAGATCGCCGCCGCATGAGCATCGACCAGGCCAGCCGAGGCCGCCCCCACCATCGCTCCAGCACCTCCGAACCGGGCGCCTAGCGCCGCCGAAAGGACGAGGATGACCGACAAGAGCAGCGCGAAGGCCAGGGCGCTCGAGATGCTGAACGCCTGGCCTGGATCGGCGTGTTCCTCGTCTGGCGGAAAGCGAAGCGCCTTGACCGTGAACACCGCCCCATAGGCGCAAGCCGCCAGGCCGGCGCAGAGCAAGGGAACCGCCATTGTATGGAGGGTGGGCAGGCTGATGGCCCCAATCACCACGACCAACTGCACGATCGTAGCGATTGTCGACAGCACCGCGCCAGCGACCGCTCCCGCCAAGATGGCCGGGGTCTTGGCCGCACGCGCCGACATTGCGCCTATAGCCGCGCTGCTGGAGACGAAGCCGGCCGCCAGCCCCGCGACAGGCAGACCAAAGCGAGCCCCCAAGGTTCGGATGGCCACATGACCGGCGGCGCTGATCCCCAGCAGAAGAATGACGATCAGCCATATCGAGCGCGGGTTCAACGCATCGTAGGGTCCCATGGCGCGATCTGGCAGCAGGGGCAGAACGACCAGGCTGGCGCCGGCGAGGATGAGTGCATCACGGACCTCGTCGGCGGTGAGGGTGTTGCTGACAAAGTGATGCAGGGGCGTCCGCGCGGCCAACAGGATCGCGACGATCACGCCGACCGCCGCGGCGACCATCGGCTGGAGAACCGCAAGCGCCCCCACCAGCACCGCCAAGATCAGCGCGATCTCTGTTGTGACCCCAGGATCGCTCTCGCTTTCAGCGCGCCAGTAGCTCAGCGCAGCCAGGGCCGCGACCGAGGCTGTGGTGATCGCCAGAAGCGTCACACCGCCAACCATCAAACTGATCGCGCCCGCCAAGGTCGCGACGGCGAAGGTGCGAATTCCCGCCGCTGACGGCGAGGGCCTCTCTTGTTTGCGACGCTCACGCTCGGCGCCGATCAGCAGCCCCACGCCCAGGGCGACGACCAAGCTCAAGATCGACTCGATGAAAATTTGAAACCCCTCCAGATGATCGGCGATCGAGGCGAGCCTTGGAGCCTAGCAGACTTAAACGCTCGCCGCCTGAGGCGGACTTAGCCCGAACGCCGAAAGGCCGCTTGATCCAGCGCAATGCGGCCAGCCTCGCCGGCTCTAGTCTGAACACTGCGGCATTGAAGGTTCGAGAAATTGGCGCCGACCCGCGCCCAGACCAAGGGACGTCGGCTGTCAGACGTTCAATGCTCAGCCAAACATCTGACTGGAGTTCGCCGTGACCTACTATTTCGCCAGAACCTTGACTGGATCCTTCGATGAGGTGGTCGCCCGCACCAGGGAAGCGCTCGCGCGACAGGGCTTTGGCGTCCTGACAGAGATCGATGTCGCCGCCACGCTGAAGGCCAAGATAGGCGCCGAAATTTCCCCCTACCTCATTCTCGGCGCCTGTAATCCCTCCCTCGCCTACGAAGCGCTGCAACTCGAGGACAAGGTTGGAACCATGCTTCCCTGCAACGTGGTCGTGCGGGACGCTGGCGGCGGCCGCACCGAAGTCGCCGCCATTGATCCGGTCGCCTCAATGAGCGCGATCCCCAATCCAATGCTGAAAAAGCAGGCCGCGATTGTGGCCGACAAGCTGGCGGCGGTCGTGGCGGATCTCTGAGCGCGCCGGCTTCACCCGCGGGGCTTGTCCTAGTGATCGTGAAACACGTGCGGGCGCCCTGGCGCGCATCGAGTAGGGCATCGCGCGCTGGAACTGCGCCCATAAGCGGAAGCTTACACGGCGCGCCGTAAGCGCCGCTGCAATGGTCGATATGCGGCGGCGAGGCGATTTGGTGGTCGATCCAATCAAACGGAGACGACCATGCAGATTGCGCAGCAACAACGGTGGGACCCACTGGTTCGGCTGACCCACTGGGGCGTGGCGGCGGGCGTGCTGGCCAACGGCGTATTGACCGAAGAAGGTTCCGGGGCCCACCAGTGGGTGGGGTATGGCGTCGCCGCGCTGCTGGCGCTGCGCTGGATCTGGGGACTGGTCGGCTCGCCGGAGGCGAGGTTCTCGGCGTTCAGACCCAGCCTGGGGAGGGCGGCCGCGCACGTGCGTGCGATCGGCCGCGGGGAAAAGACAACGCACCGATCACACAATCCACTGGGCGCCCTAATGGTCTATGCACTGTGGGCGACGCTCACCGTCGTCATCGGCTCAGGAGTCGCGATGACGACCCTGCCCAACGCCTCGACACCGCCCACCGCGGCGCTGTCTAATGGACAGCTTCAAGCGCCTGCCGCTAGCGAAGACGATGAAGTGCGCCAAGCGGGCGAAGACGGCGAGGGCGAAGGCGACGAGGTGATCGAGGAGGTCCACGAGGTGGCGGCGAACCTGCTATTCATTCTAGCCGGGCTGCACCTTCTGGGCGTGGCGTTCGAGATGCGCCGCAGCGGCCGCGGAATTCTAACCGCGATGCTGCCGGGCGGGCGCGCGCCACGGTGCGAGAAATGAGCCGCCGCCCGCAATCGAGGCTGGAGCCGCGCGCCGGCGCCGTGGCGGGCGTGGTGGCGCTCCAATCGCTGGCCGTTGCCTTCTTCGTCATCGATGCCGCCGCTGACGTGGCCGCTGGGGGCGTGAGCCCTCACGTAGTGGTCGAGGCGGTCGCGGCGCTGGGCCTTTTAGCCGGCGTTGCGATTGGCCTGCTGCAGCTTCGCACCCTACTCGCCGCGGGCCGGCGCAAGAGCGCGGCGCTGGCGGTCGCGGCGGGCGCCCTGAGCGAGGTGATCGAAACGCGCGCCGCGGAATGGGGCCTCACACCGGCGGAGACAGACGTGGTGATCTTCGCGCTCAAGGGCTGTGACGTAGCCGAGATTGCCCGGCTGCGGAACGCAGCGGCGGGCACGGTGCGCGCGCAACTGACACGGGTCTACCAGAAGGCCGGCGTGAATTCGCGCTCGGCCCTGGCGAGCCTGTTCCTGGACGAACTGATCGCAGCTCCCCCACATCGCCGCGGCGCTACGGGCGCATAGACAGGCTTCCCGCCGCTTTGCTCTTGCAGGTCGCTCGCGCCAAGTTCAGGCAAGCCGCTCATGATCGGCTATCCGACCACGCCGGCTCAACCGCGAGCATCCCTGGCGCACTTCAGCGTCTAGCGCTGGGAGCAGGCCACAAGGTTCGAAGCGGCGCTGGCAGATGGCCGGCGATCTTGTCGGCCTCGTCACGGTCCACCTGTTCGGCGAGCACTTGGAGAACCACCTCGACCGCGCCCTGCGGCTCGCGGGGGAACCTATCTGGCAGCTTTTGCCCCACCGCCTGAATGAATGCTTCGGGGTCACGGATGCGGGACGCGCTGTTTTCAGGCCGCCAGCCTTCCAAGAAAAAGCCCCGCACCAACATTGGAAGCTGTGCTGAGAGACTGAGAACGGCTTCCTGCGGCAGGTGATCACGAAGTACGTGCAGCACGCTCCGCAGCGCCGCGTAGGCGTCACCTCGATCGCAGGGCGGCAAGTGCTGCTCAATGAGTTTCAGCCAGGCGTTGGTCTCCTGAACGGTCGTGTCAAAAACAGCGAGGCCGGTGCTCATCAGCGTGTGCTCCCATGTCGTCAAGAAGACTGCACGCGGGCGAACCTGATTGTCTTGATGCAGATCAATATCCTCAGGCCGAACCCACCGACCGCCCCCTGTCGCCGCGAGCAGTTTGCAGGGGCGTCCTGCTCGATCCCAGCTATGCCGAGTTCAGGACGCTGATGCTGGGGGCTGGGCTGCCGATACCAAGCCCGGCGAGCTACCCGGCGGCCTAGAATGTTGCGCTTGCGCGAAATCGGGAAGCGCTAGCACGTCAAGGGCGCGCCAAGCCCTCTTCAGTTCGCGGCGATGGATCTGATGCAGGCTGGGCTCCAGGCCGGGAACCTTGTCCAAGTCTCCACAGTGGGCCAGCTCCTTCCGGAGGCTAGCGCAGACTGCGTCGTCGTTCATCTCGCCCAGGGCGGTTTGGAGAACGATCACCGCGGCGATGTATCGGGTCTCAGCGGGCGAACCGTTGCTGCAGACCTCGCAGTTGTAGCGCAGTGTCCTAATGTGACCGCGCAGCTTGTGACGCCCCCGCCGGCCTAGCGCCATCACACGCTTCTCACCGACCCGTATTGCGGAGTCGGCCTGGCTCAACCAACTCGAAATCACATTGTCGAAGTGCAGGCCCCCCTCACCCGCCTCAAGCGCCCGCAGAAGCACATGTTCGAGGTGGTCAGCGAGCGTCGCGGCTCTCGCCGACAGGAGTTGGGCCTTCGCCGTTTCAACCACGGCATCGCGCCGGGTCCGCGCGCTGGCGATCAAAAGGTCAGCCGGCCGAAACTCACCAGTATAGGGGTGCTTGGCGACAAGACGTGCCGAGAGAACGTCCAGGTCGCGCGTCTTCCCCAGGCGTCGAGCTTGCCAGCGCAGTTCGCGACGAAGCCACGCGACATCCGACGCGAGAAGGCAGCCTTCCAGAAGGCCGACGCCATCAGCGGCGCGCCGCAAGGCTCCGCGTAAGGCGTGGACATTCTCGACGCTAGCCGAGACCAGGAAGGCCTCGCGCGCGCGGCGAGCCTGGCCGCTGAGCTGAAGCAGGATTGCGCGAGCTTGTTCCTGGTGGGACGCGTGCGCCGTGCGGCTTGTCAACGTCATGACGCGATCTCCATTTTAGCGCCGAGCATGGCCTTGGCCGCAAGGCGGGGCCTTGATCTCGTCAAGCAGAGTGAAACGCCACAAGCCGCCCCGTCATGACATTGATCAAGTACCTCCGCCGTTGACCGCGCTTGGGTGTCTGAGAAGTCTTCGAGGGAACGATGGCCATGACGGCGCAGGACAACGAGGCGCTCGCGGTTTCGACCGACACGCTGGCCCGGCTGGCGGGGGATGCGCCCGCTCAAGCGGAGATCGTAGCGGCCTTTGCTCAAGGCCTGGCGACCGGGGAAGCGCCGCTCGACCATGTCGTCACGCACATGTCGCATGTCTTTCTCGGTCGCGAGCGCGCTTACAAACTGGCTCGCGCGCGCGCCCACGGCTTCGGCGATTTCTCCACCCTGGCGGCGCGGCGAGCGGCCTGCCTTGCCGAATTCACGCTGAACCGCGGCTTGGCTCCCGCGCTCTATGAGACGGTGAAGCCGGTGCGCATGGGACCGGGCGGCAAGGTCCACATCGGCGGCGGCGGGCGGTTAGTCGACTGGGTCATCATCATGCATCGCTTCGCGCCTGGCGCGCTCTTCAGCGAACTGGCGCGCGATCAACATCTCACGGCCGATCATGTCATCGGCGCCGTTGACGCCGTGGTCCGCGCGCACCGCGTTGCAGCGCCCTTGATGCAAGACGGCGGCGTGCAGGACTATCAAACTATCCTGAGCGGCCTGCGCAAATCGCACGCTGTGGCTCTGGGTTCGGGCTGTGAAGTCGAAGACGCCGAGACGTTGTTCAAGACCCTGGGAGAGCAGCTTCACGCCCTGGCCCCGCTCCTGGAGCGGAGGCGGCAAGACGGTTGGACGCGGCGTGGGCACGGCGACCTTCACTTGAGGAACATCTGCGTCTTCGAGGGCCAAGTGACGCTCTTCGACGCCCTGGCCTTCGACAAGACCCTGGCCACCGGAGACGTGCTCTACGACCTGGCGTTCCTACTGATGGACCTCCAGGCGCGTGGCCTTGCGCCCTACGCCAATCTGGCGATGAACCGCTACTGGGACGAAACCCAGCAACCGGAGTGGGCCTTGGCCTTGTTGGCGAGCTTCATGGCGCTTAGGGCGGTGGTGCGCATGACGGTCGCCGAGGAAGCCGGCGATCGCGAGGAAGCGGCGCTCTATCATCGCCTCGCCCTGCGGTTGCTCGATCTCCCTCATCCGCGTCTTCTGGCGATCGGCGGACTTTCGGGATGCGGCAAGTCCACCGTCGCCCGGCTTGTCGCACCTGGTTTACCCGGAGCATGCGGGGCGCGGGTGCTTCGAACCGACGTGATCCGCAAGCTCGCCGGACCGGACGCTCCTGGCGGTCAATCCGCTGACTACTCGAGCGCCGGGCGCCGCGCCGTCTATCAAAGACTCGCAACGGCCGCCCAAGAGTCGCTTGTCGCCGGCACGTCGGTTGTCGCCGACGCTACGTTCGCCGACAGTCTGGCCCGGGATCAGTTTTCCGCGGTGTTTGCCGAAAAATTCACCGGAGTTTGGCTACGCGCCTCCCAGGCGACCAGGCTGGCCCGAGTAGCAGCCCGACGAAACGATGCTTCCGACGCCACGGCGGCGGTCGTCCTACGTCAGGTCGACCCTGTCGATCTCGGGCCTGAGTGGGTGATTGTCGAGGCCGAGGGCTCCCCGGACCAGGTGGCCGAACGTGTGATCTCGGCGGCGCGGGAGGCTCTGGCGAACATGCCTCCCGGATAGTTCGCCGCTCAGTCAACCAAGACGTTCGTCAGCCGGCGTTTGATCTCGATCAAGGACGCTCCCGACGCCGCGGGCGACCCTTCCCAAAGGAGGAAATCCAATGGCCCAGGTTTCAGCATCTAGCTCATCGGCCGCGCCGCGCACCCGAGGCCTGATCGCTTGGGCGATGGCCGCCATCCGCACGCAGGTCCGCGGCCTTTCCGAGCTTCTGGCGTTCTTTGTGGCGGGTGCGGGAGCTCTCTGGGCGTTGTTGTCCGGCCTGCGAGTTGGTGCGCGCGCCCGAAGAGACGCCGGGCCTCACCTTGGCGAGCGTCTGGCCCCCTTCCCCATCGACGATTAGTGACCCAACGGGGCGCAGCGCGGGCTGGTCGATGCGCCCCTAGGCTAACGACCTGAACGCGACATAAGCCGCCGTGGCCAACACCATGACGGCGAAGGCCCGGCGTGCGATCGGTGCGCGGTTCGCCAACATCCTTGAGACCCGTCCGCCGGCGAGGGCGCCGAGGGCGCCTCCCGCTACAAGGGCGGCGAACACAGGCCAGTCGATAAGGCCCGACAGGGCGTAGCTGGCGCTGGTCGCCGCGCCGAACAGCACCACCGACACCAAGGACGAGGCGGCGGCGTTGGCGAGCGTCATGCCGGTCGCCGCCATCAAGCCAGGGACGATAAGAAACCCGCCGCCGATACCGAAGAATCCCGCCGCCAGACCGACACCCAGGCCAAGCGGGGCCAACCGTCTGGTCAGGGCTGGCGTCAGATGAACGCCTGCATCCCCCTCGTCTTTCTTAGGCATGAGCATCGACAAGCCCACCAGCGCCATGGCCCCAGCGAACCAAAGGATCAACTGCTCGCCGTCGATCATCTTGGCCAAGTGCGCTCCAATGAGCGCGCCGGCCAGCCCCGCGCCCCCGAACACCAAGGCGCAAGGCCATTTCACTTGGCCCGCGCGTGCCTGGGCGCCCAGGCCGACGAGAGCGTTCACCGCCACCGCGGCGGCGGAGGTGCCAATCGCCACGTGGGGATCACGCACCCCGACCACGTAGAGCAGCAAGGGCGTGGCCAGCACCGACCCGCCGCCGCCGAAGACGGCCAGCAGCAGGCCGATAAGCGCCCCGCCCGCCGTGGCGAGACCGAGGCTGACGACCAGCGGATCCATGGCGTCAGGCCCGCGCCGGACGGTTCCAAGGCATGGCCGCCAGCAAACGCGCCATGCCGCAGAAGCCGGTGACCCCGGCGAAGGTCAGGCCGGCGCCGACAAAGGCCGACAGCCCGAAGAAGCCGGGATGGACGAGATAGCCTAGCAGCACACCGAGCAGCACCAGCGAGCCGGCTGCGATCTGCACCTGACGCATCAGTTCGAGCGGCGCCTTGCGGTTCACGGCGAGCGGTAGCCCCGCCGCGGCCCAGCCGTCGACGCCGCCTTCGAGGACAAAGGCCTCACCTTCCACCACAGCGGCCAGGCGCTCGCAGTTGGCGGCGGTCCGCATGCCTGATCGGCAGGTGAAGACCACCTTCTGGCCCTTCGCGATCCGCAGCGGGTCGGCTTCGAGGGTCGCCAGTGGCCGCAGCTGCGCACCCTTCACATGGCGGCGTGCGAATTCGTCAGGATCGCGGATGTCGAGCAGTACCGCTTGGCCCCGGGCCAACAGGTCAGCGACGTCCTTGGGCTTCAGCGTAGTCAGTTGAGTTGTCATCGGCCTTCTTCATGTCTGGGGGACAGAATATCTCGGCGAGCGTCGCCATCACCTTCATCGCGGCGGGATCAGCGATCCGGTACCAAATGGTCTGGCCTTCGCGGCGTGTCGCCACGACGGCCTCCTCCCGCAACACCGCCAGGTGTTGCGACAGGGCTGACTGCGACAGGCCGACCAGGGGCAGAAGCTCGCCCACAGATCGCTCGCCGTCCGTCAGCTGGCACAAGATCATCAATCGCCGCTCGTTGCCGAGCGCGCGGAGAAGCTTGGCGGCTTCGCCGGCGCTGGCCTCGAACCGGGTGATGTCGAATTTCGAGAGATCGAACATGACCGATATATATGAGTTGTTTCTAATTTAGCAAGCTCTTATATATGACGGACGCCAAAGGAGGCTCCGCCATGACCCCTGAAGTACAGACCTTTTTCGACCACGCCACCTCCACCGCCACCTATCTCGTTAGCGACGCGGCCACGCGCACAGCCGCGGTCGTCGATCCGGTGCTGGATTTCGAACCCAAGGGCGCCAAGCTCTCGACCGCGTCGGCCGACGCAATCCTGGCCGCGGTGCGAGACCAGGGCCTGCGCCTCGTCTATGTCCTGGAGACTCACGCGCACGCCGACCACCTGTCGGCCGCGGACTACATCCGCCGTGAGACCGGCGCGAAGATCGTCATCGGCGCCAAAATCACCGAGGTGCAGAAGACGTTCATTCCATTGTTCGAGGCCGACGATGTTCAGGACGACGGTCGTGTCTTCGACCACCTGCTGGCCGAGGGCGACAGCCTGCCACTGGGCGACCTGACCATTGGCGTGGTGCATACGCCAGGTCACACGCCGGCCTGCGTCACCTATCTGATCGGCGATGCGGCCTTCGTCGGCGACACCCTGTTCATGCCTGACTACGGCACGGCACGCGCCGACTTCCCCGGCGGAGACGCGGCCACGCTCTACCGCTCAATTCGCAAGATCATGACCCTGCCGCCGGAAACCCGCGTCTTTGTCGGTCACGACTACCTCCCCGCCGGCCGCGACCGCTTCCAGTGGGAGACCACCGTGGCCGAGGAGAAGGCCAGCAACGTCCACGCCCATGAAGGCGTCAGCGAAGCCGACTTCGTGGAGATGCGCCAAGCACGAGACGCGACCCTGGCCCCACCGACCCTGATCCTGCCGTCGCTTCAGGTGAACATTCGTGGCGGCGCCTTGCCGAAACCCACGGCCTCCGGGCGTGTGTTTCTCAGGCTACCGGTCACATTCGCATAGCACCGCGATCACCGTTGAGTTTTCACAACAGGGCGGCGCGGCGATAGAGTGGCTAGATCCAAGAGGGAGACACCCATCCATGAGCAGCGCCAACCTCAAACGTCGGAGTTTTCTAGGCGCCGCCGGCCTGCTGATGACCACGCCGGGCGCCAGTTTGGCGGCGCCTGGCAAGCCGCTGGTGGTGATCAACACCAGCCACGGCGCGATTGTCGTCCAGCTTGAGGCGCAGAAGGCGCCGCTCACCACCGCCAACTTCCTGCGTTATGTCGATGCCGGCGCCTATGACGACGGCGTCTTCTTCCGCGCGTCACGAGATCCGGGCGCGCCCAAGCAAGGGACCATCGTGGCCCGGCCTCGCGCGAAGGTCCTGCCCTTTCCGCCAATCCGTCACGAGAGCACCACGAAGACCGGCCTGCGACATACGACCGGCACGATCTCGCTCGGCCGTTTCGCGACGGGTACGGCGACGAACAACTTCTTCATCTGCGCCAGCCCCCAGCCCTATCTGGACGCTCATCCAGGCGCGCCGGGCGACAACCAGGGATACGCCGCCTTTGGCCAGGTCGTGCGGGGCATGCCGGTGGTCCGCAAGATCCTGTCCCTGCCCACCAATGGAAAGTCGGAATTCGCCGACCAGCGCGGTCAGTGGCTGAGTCCGCCGGTCCCGATCCGCAGCGCACGCCGGTCGGCCTGACCTCCGGCCAATGAGCCTTGCTTGCCGCGACGTGAATCTTGTCGTCACCGACAGGCTCCCTAAAAGGGAATCCACATCATAACCGACTAGGCTGGAAACGAGATCGACATGGCGGACATTGCTGGCGGCGTCGAACTTGAGGCTTTCCGCACCGAAGCGCGCTCCTGGCTCGAGGCCAATTTCCCGGCCTCGCTGCGCGGGCGGCCCGGCGTGGCCTCCGCCCTGATGGACGGTCTGGTCCCCGAGGGCGATGTCCTGGCCTGGAAGCAGGCCATGGGCGCCAAGGGATGGGGAACCCCGACCTGGCCGGCCGAGTACGGCGGCGGCGGTCTCTCGCCCCAGCAGGCCCGCGTGCTCCAGCAGGAGATGGGCCGCATCGGCGCGTTCAACCCGCTGACCTTCGGCATGGGCGTAACCATGATCGGCCCGACGATTCTCGATTACGGCACCGAGGAGCAGAAGCGCCAGCATATCCCGCCCATCGCCCGCGGCGAGGTTCGCTGGTGCGTCGGCTATTCGGAACCCAACGCCGGCTCCGACCTCGCCTCGCTGCAGATGAAGTGTGAGGACGCCGGTGATCACTGGGTGATCACGGGCCAAAAGACGTGGACGTCGGGCGCCCAGTACTCCGACTGGTGCGGCGCGCTGGTCCGCACCGACCCGAGCGCGAAGAAGCATGACGGCATCAGCTTCATGCTGATCGACATGCATCAGCCGGCGATCGAGACCCGGCCCATCGCGCTGATCGCGGGCGCCTCGCCGTTCTGCGAGACCTTCTTCACCGAGGCCACCGCCTCGAAGGACGGCCTGCTAGGCAAGCTCAATGGCGGATGGACCGTCGGCAAACGGCTGTTGCAGCATGAGCGCGCCAGCCAGACCGGCGGCTCGACCGGCCCCAAGCCCCTGGCGCTGCACGCCGTCGCCAAGCGCTATGTCGAACTCGACGCCGAGGGCCGGATCGCCGACACCGATCTGCGCACCCGCCTGACCCAGCATCTGATGGACGCCAAGGTCCATGGCCTGACCCTTGCCCGGGTCGCGGCGGAGTCCAAGGACGCCTCGGGCGCCACCACCACCGCCTCGATCCTGAAAAACTCCGCCACCAATGTCGCCCAGACGCGGGCCGAGCTGACCCTGGAAATCATGGGACACCAAGGGCTGGGCTGGGAGGGCGATACCTTCGCCCCCGAGGAAATCGAGACCGTGCGCAGCTGGCTCGGCGGCAAGGCGATGTCGATCTATGGCGGCTCGGTCGAGATCCAGAACAACATCATCTCCAAGCGTATCCTGGGCCTGCCGGACACCACCCAGTCGAGCTAAGGCGCGCCCAGGCATCCTACGGCCCAACCGCACGTTGAAGGCCCGATCAGGAGAACCTCATGCGATTGGTCTTTACCGCTTGCGGCCTCGCCGCGCTGGGTGTCGCCGCCTGCAGCCAGGGCTCGCCCGAACCGTTCGTGGGGTTCGGGCCAGGGCCGGCATTGCCCGAACCCAAGACCAGCATGATCCCGACCCTCAACGCCCGGCAGGCCGTGGGTTGGCCGGCGGGCGTACAGCCTAAGGCGCCGGAGGGCTTCACCGTGACCCGGTTCGCCGGCGACCTGGCCCATCCGCGCTGGCTGTTGGTGCTGCCCAATGGCGACGTGCTGGTCTCCGAGGCCTCATCGGAAGCGTCGTCCGGGGGCGGGATCGAAGGCTATGTGGCCAACCTGCTGCAAAAGAAGGCCGGCGCCATCCAGAAGAGCCCCAACAAGATCATGCT
This sequence comes from Phenylobacterium sp., assembly GCF_030654915.1. Lineage (GTDB taxonomy): Bacteria > Pseudomonadota > Alphaproteobacteria > Caulobacterales > Caulobacteraceae > Phenylobacterium. Next base: position 8,086 of record NZ_JAURWM010000040.1, on the reverse strand, counting down.
GCTGCGCGACGCTGACGGCGACGGCGTGGCCGAGATGCGGACAACCTTCGCCGAGGGCCTGACGCGGCCGTTTGGCATGACCCTGACCGGCGGCAAGCTCTATGTCGCCAATGACGACGGCGTGGTCAGTTTCCCTTACGCAGACGGCCAGACCAGCTTGCAGGGCGCAGGTACGAAGGTGTTCGACCTGCCGGGCGGCCCGATCAACCACCATTGGACTAAGAACGTCGTGGCCAGCCCCGACGGCTCCAAGCTCTACGCGACCGTCGGCTCGAATTCGAACGTCGGCGAGAACGGCATCGAGGCCGAGGCCGGCCGCGCCGCGATCATTGAGTATCCCCTGCCCGCCGGCCCGGCGCGCGTCTTCGCCTCTGGCCTGCGCAATCCCAACGGCCTGGACTTCGAACCCGCCACCGGCCTGATTTGGACAGCGGTCAACGAGCGCGACATGCTGGGCGACGACCTGGTCCCCGACTACATGACCAGCGTGCGCGACGGCGACTTCTTCGGGTGGCCCTACAGCTATTACGGCCAACACGTGGACAGCCGCGTGAAGCCCGCGCGGCCCGATTTGGTAGCCAAGGCGCGGGCGCCCGACTATGCGCTCGGGCCGCACACAGCCTCGCTGGGCCTGACCTTCTACCGGGCCGACCTGTTCCCGGCCCGCTACAAGGGCGGCGTCTTTGTCGGCCAGCACGGGTCGTGGAACCGGCGCCCGCCCAGCGGCTATCGCGTGGTCTTCGTACCGTTCGCGAACGGCATGCCGAGCGGCGCGCCCGAAGTGTTCCTCACCGGCTTCCTCAACACCAAGGACAAGGCCCAGGGTCGCCCCGTCGGGGTTGTGGTCGACAAGACCGGCGCGCTGCTGGTCGCCGATGATGTGGGCAAGGCGGTCTGGCGGGTCGCGCCCACCCGCTGAACCGCGTCAGCCGAAGGTCTTGCGCAGCCTCACGAACAGGCAGCGCCCCCACTCCAGGTTTCGCACGTCGGTATAGGCCAACACGCCAAGGTCACGGGGTCCGACATAGACCTCGCGGATCCGTTGGACATCGCGGCCGGTGACGTTCTGCAACTCGACCCGCAGGATCAGGTCGGGCCTCGGCTTCACCTCGGCATAGACCGTGGCGAAGGCCTCGTACTTGCGGGTCTCGATCTCGCTGAGGCGATAGAATCTCTCGCGGAACCCGCCCACGACATCGACGCCCCAATTGGCCTTGAGGCCCGGCAGATCCTGGGTGAAGTGAAGCTCCCAGTCGACCGGACGCAGGCCGGAGATCTCACGGCCATCGCCAGTGGTGGGATCGATGACCTCCGAGCGTCGCCAGGTCGCCTGGCCCTTGATCGTCGCGCGCTTCAGCAACAGACGGTCGAGCGGCGCCGAGAGGCTGACCGCGACCTCATCCTTGGTTCCGTCGCCAATGTTCGCCGGCCCATCGGCCACGACTAGGCCGACCCGGATCGGCGCTCGGTCGATGACATCGGTCAGTTCAGAATGGCGCAGGGTCAGGACCGCCGCGCCGGAGGTCCAGAACCGCCGCTCATAGGCGCCTTCGATCACCCAGGCCTGCTGCGGCGAGAGGTCGGGGTTGCCAGCGATGAGCACGCCCGTGCTCGCCACGGATGACGAGGCGACGAAATCATCGAAGTTGAGCTGGCTGACCTCGCGCTCCAGCCGGCCCCGAAGTTGGTTCTTGGCGTCGGGCGCCCAAGTCACCGCCAGGCGCGGCTTGGTGAAGCTGAGCGACTTTTCGAGATTTACGTCGCCGGTGGAGGTGATCTTCGAAACCTCCTGGCGCAGCGCGCCCTCGAAGGTCAGCTCCGCGGTCGGCCGCCAGGTTCCGACCACATAGGGCTCGGCCCGCGCCTCCTCGACCCGGACGTCGGCGGCGGGGACGACGACCCTGTGTCCATTGACCGTCAGGGTGGTCTTGCTGTCCAGCGCGTTGAAGGCGGCCTCGACGCCGGCCTCCAGCGACAGGTCATCGGACATGCGGCGGCGAAGGTTCACGCGGCCAACCGTCTCGGCGACCTTCTTGTCACTATGGAATAGCCGGTCGACAGCCGCGGATTCGAACCGCGCCTTGGTGTCGAGATTGTTCCACTGCTGGAAAGCCAGCGCCTCCAGCGAAGTCGCGCCAAAGGCCCGCACGAACCGTCCGCCGAGTTCGGCCTGGAGACGATCGGGGGTGACGTACTCATATTCCAGCGCCGCGCCGGGAACGCTGAGACGATCATAGATCTCCGAGGTGGAGGTCGTCTTCATATAGGCGCCGTTGAGCCGCAGCCGGCCGCGCGCCATCGGGGTCTCGAAGGCCCCAGTCACCCATTCGCGCAGGCCCTGGCCGTCGGCGTCGACTTCCGAAACGATGATCGGGTCGCCGTTCGGGCCGTAGCGGACACGCGGTCCGTCGCCGAGCGCGTCGTCCGGTCCCTTGCCGTTGACCATCGACAACTCGACCAGCTTGCCGGCCCACCGCCACTGGCCTTCGGCCCGCAGGGAATTGAGCACACGCCCGTCATAGAGCGGCTGGGTCGAGAAGCTCACTGCGCCGCGCGCGCCAGCGCCCTGCCGACGCACCACATTGGCGATAACCGTGCGGCCTTGCATATCGACGCCCGGCGCACCGCCCCGGATCACGTCAATGCGCGCGACCGATCCATAGGGGATGCGCTTGAGGATCTCTTCCAGGGTGTCGTTCTTCGAGACCGGCGGCTCGCCGTCGATCAGCACATTGCCGCTGGCTCCGGCGAGGCCGCGCACAACCGCGCCCTTGTCGAACGAAAAGCCCGGCAGGCGCTGGACCATATCGAGGGCGGTCGACGGCCCCATCTCAGCGAAGAAGGCCGGCGGGTAGGCGATCACGCCGCCGGCGGCCGTGGCGGGCTGCTCCTGAGCGATGGCCAAGCTTGATACGAACGTCGCCACGAACGCGGCGGCAAAGGCCATCTTCATTACTCGGGGCTCCCCCTCCCCTTGCGGCCAAGGTTAGGCGAGATTGCATACCGAAGGCGAGAAAGCTTCGTACCCGGATTGAAATTCATGCGCGGCGTGAGGCCTCCGCGCTACAGCATCAGCGCGTCAGGCGGCGGGAAGCGGGATTTCCAAGCCGTAAGGCCGGCCCAGCGCGATCAGCTTCTCGATGTCGGGGTTCACCGGTGAGACCTCGCGATCGAAATCCGTGAACATGTGCGAAGCGCCTTCGCGCGAGGTCATTGACACCATCTCGCCGCCGCCCGCGCCGAACCGGAACCAATGCGTTGTCCCCGCCGGCAGGTGAACGAGGGTCCCCGGCTGGGCGATCATTTCCTCATCGCCGACACCGAAGGCGATCTCACCGCTGATGACATAGAAGGCTTCGTCCCACGGGTGATTGTGCGGCGGCGGGCCGCTGCCCTCGGGGCCTGCCTGATGGAATATCTCGTAGCTGCCGGTCTGGGCGCCGGAAGCCAGGATGGTGAGCTGCTCGCCCACGATGTTTAGCGGCCGCGGCGCGCTTGCGGGCGTCACGATGATGGGCTCGTGCATGGCTGGATCGCTCCTAGGGGCGCGGATGCGAAAGCCATAAATAACATTGTTATCTAAATTTCGCCACGTCGATGGCCTTGCTGACCGCGAGCGTTGCGTGATCATCGGTGGGAGCGATTCCGTATGGTCGCCGGAGTCAGCGCCATGAAGACGGTCAGGATCGCCGCCGCCCAGACAGTTGAATTTCGGGAGGATCTCGACGCGGCCCTGACCTGCGCGGCCGATCTCGCGGCGCGAGCGGAGGCGAAGGGTGCGGCGCTGCTATGTTTCCCCGAGGGTTTCCTGCAGGGCTACCTGACCGAGGCGGCTGCGGCCCGTAGGAACGCCCTCGACCTCGCGTCGCCTCAGTTCGAGGCGGTGTTGCGCCGGCTTCCGAAGACCGGGCCGATGATCGTCATGGGCATGATCGAGGTCGAGAACGGCCGGTTGTTCAACACCGCCGTGGTGATTGATCGCGGCGCCGTCGTCGGCCGCTACCGCAAGGCGCACCTGATGAGCGGCGAGCAGGCCTTCGAGGCCGGAAGCGACAGCCCGGTCTTCGATGTCGGCGGGCTGCGGTTCGGAATCAACATCTGCTACGACACCAACTTCACCGAGGCCGCGCGCAAGGTCGCGGAGCGCGGCGCGTCGCTGATCGTCTGCCCCGCCAACAACATGATGCGGCGCAAGGCGGCCGAAACCTGGAAGGCGGCGCACAACGCCATTCGTGGCGAGCGATGCCGGGAAACCGGCCTTTGGCTGATCTCGTCAGACGTGACCGGCGAGCGGGAGGACCGCGTCGCGTGGGGTCCGACCGCCGTGCTCAATCCCGCCGGCGAGGTGGCCGCTCAGTTGCCCCTGGATCAGACCGGACTGCTGGTCTTCGACATCCCAGTTTAGACCCGGCCGGTCACTGGCAGCAGGGCCCCGGTCACCGCGCTCGCCTCTTCCGAGGCCAGGAACAGGATCGCCGCGGCGAGCTCGCCCGGCGACACCCAGGACGCGAAATCGGCCTTGGGCATGTCGGCGCGGTTGGTCGGGGTGTCGATGATCGAGGGCAGGACGGCGTTCACGGTCACGCCATCGGCCTTCAGTTCCTCGGCTAGGCTTTCGGTCAGCTTGTGCACCCCAGCCTTCGAGGCCGCGTAAGCGCCCATGCCGGCCGCGGCCTTGAGCGCGCCATTGGCGCCGATATTGACGATCCGGCCGCTGTTGCTTTGCTTCAGGTGCGGGATAGCCGCGCGCGAGGCGTTGGCCGCGGTCAGCACGTTCATGCGGAACATGGTGTGCCAAGTATCCGAGGACCCGCCTTCCAACGTTTCCCAGCGGAAGCCCCCAGCCACGTTGATCAAAGCGTCCAGCCCGCCGAACGTGTCGGCGACCGCGTCAATGGCGGCGTTGGCGGCGATCGCGTCGGTCAGGTCCACGCCGCCCAGCATCAGGGCGTCCGGGCCGCAGTCGCTCAGCACATCGGCCTGGCCGGCGAAGTCGATCAGGGCGACGCGCGCCCCGCGTTCGGCGGCGGCCTTGGCCACCGCCGATCCCAGGATTCCGGACGCACCTGTGATAGCGAAGATGCGTCCGGTCATGGCAAGTCCAGTCCTAGAGTCGTTCGACGATGGTGACGTTCGCCATACCACCGCCCTCGCACATCGTCTGCAAGCCGTAGCGGCCGCCCCGTTGTTCCAGGCCGTTGAGCAGAGTGGCCATCAGCTTGGTGCCCGAAGCGCCGAGCGGGTGGCCGAGCGCGATGGCGCCGCCATTGGCGTTCACCCGCGCCGGGTCCGCGCCCAGCTTCTTGATGAAGGCGACCGGGACCGAACCGAAGGCTTCGTTGACTTCGAACAGGTCGATGTCGTTCACGCTCATGCCCGCCCGCTGCAGGGCGCGCTCGGTGGCCGGAATCGGGGCTTCCAGCATGATCACCGGGTCGTGGCCCAGCAGCGACAGGTGGTGGATGCGCGCCAGCGGCTTCACGCCCAGGTCCTTCAGACCCTTTTCCGAAACGACCATCACGCCCGAGGCGCCGTCGCAGATCTGGCTGGACGAGGCGGCGGTCAGACGGCCGCCTTCACGCAGCAGCTTCACCGCCTTGATGCCGTCGAGGCTGGCGTCGAAGCGGATGCCCTCATCGATGGTGTGGAGCGTGACATTGCCCTCGGCGTCGGTGATCTCGAGGCCGACGATTTCGTTCTTGAAAGCCCCGGCCTGGGTCGCGGCGATCGCACGCTGGTGCGACTGGTAGCTGTACTCGTCGATCTCGTCCTTGGTCAGGCCGTACTTCTCGGCGACCATTTCGGCGCCCATGAACTGGCTGAACTGGATGTTCGGATACTGCTTCTGGATGCCGGGGCTCATATAGGAGCCAAAGCCGTTCTGGGCCGGCAGAGCGGCCGACAGGCCCATCGGCACGCGGGTCATGCTCTCGACGCCGGCGGCGATCACCACGTCCATGGTGCCGCTCATCACGGCTTGGGCGGCGAAGTGCAGGGCTTGTTGCGAAGAGCCGCACTGGCGGTCGACGCTGGTGCCGGGCACGCTTTCCGGCAGGCGCGAGGCCAAGACCGCGTTGCGCGCCACATTGATCGCCTGTTCGCCCACCTGGCCGACGCAACCCATGACCACGTCCTCGACCAGGGCCGGGTCAGCGCCCGTCCGGTCCATCAGGTCGTTGAGCACAGCAGCGCCCAGATCGACCGGATGCCAATCCTTCAGCTTGCCGCCCTTGCGGCCGCCAGCCGTACGCGTCGCTGCGACGATATAGGCTTCGCCCATTGTTCCGCTCCCGAGTTTTGCGCGTCATTCGCGCTTCGGGACCTAATTTAGGTGCGCGACGCGGCGTAAGCCAACGGCCTAGGAGAAGGTCGCCTTCAGGATGGCTTCCAGCCAACGAGCGTCGACCTCGTCGAACGCCGCCAGCTCGGTGGAGTCCACGTCGAACACAGCGATCAGAGCGCCGGCGCTATCAAACACCGGGACCACCACCTCGCTCGCCGAAAGGCCGTCGCAGGCTATGTGGCCGGGGAAGGCGTGCACATCAGGCACCAACTGGGTCTGGCCGGTGGCCGCCGCCGCGCCGCAGACACCGCGCCCAAAGGCGATGCGCAGGCACCCCAGCGTACCCTGATAGGGGCCGACCACCAGTTCACGCTCCTTGTCCGGATCGACCACGTAGAATCCGGTCCAGAAGAAGGTGTCGAAGCTGGCCGCCAGCATCGAGGCGACGGTCGCCATGCGCGCGGTCAGATTCGGCTCGCCATCGAGCACCGAGGCGATCTCCTCGGCGACCGTGGCATAGCGTTCCGCCTTCTCGGCGGGCAGGGTCAGTTCGTTGAAGGCTTCGGCCATGCCCGGCTATATACGGACCCGGATGTTCGCCCGCCAGCGGCGGCGGAGTTTACCTGGAGATGATCATGACCAATGGCATTGGCGGTTCCACGGCCCAGGCCGAGTTGGCGGATCTAAAACCGTGGGCCGACCGCGCCCCTCCGATCAGCGTCCAGGAGCGCCAGGCCCGGTTGGCCCGCGCCCGCGAACTGATGGCCCAGATCGGCGCCGACGCCCTGATCATCGGCGCGGGTCCCAGCCTGCGCTATTTCACCGGGGTCGGTTGGGGCGCGACCGAACGACTGGTGGCCATGGTCCTGCCGCGCGAAGGCGCCCCGCGCATGATCTGCCCGCGCTTTGAGCTCGGCTCGCTGGAAGCCGCGCTGGGGATCGAGGCCGAGATGCTGCTTTGGGAGGAGCATGAGAGCCCCTACGCCCTGGTCGCGCGCGGACTGGACGACGCCCGGACCCTGGCCATCGATCCCGCCCTGCCCTTCTTCGTCTTTGACGGCGTCCGCAAGGCCGCGCCTGGCCTGGTGCTATTGGACGGCGCGCCGGTCGTGGACGGCTGCCGTATGATCAAGTCGCCGGCCGAACTGGCTCTGATGTCCCAGGCCAAGGCCATGACGCTGGAGGTCCATCGCAGGGCCGCAAAAATCCTCGCTCCGGGCATCACCACCGGAGAAGTGCGCCGCTTCATCGACCAAGCGCACCGGGCGCTAGGGGCCGACGACGGCTCCTCGTTCTGCGCCGTGCAGTTCGGGGTCGCCAGCGCCTATCCGCACGGCCTGCCCGGCGAACAGAACCTGGCGGACGGCGAGATCGTGCTGATCGACACCGGCTGCCGGGTCCAGGGCTATAACTCCGACATCACCCGCACCTATGTGTTCGGTCAGGCGACCCCGGAGCAGGCCCGCGTCTGGGAGATCGAGAAACGCGCCCAGGCCGCCGCCTTCGCCGCCGTGAAACCCGGCGTCCTTTGCGAGGAGATCGACGCCGTCGCCCGCCGGGTCCTGGCCTCAGAGGGCTTCAGTGCGGACTACGACCTTCCGGGCCTGCCCCACAGGACCGGCCACGGCATCGGCCTGTCGATCCATGAGGCGCCCTATCTGGTCCGCGGCGACACGACCCCGCTCCAGCCCGGCATGTGCTTCTCCAACGAGCCGATGATCGTCATTCCCCGCGCCTTCGGCGTGCGCCTCGAGGACCACTTCCATGTGACGGAAGACGGCGCAGCGTGGTTCACGGAGCCCC
>NZ_JAURWM010000037.1 GCF_030654915.1 Phenylobacterium sp. | reverse complement strand
ACCACCGACGGCTATGGCGAAACCTCGGTCCGCAATCTGGTCGACGGGATCGAGGCCAAGCGCTCCATCCCGCTGGACCGATTCATCTTCGGCCTGGGCATCCGCCACATTGGCGAAACCACCTCGACGGCCTTGGCGCGGCATTTCGAGACGGTGGAGCACTTCATCACCACGGCTAACGCCGCCGCCGCTCAGCGCCCCGGAGTCGGCGCGCAGGCGCTGTCGGAGTTGGACGGCGTCGGGCCGACGGCGGTGGAGGCTATCCTCGCCTATGCCCGCCATCCCCAGGCGTTGCTGATCCCGGCCGGCGCTTCGTTGGAAGAGCACCTGCGGCTGGCTATTCCACGCCTCAACACCAGGGCCCGCCAGTCGTTGGCCGAAAGCTTCGGGGACTGGGCGACGTTCCAGGCGGCGGCCAAGGCGGCGTTGTCGGAAATGCCCGGTGAGGAGTTCCGCGAAATCTCGTCGGTGGATGCCGTGGGGCCGGTCGCCGCGCGGATGGTCGCCGAGTTCTTCGGCGAAGAGCACAACCGCGCAAAGGTCGACGCCCTGCTGGCCGAGCTTTCGGTGATCCCGGCGCAGCGGCCGAAGACCGACACCGCCGTGGCCGGCAAGACCATCGTCTTCACCGGTAGCCTGGAAAAGATGACCCGAGACGAGGCCAAGGCCCAGGCCGAGGCGCTGGGCGCGAAGGTCTCGGGCTCGGTGTCGAAGAAGACCGATCTGGTGGTGGCTGGTCCCGGGGCGGGCTCAAAGCTGAAGACCGCCACCGATCTCGGTATCCAAGTGATGACCGAGGATGAATGGCTAGCGATGGTGGCTGGCTAGGGGCTTAACTATCGGCTCGACAACCATGGAGGATCTCGTGGCGTCTCATTGGCTCGTGAAGTCCGAACCTGACACCTATTCCTACGATGATCTCGCACGTGACGGCCGGACCGTCTGGGACGGGGTGCGCAATTTCGCGGCCGCCTCGCACCTCAAGGCGATGAAAGTGGGCGATCAGGTGCTGTTCTACCACTCTCAGGAGGGCAAGGACGTCGTCGCCATCGCACAGGTGGCGCGAGAAGCCTTTCCAGACGCCAGCGACCCCACGGGCAAGTTCGTGGCGGTCGAGTTGACCCCGGTTCGCAAGCTCCCGCGGTCGGTGACGCTGGCGCAGATGAAGGCCAACCCGGCCCTCGCCGAGATGCCGATGATCCGCCAGGGGCGGCTCTCGGTGTCGCCAGTCAGCGCCGACGAGTGGTCGACGATCTTGAAGATGGCGGGGGAGTAGGGAGGGTCCTCCCAACTCCGCTCATCCCGGCGAAAGCCGGGACCCATGCTGAATTTCAATTGGCTCAACGCACAGCCCGCTTTGGCCCCGGCTTTCGCCGGGGTGAGCGGGTTTTGACGTTAGAGCGGCGCGCAGGCGCCTTCCAGCCAGGCGCGGACGTCGGCTTGTTCCAGGCGCGGCCCGACCACGGTCAGGACCTTGGCGTGATAGGCGTCCATCTGGGCGCGCTCTTGCGGGGTCAGCATCTCGACCACGATCAGGCGACGATCCATCGGGGCCATGGTCAGGGTCTCGAAGCCCAGCATCGCCCGCTCGCCGCCGGGGACCATGGCGGCCTGCGTGACGAACTGCAGGTTCTCGATCCGGATGCCGTAGGCCCCTTCCTTGTAATAGCCGGGCTCGTTGGACACGATCATGCCGGGCTGCAAGGCGACGAAGTTGGGCAGCTTGGAAATCCGCTGCGGGCCTTCGTGGACGCCGAGATAGGAGCCGACGCCGTGGCCGGTGCCGTGGTCGTAGTCCAGGCCCTGGAGCCAAAGCGGCGCGCGGGCCAGGGCGTCTAGGGCCGAGCCGGTGGTGCCGGCCGGGAAGCGGATGGCGGCCAGGGCCAGATGGCCCTTCAGCACCAGGGTGAAGCGCTCGGCCATCTCCCGGCTGGGCTCGCCGACCGCGACCGTGCGGGTGATGTCGGTGGTGCCGTCCAGGTACTGGGCGCCCGAATCGACCAGCAGCAGCGAGCCTTGTTCGGCCTGCTTGTTCAGTCGGGTGGTCGGGCGATAGTGGACGATCGCGCCGTTCGAGGCGGCGCCGGCGATGGTGTCGAAGGAGAGGTCCTTCAGGGCGCCGGTGTCCTGGCGGAAGCCCTCAAGACGGGTGACGACCTCGACCTCGTCTACCGTACGGCCTTGGGCGTCGGTGGCGAGCCAGTGCAGGAAGCGGGTGACCGCCACACCGTCGCGGGCGTGGGCCTCGCGGGTTCCGTCGATCTCGACACTGTTCTTGCAGGCGCGCGGCAGGGCGCAGGGATCGTCTCCCCGAACGACCTCGGCGCCGCCCTTGTGCAGGGCCGAGAAGTACCAGGCCGACGATTGGGCCGGATCGATCAGGACGCGCTTGCCCTTCAGGTCCTCAAGGGCGGCGGGCAGGTCGTCGGGCGTTTCCAGGCTGACCTCATTGCCGAGCCAGGCGCGGAGTTCGGGCGAAACCTTCACCGGATCCAAGAATAGGCGGGCCGTGCCGTCGCGGTTGAGGATGGCCTGGCCAAGCGGCAGGGGCGAGCGGATGACATCGCCGCCGCGCACATTGAACAGCCAGGCGATGGAGGAGGGCGCGGTCAGGACCGTGGCGTCAGCGTTGCGGGCGGCAAGGGCCTCGCCGACGCGGGCGCGCTTGGCGGCGGACTCTTCGCCGGCATAGTCGAGCAGGTGCGGAACAACGGGGGCGGTCGGCTGCGCGGGGCGGGCCTCGCCCCAGGCTTCGTCCAGCGGGTTGGAGGCCACGGGCTTGAGGTTCGCGCCGGCCTTGGCGGCGGCGGCCTTCAGGCGTTCCAGCGCGTCAGGGGCGTGCAGGCGAGGGTCGTAGCCGATGGTCTGGCCCTTGAGGGTGGCGGTTTCCAGATAGGCCGGGACGCCGCCCTCGACGAGGTCGCGGATCTCGAACACGCCAGCGTCCACCTGGTCGCGGACCTGGAGGGTGTAGCGGCCATCGACGAAGACGGCGGCCTTGTCGGCCATGATCACGGCGGCGCCGGCCGAGCCGGTGAAGCCGGTGGCCCAGCCTAGCCGATCATTGGCGGCGGGCAGGTACTCGTTCTGATGCTCGTCCTCATGGGGCACGAGGAACCCGTCGAGTCCCTGGGCCTTCATAGCCTGGCGGATCAGGGGGACGTGCTTGGGCCCGAAGGAGGGATCGGTGCTTTCGTCAAAGGTCTGGCGCATGGGACGAACTTAGTCGCGCCGGCCGTTCCGCGCCAGCCTAGGGCGCGGGTTTGCGTAGGGCGAACAGGAAGGCCAGCGCCAGCACGCAGGCGGCGATCAGGACGCCCAGCGCCCAGGGCTCGGACTTGGCCAGGCCGAGCGCGAAGAGCAACGGCGCGAGCGCCCCGACCAGCCGCGCCGGGACGTTGAGCGCGCCGAGCCGCCCGCCGTAATTCTTCGCGCCGAACAGCACCAGGGGCAGGGTGCCGCGCACGATGGTGAAGAGGCCGTTGCCTGCGCCGTAGAGGATCGCGAACGGCGCGGCCGCGAGCGGACCGAAGACCAGCAGCAGGCCGGCGCCGATTGGAAACAGGGCGACCGCGACGCGTGCCGAGACGAGCGGATGGATGCGCCGCACCAGCACGAACTCGGCCAGACGCGCCGCGACCTGGGCGGGGCCGACCAGCATGCCGGCGACGATGGCGGCCGTGGCGCTCGCGCCGATGCCGATTAGCAGCGGCGGCAAGTGGGCGCCCATGATTGAGCCGATCCCGGCCATCACCGCCAGGGCGGTGGCCAGTAGGACCATCTGCAGGGCCATGCCCGGCTGCGGAGCGTCAGGGCTGGCTTCGGCGACCTTGGACGTCGGCCTCGGCGCCTGGCGGGGCAGGGTGAGATGCAGCGGCAGGGCGATCAACAGGTTGGCGGCGGCCCAGACCAGGGCTGTGTCCCGCCAGCCGAGGTTCGCCTCCAGCCAGGCGGTCAGGGGCCAGGCGATGGTGCTGGCGAAGCCGGCGATCAGGGTGACGCCGGTGATCGACTTGCGAGCCTCCAGTCCGAACCAGCCGACAAGCCCTGCGAAGGCGATGTCGTAGAGCGCTAGCGACATGCCGACACCCAGCAGCAGCCAGGCGGCGATCAGCTGGCCGGCGTTCTGCGAGAGCGCCATGCCGACGAGGGCCACGGCTAGGACGATGCTGCCGGCGGCGAGGGGACGGCGGGCGCCGTGGCGGTCGACGGCTCGGCCGGTGAGGGGACCGAGCAGGCCAGAGATCAATAAGGCGCCGGAGAAGGCTCCGAAGACGAAAGCGGTGGAGACGCCGAGGGTCTGGCCTTGCGCCGCGGCGAGGGTGGCGGGCAGGTAGCTGGTGCAGCCATAGCCGACGAGTTGGGTGATGCCGAGCGTCCATACGGCGCGACGCGGCGTGATGGCGGGGCTGGCCTCGGGCTCTCCCATGATCGTCTCCAACGAACTTGGAAACAGCCACTATCTGGAGTCGATGATCAGTTGGGGTGTGATTATTTTACCCGGATATAATTGACATCTGAAACGGGTTCGCTCATTTGGCGGGGATGGACAAGCAAAGCCGCCGCGAGGCCATTCGCGAATACAAGGAGCGCAAGACCCCGGTCGGGATCTTCAGCCTGCGCTGCACGGCGACGGGCGAGACCTGGGTCGGCGCCTCGCGCAACCTGGACGGCCAGCGCAACAGTTCGTTCTTCAGCCTGCGCCAAGGCTCGAACCGCAACCACGGCATGCAGGCTGCTTGGAAGGCGAATGGCGGCGAGGAAAGCTTCGAGTTCGCCGTGGTCGAACTGCTGGAGAACGACGAGCTTGGCCCGCTCGGCCGGGGAAGCTGGCTGAAAGAGCGCGAGCGCCATTGGCTGGAGGCGCTCTCGGCGCGGCCGGCGATCTAGACACCCGCGCCCGGCTTCGACATAACGGCGTCATGCGCAGCGCCTGCAACCTGTCGAATTCGTCTGGTCCCCACGGGGCCGTGCGTCTTCGCGTGGGCTGAACGCCTGCTCTAGAAAGACCCACGACCCCGCCGCACCGGCCGGGGTCGAGGAGACGAGCCCCGCCGACGGCATGACCCTCGGAGAGCGCTCAGATGACCGACGACCCTCACAAGCCCTGGTTCCCGATGCGGACCAAACGCCTGCTGCTGCGCGAAGCGCGGCTTGGCGACTATGACGATATCCACGCCTATGCCGCCGATCCGGAGGTGGTGCGGTTCATGGATTGGGGACCCAATACGCCAGAGGTCACGGCCCAGGCGCTGGGCGGCTGGGTGGCGATGTCGGCGCAGTGGCCGCGCGACGAGGTGAACCTGGTGGTGGAATTGCTGGAGACCGGCCGGGCGATCGGCGCGATCCGGTTGTCGATCTACAGCAAGGCCGACCGCACGGCCGACTTCGGTTACACCTTCAACAGGGACTATTGGCGGCAAGGCATCGCGACGGAGGCGGCGAGCGCGATTGTCGAGACGGCGTTCACGACGCTGGGCCTGCACCGGGTCTTTGCGACCTGCGACGTGCGGAACGCCGGCTCCTATGCGGTCATGGAGAAGCTCGGCATGCGGCGGGAGGGTACGCTGCTGCAGAACCACGAGGTCCGCGGCCGGTGGCGGGACACCCACGTCTACGCCTTGCTGGCGCAGGAGTGGGCGGCCCGCCGGGCCGCAAGCGTCTAGTTGGTCGGAGCGTCGCCGGCGTCGGTCGCGGCGTCAGCGGCGCTGGCGGCGGCGTTCTGGCTGGTTTCAGCGGCGCGTTCGGCGGCCGAACTGGCGCTGTCAGCCGCCGAACGGGTGGCGGCGCCCATGCTGGCGGCGGCGTTGGCCGAGGCCTCACTGGCGCTGGCGGCGGCCGCCTGAGCCTGGGCCTGGGCGCTGTCGATTATCGCCTCGCTGCGGCCGCTTTCACGCGCGGCCATGACGTCGCTGTCGCTCGCGGTGCGGCCGTTCATCATGAAGAACATGGCCGCGACGGCGACGATCGCCACCAGGGCGGCGATCCACCATCCGCCGCTCGAACGCGGGGCGGGTCCTACCTCACGGCGCACGGTGGCCGGTTGTTCGATCACGGTCTTTTCGACGTAGGGTTCGTTGGGGTCAGCCAATGGATCCTCCTCCTATTGAGGCGGCCTGGACGGCCGCTCTGGTGGGCGGAGGAACGTGGCCCCTGGGCGGCGGTTCCGTCAGGCTAGGCCCGGCGCAACACCAGTGTGGCCCAGGCGTCACGGTGCAGGCGGCGGTGCAGGCGGAAACCCTTGGACAGGTAGGCGGCCAGCACGCGGCGTTCCTGGGTGCGCAGCAGGCCCGACAGAATCGCAAAGCCGCCGGGCTTCAGGGCGCCCTTGATGTCGTGAGACAGGGCGACCAGCGGCGGGGCCAGGATGTTGGCGAAGACCAGATCGTAGGGCGCGGCGTCCCGCACCAGCCGGTGGCCGAGGCCGGAGGCGTGGACGAAGCGGGCGTTCGCCTTGTTGAGCTTGGCGTTCTCGCGCGAGATGCGGACCGAGGGGCCGTCGATGTCGGTGCCGACCGCCTTGGCGCTGCCGGTGCGGGCCGCGGCGATGGCGAGCACGCCGGTGCCGGCGCCGACATCCAGCACGCGCTCGAAGCGGCGAGCCTTGATCAGTTCGTCATAGGCGAACAGGCAGCCGACGGTGGTGCCGTGGTGGCCGGTGCCGAAAGCCGCGCCGGCCTCGATGCGCAGATTAACGGTGTTGGTGGGGGCGCGGCCCTTGTCGTGGGCGCCGAAGACGAAGAAGCGGCCGGCCCGCACGGGCGGCAGGCCTGACAGCGCCATGGCCAGCCAGTCGGCGTCGGCCAACTTTTCGACCACGGTCTTCAGTTCAGGATAGTCGCCCAGCGCCGCGACCAGGCCGTCGGCCTCGTCGGGCGTGGTCGGGAAGGCGTCGATGCGCCAGATGCCGCGATCCTCGTCCTCTTCCAGAATGGAATAGGTCACGCTCTCGAGCAGCAGATTGGCGTCGATGGCTAGGGCGGCGGCTTCGGCCACGGCGCGCGGGCCGCGGGCGACGATCTGGACGGCGTCTTCGTTCATCCGCGCCCTTTAGAGCGACAAGGGCCGAAAGGCGAGGGGGCTTTAGGCACGCGGCGCTTCAGGAGCCGTCGGCGCCTGGGGCGGGTGCGGCGCCCACGGCGCTTCGAGAGCCCCTGGCGGGCCTAGTTCCTCGTAGGGAATCGGCGCGTCCGGCGAGCGCAGAGGATCGTGGCGCTCCGGCGGATATTCGGGTTCGGGCGGCGGGGCTTCGATCACGGGCGGCGCCTCCGGAGCCAGAGGCGTCAAGGGAGCCGGCGCGGGCGGCGCGGGCCGAGGTTCGGGCGGCGGCACATAGGGAAGCGTGACGACATGGCCCGTATCGGCGCGGCGCGGCGGGGAGGGCGCGGGTCTTAAGACCATGACCAGCACCAGGGTCAGGATCGCCACGACCGCCAGCGCGATGATCGCCGGGCGACTGAGCATGAAAGATTGCAGCTTCATCTGGTCCTCAATACCCGTCAGCGTGACGACCGATCCCTCCATTTCGCCTTCGGAGGCCGGTCCTGCCCCGGCATCATGGCGCCGCCTCCACCGATCACGGAGACCTTTCATGATCAGGCGCCGGCCCCTGTCGGACCGATTGTCGCTCCATGACGGCGATCATGGCGCGCGACGGCTGGAAGGACGACCGCGTCAGGCGCGAACCGCTGCTGACATGATCGGGCGGCTCCGGGCGTAAGATCTCCGGAAGAGGAGATCGCATGATGATCCAGGGAAGTTGCTGCTGCGGCCGGGTGAAATTCGAGATCACGCAGCCGCCGAAGATGATGGGAACTTGTCACTGCTCGCGCTGCCGGAAGGTGGGCGCCAGCACCTTCGTGATGGTCTCTCGCTCCACGCTGAAGTGGATACAAGGCGCCGAGGCCGTGACGAGGTATGCGCCTGAGCCGCCGTTCAAATACGCGAGATGCTTCTGCAGCATCTGCGGTACGGCGCTGGGCGAGATCGACTCGGAGGCGGACACCTTCCCCGTCGCGGCCCAGGCGCTGGACGACGATCCTCAAGTGCGAAACCGGTTTCACGAGTTCGTCGCCGCAAAGCCGCCCTGGTATGAGATCTGCGACGGCGCCAAGCAGTTCGCTGAACATCCGAGCTGACGTTCTCAAGGTCCCGGTCGGGTCGGAAGCCGACAGCTGCACAGGCGTCGCTCGGGGTTACGGTTCCCCAGAGGCTTCCTGGCTCAACTTCCGCCAACCCAACAGGCAGAGGATGAGCATCGCGACATTCGACACAAAATCGAGCGCCAGCCAGGCGTTGAACATCGGTACGACGAACACGAACCAATAGTTGAACCAGAAGAACGGCAGGAGGGCGACGGCGTAGACCAGGAAGGTCGTTCTCGTGAACCGGCTGAACGCGGCGAACAGGCCTGAAAGCACCGCCTGTGCGCCAAAGCAGCCGATCAGAAGCGCCGATGTCGCGGTGTTGTGTTGGTAGTCCGGGGCGATTGTCAGCCGTTCGACCATACCGGGGAACAGGAGGGCCCAACCGCCAAGGACAAGGAAAGGGACGGCGATCAGGCGCTGGATTAGAATCGTCGACAAGGGAAGCTCCGTGCTTCTGGAGAGGTGACCTCGACGCCGAGGCCAACCTCCTTCGAAGCCTAACCATGAACGCCATCGTAAAGCAGCGCCGCTGAACCATCGGCGCGGATCCTCTCTGCGTCCATGGAGCTTGCCGGCGCCGTGCGCCGCCGCCCAGGCCCATCATCAGCCGGGCCGAAGGCCTCCGCTTCGTGATTGGCCGCAAAGGGGCTGACCAGCTAGAAGGCCGCGTGCCGTCAATGGAAACCCCTGCACGAAGGACGCCCGCGGCGTGCCTTCTCCAGGTGCTCCTCGTCCTTTCATGGGCGTGGTTGCTCGCGCCTCCCAGCGCCGCCTTCGCCGCCGATCACGTCGCGGCCAAGTGGTCGATCGAAGGCGCAACGCACTACTCGCACCACCTCTCGCCGCGCTCGCAGTTCGCATCGGGAGTTCGCAACGACGAGGCCCCCGGACCGGCCTCGATGCCTGCCCTGGCGGGCGTCGATGCACTGTTCGCGCATCGGCGGACTGCAAGCGCGTTAGAGCCGCTGGCGCCGCGCCTCACCTCGGTGATCGCCGCGCGCCCCAAGACCAGTTTCAGAGCCCGCGAACCCCCCACCGCTTCCTAGCCCCAGCCCAAGACACATTCGGCTTCAAAAGCTCGCCCCTCGGGCAGAGCCTTCTGGGAACCATGGAAGATGACAATCAACTACGCGGCCGCGCAGCCGCGCCCTTCGCATGCGCGTCAATCGTTCGGACGGGGAGGCGTCGCATGCCTCGCCATCTGAAACTGTTCCTGTTCGCGCTTCTGGGTGGCGGCGTGCTGTTTCTGCTGTCGCTCGGCAAGGCCGACGCCTTCAGCCTGACGGCTCGCCTCGCATTTTCCGGGCTTGGCGGCTTGGGCCTGTTCGTCGGCTGGTCACTCTTCGCCAAGCCCGACGAGGACGAAGCCCCCGTCGACGAGGAGAGCGACCCGGTTTGATGCGGGAGCGAGGCGCACGCTCTCTCCCGCGCGCCTCGCTCGGGTCGGCCGCCGCCAGCGCGGCGGCCGAGCCATCCGGCTTCACGAACGTGACCACGGTCTCGCGCCGCGGGTTTTCAACCCGTGCCTTGTAGGAGGAGGGTCTTCTTTCCGGCTAGGAGCTTCGTCTCCCAATGGCCGAGCTGTCGTTGGAGAGCGGGGCAGGGAACTCGCCCGGAAGCGGACGCGCTGATCGGCTGTGCTGGGTGGGGAGCGGTAGTTGGTCTCACCGCGAGAGCCTGACATCTGCGACCACGATCTAGGAGGAGGCGCTCGGGACAACAGCAAGGGCTGGCGTCCGGGCTCGCGGATTGGCAAGGCTTGACCAAGAACGCCTAAGCCGGCTTCTTCTGGTGCATGACTACGCGACGACCTGTGATGACCGGTCTGGCGACGCTGGGCTTAGCCATGAGCGCGCGCGCGGCATCGGCGCAGCATGCCGGCGTAAGCGGTATCTGGACAGGGGTGCTGGTCGCCGGCCAGTCGCGGTTGAGACTGCGGCTCGTGCTGGCCGCCGACGGCTCGGCTACCCTATTCAGCCTCGACCAGGGTTCGAGCGCAATTCCCGGCAAGGCGGTCGCCGCGACGCCGGACAACCTTGAGATCGAGATCCCGGCTATCGGCGGGCGCTTCACCGGCAGGCTCGCTGCGGCGGACCAGATCGTGGGCGTGTGGCGCCAAGGCGGCACGGATTTGCCCCTGACCTTCCTCCGCGGTGAAGCAGGGCTACCGAAGGATGCTGGTCTACCCGTCGCTCTACCGGCGCCGGCGCCGGCGCCGCTTACGCCTGAGTTGCTGGAGCAGTTGCGCCAGACTTCGGGATCGCCGGCCTTGGGCGCTGCGGCTCAGCGTCGGGGCGGCCAAATACTCGCCTGGGCGAGCGGCCTGCGCCGGCTTGGCGCCGCCGACAAGATTGGGCGTGAGGACCGCTGGCACCTCGGCTCGATCACCAAATCTATGACGGCGACCTTGGTCGGCCGGCTGATCGAGGCCGGTCAGCTCAATTGGGACGACACGGTCGAGGCGCTGCTGGGCGACATGGCGCCGGACATGCGGCCAGAATATCGTGCGGTAACCCTGCGACACCTCGCCAGTCATCGTTCAGGCTTGCCCGGGAACATTCCCACCGAGCAACTGCTGCAATTTTCGCGCGAGAACGCCGACCCTCGGGACGAACGCATCGCCTATGCGCGCCTCGCCCTGGCCATGCCGCCACGCGGGCCGATGGGGACGACGTTCGAGTACTCCAACAGCGGTTATGTGGTGTTGGGCGTCATCATTGAGCGGCGCGTTGGCAAGAGCTGGGAAGCGACCATCGGCGAGCGGTTGTTCGAGCCGCTGAAGCTCTCGTCGGCCGGCTTCGGCGCGCCGGACCGCGCGGGGGCGGCCCAGCCATCCGGCCACGCGGCGGGACCCGACGGGGCATTGCGCGCCTTCCCGGCCTCCGGTCCCATCTCGGACAACCCCGCTGTGATCGGCCCAGCCGGGCGCGTGCACATGACTTTGCAGGACCTGATCACCTATCTGGCGGCGCACCGGGACCAGGCGCCGCTGCTCACGTCGGAGACCTGGAAGACGCTGCATACCCCGCCGTTCGGCGGCGACTACGCCATGGGGTGGGGCGTGCGGCCGAACGGCGTGCTTTGGCACAACGGGTCGAACACCCTGTGGTGCGCCATGGCCGCTTTCCATCCTAGCCAGGGCGTCGCTTCGGCGGCGGCGGCCAATGACGGAAGGGTGGCGCTCGTCGAGCCCGTCGTCGAACGGGCTGTTCAGGACGGGTTCCTGGCGGCGCGGGCCGAATGAGGTGGTCAACTATAGGCGGACATTGATCGCTCGGGCGGAAAAGCAGACATCGCGATAGTCTCCGATGGGGCGCGAGCGGTCATAGGTCTGGAGCCTTGGACCGGACATCAGCCAACTTGCCGATAAGCGGACCTCATCATCGTTTCAGAGGGGTGGGAAACGGCCCCCTCAGCTGTGGGCTCGGCGTCGGAGATGAATGAGCGGATAGGGCCTTCCTTGCCCATCCTGCGCAGAGCGCCCGATACGTTCAAAACCCAAGTGTTCGTAGAAGCCTAGGGCCTTCGGATTCTGCTCGTTGACATCGACAGTCAGGCCGGGGTGAGCGGCGAGCGCCTCGTCGATAAGTGCTTTGCCAATACCTCTGCCGTGCTGATCGGGGTCAACGAAAAGCGCTTCCAAATGCCCTTCATTCAAAAACATGAAGCCGAGCGGCCCATCAAAACCCTCAACCGCAAGACACAGGGTCACCTGTGGAAAAAAGCTTAGAAGTTCGCACTCGATAGCATCACGATCATCTGGGGTAAGGAAGTCGTGGGTAGCGTCAACGGCCGCGCGCCAGATATTCATGACGCGAGGTAGATCGGAATTGTTCGAAGGGCGAAAATCCAGCATGCCCTATCTTATCAATGGCGGCTTTCGTCCGCCATGGGTGGGTCGTGAGCGGTCATGACGGCGCCGCCCGAAAGCGGACATTCGGCATCTTGCCGACAAGCGGACCACTCCGAGGTCTCAGAAGGGTGGGGAGCGGACCTTCCATATCAAACGGTGGCGGTCGCAGAGAAGCTGGGCCGTGCAGAGACCGCGCGCCACCAGTCCGCCATTCGCGGATGCCGCAGCAGCATCGCCTGACCTTCGGGCGTGCAGACGAACAGGTCGAACATCGGCGCGGCATGGAAGTCGGCCAGGGTCGGGCCGGGGGCAGCCAGCCAGGGTCCGTCACTCAGCGCCGACAGCGCGGCCAGGGTCGTCTCCGCCTTCGGGAGCAGGCGCGCGATACGGGCCTCGTCGGGCGCCCGCCCAAGCCGGGGTGCCTCCACCCGCTCGACGTAGAGGCCCCAGACGAGATCGGGATAGACGTGGCCGTCCAGGATGCTGATGGCCTGGGTCATCCGGGCGCGGCTCCGAGGATCGGATGGCTGCAGTGCCGGGCCATCGAAGGCCTCGTCAATGTAGCGGGTGATGGCGCCGGTCTCGTAGACGCGGAAGCCAGCATGCTCGAAAGCCGGAATCTTGCCGAATGGCTGGCGCGACAGATGCTCGGTCGGCGGCCCGTTCGGCGCGAACACGTCCACCTCGATCAGTCGGTAGCCCACGCCCTTCTCCGCCAACGCCATCCGGGCGGCGCGGACGTAGACGCTGTAGGCGGCGCCATAGAGAATGGGCTGGGTCATGGTCAGATCCCCGCGGCGGTGGCTGCCTGTGCTCTGACCTTGGGACTCGCGCCACGGAGCTCCAAGACTGCACGCGAGAACTTACCCGCGGAGTGAGTGTCCGCAATGGGTCGGATTCGGGCGGCCGTGATCTTCCCGTAAGCGGACGCTCAATAGAGTTCGTTTGTGGGCGCTGGCCACGCCGCCCGTGACGGAGAGCCGAGGCTGGGTGGCTGAGCCGCCCAGCCTGCCGTCGCCCTATGCTTCCGAGGCCTGCATGGCGGCCTTGGCGGCGGCCATCATCTTCTCGAAGGCGCCGGTGCGGATGAGCTCGCGGCGCTCCTCCAGCCCGCGGTGGAGCTCGGCCAGGGTCTTGGCGGCGTGCTCGTTCTGTTGGATGGCGGCCCACCAGGCCGCGACATTGGCGGCCTTGGGGATCGGGTTCTCCACGCCGGTTCCCGGAAGGACGTTCTCCACCAGGAACAGGGCCGGGACGAGCGCGCAGTCGGCGAGGGTGAGGCGGCCGGAGCAGGCGTAGCCATCGGTCCCGATCATCTTGTCGAGCGCCTTGATGTTGCGCACCACCTGGCCGCCCAGCAGGTCCACGACGCCCTGATCGCGCTCGGACGCGCGGCTCTGGGGCGAGAGCATGAACATGTTGTTCATGAGGTAGACGTCGCCGATCCTGGCGATGGTGCGGATATGGGCGGTCTCGCGCGGGGTCGCGCCCAGCAGCGAGGGTTCGGGATAGATCTGTTCGAGGTACTCGGCGATCACCTCGGATTCCGGCATCAGGTCGCCGTCGATGTCCAGCACCGGGATACGGCCGATCGGCACGCGCTGGCGGAACGAGGGCAGGCCGAAGTCTGTGGGCCGCTCCAGGGCGATGTCGGTGATGCCCTTGGCGTAGATCTGCATCCGCACGCGGGCGGAGTAGGGGCTGAGATCGCCCGAATAGAGCTTCATCATGGAGAGGCGCTTCCTGGTTTTTTGTTGGCTGTTGGGATCGTGGCGAGCGGTCAGGCCGAAAGGCGCGCCCGCGCCGTCGCCCGTTCGATCAGGTCGCAGACCGAGGCGATCAGCGGCCCCGGCAGGTTGTGGCCCATGCCTGCGATCAGGTGCAGTTCGGCGCCGGGGATGGTGGCGGCGGTGTCTTCGCCGCCGTCCTTGGGCACCAGCGGGTCATCGGCGCCGTGGATGACCACGGTCGGGGCGGTGATGGCGGCCAGGGCCTGGCGGCGGTCGCCGCTGGCGACGATGGCGGCCATCTGCCGGGCGAAGCCGACCGGATAGAACGAGCGCTCATAGTCGGAGCGGAGCTGGGCGCGGAGTTCGACCTCGTCGACCGGGTAGCCGGGGCTGCCGAGGACCTTGGAACTGATCAGCCCGTGGTCGAGGAAGGCGTCCAGGTCGTGCAGCGGATCGGGGCCGCGGCTCTGCAGCCGTTCCATCGCCTCGGGCTTGGCCGGGGGCAGGGCGGGGTTGCCGGTGCTGGACATGATCGAGGTCAGCGACAGGGTGCGTTGAGGATGCTCGGCGGCGACCATCTGGGCGATCATGCCGCCCATCGAGGCCCCGACGATGTGGGCGCGGTCAATGCCAAGGGCGCCCAGCAGGCCGACGGCGTCGGCGGCCATGTCGGAGAGCAGGTAAGGGACGTTCGGCTTTTGGCCCGACATCAGGGCGGTGTAGACCGCCGGCATGTCCGGCGCGCCGGCCGCGTCCAGCTTCTGCGACAGGCCGACGTCGCGGTTGTCGTAGCGGATCACCCGGTAGCCGCGCGAGGCCAGCTCGCCTACGAAGTCGCTCGACCAGCGGGTCATCTGGGCGCCCAGGCCCATGATCAGCAGGATCGGCTCGCCGGTTTCGGGGCCGTGGATATCGTAGTGCAGCGAGATGCCGTTGGCGGTGGTCTCGGGCATGGGCCCCTCCCGACGTTTTATGGTTGGCGGCAGGTTGGCGCAGAGCGCCGGGGCGAGCAATGGCGCAGTGCGTTCGCGGGGTGTTTTGGGCGGGGTTCTAGGTCAGGGTGAGGATGAGGTGCGGCACGGAGACCTGGAAGGAGCCGCTCTCGGCGTCGAGGTGGACCGAACCGCTGGTCGCGACCCACTCGGTCAGCAGTTCGACCTCGATCAGGATGGAGGCTTGCGCCGGCACGGCGAACCCTGACGCCGACAGAAACTCATTGAACTCGACCGAGGCGCTGTCGTCGCCGCCGAAGAAGCCGCCGGTCGCCCCGGCGTCGGCCAGTATTCGGTCGTGGACGATCGATTTGAGCGTCGAGTCCCACATGGCCCAGACCGTCGTGCGCGCGCGGACCGTGGCTCGCGCCTCCGAACCGCCGATGAACCAGGCCGCGACGCCGTTCCACTCGGCGTCGACCGAGAGGTGGGCGTTGACGACGAGCCGGGCTCCGGCCGTCACCACCACGGGCGCGGTTCGCGAGTTTCGCCAGAGGGTGAAGAAGCTGAGCCGGCCCACGCCGCTTTCGGTCATGCCGGCCGAGACGCTCAGCCGATACCGCGCCCAGCTGTCGAGGGAGCCGATATCGGAGTCCACCACCGCGCCGGCCCCGGCGAAGCTGCGGATGAACGTCACCCGGTCGATGATCACATTCGTCGGCTCGGCGGGCAGCACCGGCGTCAGCTCCGCCAGGCGGCGCGCGGCCGCGTCGGAGGCTTCGACGGCTCTTCGGTGCGCCTGTTCGGCCCGGTCTCGCCGCGCCTTGGAGCGCTCGGCGGCCAGGGCGTCGAGGCGCTCGGGATCCAGCCCGCCGGTCAGCAGCTCGCGCCGCGCGAGCTGGGCGTCTTCGCGGGTCGCCTCGGCTC
>NZ_JAURWM010000033.1 GCF_030654915.1 Phenylobacterium sp. | reverse complement strand
ACGTTCCACTCAGACGCCGCCGCCGTGTCGCCGCCGGTGAATTCCTTGATCAGGTTCGGCAGCACCGGGATCATGATCCCGAACGAGATCGCGTTGATGACCGCCGCGGCGAAGATGAACCGGAACGCACCGGTCCATTGCTTAGCCTCGGCGCCCGCGCTCTCCGGCGCTTTAGGACGATCGGTCATTGTTCGAACTCCAGCAGAATCGGCGTGTGAATCACCACGGCTCGCGGACCGAGGTTACGCCGAGGTGTCGCGATATGATGTCAGCAGGGTGCGCCACCACTCAGCCAAACGCATGAGCAGCGCCTGGTCGGGGAAACCGTGACGCGCGGCGCTGCCCAAGGGCACCTGATCGAAGCCGCGATGCTCGACGCTGACCCGTGTCTCGCCATCGCCCACGGCCTCGAAGCAGACCTCGACCTCGGTATGAAGATCGAGAGGGAAGTTCGCCTGTCGCCAGGAGAAGACCAAACGCGAGGGCGGCTCCCAGGCGGTGATCTGGCCGATCTCGAAGACCTTCCCGCTCGCCAGGGTTTCGGTCAGCCGGCCGCCCTCCCCGGGCTCGAAGGCCAGAACGCCGGGCGCACGGGGCGTGGTCTGGAACAGGCCGCTTGGCCGCCACCAGGCGCCAATCTCCTGCACGAAGGCGTCGAAGGCGCGCTCGCGCGGCGCCTTCACCCGCAGCGCCACATAGACCTTCGAGGTCACGGCGCGCGCTCGACATGGGCCTTGAAGGCCAGCAGTTGTTCGGACCAGAGGCGCTCGCTTTCCTCCAGCCAGCGCAGGAGATGCACCATGGGTTCGGGCCTCAGGGCGTAGATGCGCACGCGCGCATCGAACGACGGATGGGATTCCTCCACCAAGCCGCTTTCGCGCAAGGCGCGTAGATGGCGGCTCATGGTCGGCGGCGACAGCCCGAGTTCCCGCGCCAATTCCCCGGCTGGACGCGGGCGCTTGGCCAACAGGTCCACGACCTGACGGCGGTAAGGATCAGCCAGCGCCGCCAAGGTCGTGTCGATCTGGGCGCTCGCGCCGCTCATAGCCAGCCGGTGATCTTCAGACCGCTGGCGGCCTCGGCTTCCTCACGGCTGACCGTCTTGACGGTCTGGGACACCGTCCAGATGTGCCCTTCCGGATCGCGGCACCGATAGGTCCGGTCGCCGTAGAACTGCGTTTCCGGCGCGGCGTCGATTACAGCTCCAGCCGCCTTCGCTCGTTCGAAGTGCGCGTCGATATCGCTCTCGATCTCGATGCTGACGGTCTGGGTGTTCTTGCCACCGACGGAACGCGGGCTCTTGTGGTCGGCGCTCCATTCCTGGCCGATCATTACGTAGCCATTGCCGAAGGCCATCTGCGAGTGGACGAGATTGCCCTGCGCGTCCTCCAGCAACATCGAAAGCTCAAAGCCAAAGGCCTTCTCCAGCCAAGCCAGGGCGGCCTTGGGATCTTGGTAGAACAGGGCCGAACGGAACCCGGCGGTCATGGTCGCCTCTCCTCTAGGTTTCAATGCTGTGGCCAGTGGCCGCCGCCATCTCATCGACGGACAACGCCTGGACGGTCTGGCCAAACGACCAGGGATGATCTTCAAGATCGCGGCAAGTGAAGACCCGGTCGCCATAGGGCTGGGTCGCCGGCTCGCGCTCGATGGTCGCGCCGACGGCTCGCGCCTGCTCGCATCGCGCGTCGAGCCCGTCTTCAAGCTGGATATGTACCGACTGGGTCGAGCGACCGCCGAACGCCGCCGGGCTCACCGCCTGGCCGCTCGGGGGACCGACCACCATGATATAGCCGTCGCCGAGGGTGAGTTCGGAATGGATCACCCCGCCCTGCCCGTCATCGACGATCAGCCGGGTCTCGAAGCCAAAGGCGGTTTCCAGCCAGCTGATCGCCGCCCGAGGATCGCGATACCAGAGCAGCGGACCAATCGTGGGGAGTTTTGCTCGCTCGCTCATCTCAATCTCCTTTCGGCAGGGAGGTCGCCACCTTCAGGCCGCTCGCGGCGGTCATGTCCTCCAACGAGGCGATCTGGCCTTCTTGGCTAAAGTTCCAGACGTGGCCCTCGGGATCGAGCGCGCGATAGGTCCGCGCACCGTAGAACTGGTTTTCCGGCTCCTGGGTGATGACGGCGCCCGCCGCCCTGGCCCGTTCGCAATGAGCGTCGAGGCCGCCTGGCAGGTCGAGCCGCATGAACTGGGTGCCGATCCCCTCCAGCGAGGCGGGGCTGCGCATTCGCGCGCCGCCGAGTTGCAGTCCCTCCCACTCTCCGCCGATCCCGATGTTGCAGTTGCGGAAGGTCATCTCCGCATGACCGACTTTGCCGTCGGCGTCGGTGAGCAGGAGGCTGGTCTCGAACCCAAACGCAGCCTCCAGCCAATGCAGGGCGGCCATGGGGTCGCGGTAGAACGCGACGGGGGTGACGGCTGACTTCGGATCGCTCACGGCATGTTCTCCCGAAGAACTATTATTGCAATAATATGCAATAGTTTTTTCTTTTGGCAACTATGTTTCGGCTCAGCGCGACAGCGCGGCATCCACCAGGGTCGCCCCACCGTCATTCGGTTCGGGAGCCAAGCCCAGAAGTCTCGCCAGCAATGGATAGACATCGACATTGTCGGTCAGCGGCGTCGCCCGACCCCGCGCGAAGGCGGGTCCATGGCCGATAAAGATCGCCGCCATCTCCGGTGAATAGGGATCGAAGCCGTGGTTCCCGCCCTTCGGCGGGCGCTTCGCGCGCGTTGTGATCACCCAGCCGGTTTCCGGCAGGCAGAAGATCGGCGCGACCCGGCGATGGGCCCCGAAATGGTATCGCGCCGGGATCTCGCCCTTGCGCCAGCAGGTGACGTGGGGGCGCCGCACCAACAGGGCCGCTTCGGCTTCCGCTTCCCGCCCAGGCGCCGGGTAGTAGGTCATGAAGGCGCCCAGGGCGAGCGGCTTACCGAGATCCGCTGACGCCAGGTTTTCGATATAGATCACCCGATCAGACGCCACCGCGGCCATGCCGTGGTCGGACACGATCACCAGGTTGGCCTTGAGCCCCCGGGCCTTCAGCCCCTCGGTCAGCCGGCCGATCGCCGCGTCGGTCCGCCCAGCGGCCTCGGCGACCTGCGTCGAATCTGGGCCATGGTAGTGGCCGGCGGTGTCGACCTCGTCGAAGTAGAGGGTGATCAACCGCGGCCGCGTCGCCGCTGGCTCATCCAGCCAAGCCAAGACCTGGTCCGTGCGGGCCGTGGCCGGCATGGATTGCTTGAACGGGAGCCAACGGCTTGGCCTCACCCCCTGGATGGCCGCCTCCGATCCGGGCCAGAACATCGTGGCTGACCGTATCCCGGCGCGCTCGGCGCTCACCCAGATCGGCGTGCCGTCGTTCCACCAGCGGGCGTCCCTCGCCGCGGCCTTGTTGGATAAGGAAAAGGCGACATCCGGGATCTCCGGGTCGATCATGTTGTTGTCGACGATCCCGTGACGGTCCGGTCGGAGGCCGGTCACCAGACTGTAGTGGTTCGGGAAGGTCTTGGTCGGAAACGACGGCCGGATGGCCCCGTGCGCGCCCTCCGCCGCCAGACGCGACAGATTGGGCGTGACGCCCCGGTCGAGATAGTCGGCGCGGAAACCGTCGATGGAGATCAGCACCACCACGGGGCGCTCGCCCCCGCCCGCGAGCTGCGGCTTAGCTAGCGGTGACGCGCAGCTGGCGAGCACCAGGCCGCTCGCCAAGACCGCGCAGATATTTCGGACAAGACTCATGACAGCCAAGCTAGCCGCCTGACGTGACGACTACCTATCGCGCAAAGCAAAAGCCCCGGACGTTTCCGTCCGGGGCTTTAAAACTGCTTTGGCAGGCTAGCCTATTCGTCGCCGAACGCGCTGGCCTGGACCGGACCGGAGTCCTTGCCCTTTTCCGACGGATCGCGATCGACGAGTTCGATCACGGCCAGCGGGGCGTTGTCGCCGTAGCGGAAGCCGGCCTTCAGGACGCGGATATAGCCGCCCTGACGGTCTTGATAGCGCGGACCCAGAACGGCGAAGAGCTTGCCGACCTGAGCCACGTCGCGGACTTGGCTGATGGCTTGACGACGAGCGTGGAGATCGCCGCGCTTGGCGAGCGTGATCAGCTTCTCGACGACGGGACGCAGTTCCTTCGCCTTCGGCAGGGTGGTCACGATTTGCTCGTGCTTGATCAGGCTCGCAGCCATGTTCGCGAACATCGCGGTGCGGTGGGCGGTCGTACGACCCAGTTTGCGGTGGGCTTTACCGTGACGCATCTTGTATCTCCTGGGCCGTTTGGCCCACTGCACGTTCCCGATGTACGGGACTGTGTCTTTGCCTAACCAAGTCCCAGCCTCATCCCGCCTGGGTCAACACGAAGCGCCGGGACCCTCCACCGCGGTTGCGGTCTCCTAGGGCCCATGCCGCCGAGGCGGCACGGAGTCGGCGCGGGGAGCACGCTAGGCGGAAGTGTCCCCGCCGCCCGCACGTGCTCCAACTTTCAAGTTCCAAATCCGCGAACGCAGATCTGGCGGCGTCCTACATCTGGTCGTCGAACTTTTTGGCGAGTTCTTCGATGTTCTCGGGCGGCCAATTCGGGACGTCCATGCCGAGGTGAAGGTTCATGCCCGCGAGCACTTCCTTGATCTCGTTGAGCGACTTGCGGCCGAAGTTCGGGGTACGGAGCATCTCCGCCTCGGTCTTCTGGATCAGGTCGCCGATATAGACGATGTTGTCGTTCTTCAGGCAGTTCGCCGAACGGACCGAGAGCTCGAGCTCGTCGACCTTCTTCAGCAGCGCCGGGTTGAACGGCAGTTCCGGCTTGGCTTCGCCTTCAACCTTCTTCTTCGGCTCTTCGAAGGTGATGAAGATTTGTAGCTGGTCTTGCAGGATGCGGGCGGCGAAAGCCACCGCGTCCACCGGCGAGATAGCGCCGTTGGTTTCCACTTCCATGATCAGCTTATCGTAATCGAGGCTTTGACCCTGACGGGTCGGCTCGACGCGATAGGCCACGCGCTTGACTGGCGAGAACAGGCTGTCGACGGCGATGAGGCCGATCGGAGCATCTTCCGGACGGTTCTGATCGGCCGGGACGTAGCCCTTGCCGTTATTGACCGTGAACTCCATGCGCACGGTGGCGCCATCGTCCAGCGTGCAGAGCACGTGGTCAGGGTTCAAGATCTCGATGTCGGACGGCACTTCGATCTGGCCGGCGGTCACGGTGCCGGGACCAGAGGCCTTCAACGTCATGCGCTTGGGGCCTTCGGAGTGCAGGCGCAGCGCCAGTTGCTTGATGTTCAGGACGATGTCGACGACATCTTCACGAACGCCTTCAAGCGACGAAAACTCGTGCACCACGCCGTCGATTTGAACGGCGGTGACGGCCGCGCCTTGCAGCGACGACAGGAGAACACGACGGAGGCTGTTGCCCAGCGTCACGCCGAAGCCGCGTTCGAGAGGTTCGGCTACCAGACGCGCCTTGCGGTTCGCGTCAGTTCCGGTCTCGATCAGCGGCTTCTCGGGACGGATGAGCTCGTTCCAGTTTCTTTCGATCACGTAGAGATGTCCCTCGAAACGCAGGATCGCCGGACGCGAAATCGCGGTCCGGCGCGTGGGGAGTGCGGTACTTCGGTACTTAGACGCGCCGACGCTTGGGCGGCCGGCAACCGTTATGCGGAATGGGGGTCACGTCGCGGATGGTCGTGATGGTCATACCAACGGACTGGAGAGCGCGCAGCGCCGATTCACGGCCCGAACCCGGACCCGACACGTTCACTTCCAGCGTCTTAACGCCATGCTCAGCCGCCTTCTTGCCGGCGTCTTCAGCCGCCATCTGGGCGGCGTAAGGCGTCGATTTCCGGGAGCCCTTGAAGCCCATCATGCCGGCCGACGACCAGGAAATCGTGTTCCCTTGCGCGTCCGTGATGGTGATCATGGTGTTGTTGAACGAGGCGTTCACGTGCGCCACGCCCGAGGTGATGTTCTTACGTTCGCGACGTTTAACGCGCGCCGGTTCCTTGGCCATCGCTAAGCTCTCTTACTTCTTCTTGCCGGCGATCGGCTTAGCCGGGCCCTTGCGGGTACGGGCGTTGGTGTGAGTGCGCTGACCGCGGACCGGAAGGCCCTTACGGTGACGCAGGCCGCGATAGCAGGCCAGGTCCATGAGGCGCTTGATGTTGACCGCGGTCTCGCGACGCAGATCGCCCTCGACCGTATGGTCTTGGTCGATAGCTTCACGGATCTGCAGAACTTCAGCGTCGGACAGCTGATTGACGCGACGAGCGTCTTCAATGCCAACCTTGCTGACGATCTGCTTGGCTTTCGCCTGCCCGATGCCATGGATATACTGAAGCGCGATCACGACGCGCTTGTTAGTCGGAATGTTGACGCCAGCAATACGGGCCACGCGTAGAATCTCCTAGTCACGCAGAGAAGCGCGAACGGCGCCCCGGCCCAGAGTCCCATATGGGAAGGCCGGCACGTCCTTCGCGCCCTTTCGCGGAAGCGCACCGTTATAGGGAACGATGTGATTCCGTCAATGGAGCAATCGCAGGAATTTAAACCTTTTACAGGCTTCCTGCGACGGCTAGGGCGGGTTTGTCTAACGGCGAAGGGCTTCTAGAGCCCCGTCGATGCCGGCGGACACGTCTTCGATCGAACCCATACCATCCACTTCAACCAGTTTCTCTTGGTTTTCGTAGTAGGGCAGCAGCGGCGCGGTCTGGTCGTTGTAGGCCGAGAGCCTCACTTTGAAGCTTTCGGGATTGTCATCGGGGCGGCCCGATTCGGCGAAACGGCCGGCCACCCGCTTGAGGAGCTGCTCGTCGTCCACCTTCAGGCGGACCACTAGATCGATTCGCGATCCGCGTTGCTCCAGCATTAGATCCAGAGCCTTGGCCTGAGCCAGGGTCCTGGGAAACCCATCAAAGATCGCTCCGCCAGCGGCGTCAGCCTCCGGCAGGCGCTCTTCGATCAGCGCGATAACGATCTCGTCGGTGACCAGCTCGCCGCGCTGCATGACGCCTTCGACCTTCTTCCCAAGCTCAGAGCCCGAGGCGATCGCGGCGCGCAGCATGTCTCCGGTGGAGAGCTGGACCATCTTGCGGTTCTCGACCAAACGCTTGGCCTGAGTTCCCTTGCCCGCCGCAGGCGGGCCGAACAGGATCAAATTCATGTCTTAAATGTCCCCTCCCCGGCCATCCCCAATGGCCGGCCTAAATCGACGTCCTAGCGTGCACGTCCCCCGCGCAGCTTGGATTTCTTGATCAGCCCCTCGTACTGGTGGGCCAGGAGATGCGACTGGATTTGAGTCACGGTGTCCATGGTCACACTCACCACGATCAGGATCGAGGTGCCGCCCAGATAGAACGGCGCCTTGAAGTAGCCGATCAGCATCTCAGGCATGAGGCAGACCAGGGTGATGTACGCCGCGCCGATCACCGTCAGACGGGTCAGCACATAGTCCAGGTACTCCGCCGTGCGCTTGCCAGGCCGGATGCCAGGCAGGAACCCGCCGTACTTGCGCAGATTCTCCGCGGTATCGTCGGGGTTGAACACGACCGAGGTGTAGAAGAAGCAGAAGAAGATGATCAGGGCGGCGTAGAGCACCATGAACGCCGGCTGACCATGCTGCAGCAGGCCGACAGCGCCAGGCAACCACTGCGCCCAGGCCGGAAGCTCGGCCGTCGCGAGGAAGCCCATCGCGGTCGTCGGCAGCAAGAGCAGCGACGAGGCGAAGATCGGCGGGATAACGCCGGCGGTGTTGATCTTCAGCGGCAGAAACGAGGTGTCGCCGCCGAACATCCGATTGCCTTGCTGGCGCTTCGGATACTGCACCAGCAACCGGCGCTGCGAGCGCTCCATGAAGACGATCGCGAAGACGACGGCGATGGCCAGGACGATGATCGCGAACATCGCAAAGCCCGACAACGAGCCCGTCCGGGTCATTGTGAACATCTGCCAGATGCCCTTGGGCAGCACGGCGACGATACCGGCGAAGATAATCAAGGAGACGCCGTTGCCGACACCGCGGCTGGTGATCTGCTCGCCCAGCCACATCAGCAGCAGCGTGCCGCCGGTCAAGGTGACGACCGTCGAGGCCAAGAAGAAGATGCCGGGGTTCAACACCAGGCCGGGGCTGGATTGCAGGCCGGTGGCGATGGCGAAGGATTGGAACAGCGCCAGAATAACGGTCAGATAGCGGGTGTACTGGTTGAGGGTCTTGCGGCCCGCCTCCCCGCCTTCCTTTCGCAGTTTCTCCCAAGGCGGATAAACCGTCCCAAGCAGCTGCACGATGATCGACGCCGAAATGTAGGGCATCACGTTCAGAGAGAAGATCGCCATCCGTTCGACAGCGCCCCCCGAGAACATGTTGAACATGCCCAGGATCCCCTGCGCCTGGCCGCTGAAGGCTTGGGCGAAGGCTTGCGGGTCGATGCCCGGGATCGGGATATAGGTCCCGAGCCGGTACGCGATGAGCGCCATCAGGGTGAACCCGATGCGCTTGTGCAGCTCCGTCGCCTTTTGGAAGGCGCCGAAGTTCATATTAGCTGCTAGCTGTTCGGCGGCCGAAGCCATTTAGAACCCCAGACTGTAAGACCGGCCACACATAGGGTGTCCGCCTTGCGCTGTCATCCGGTCCCTCCCCTGCTTTCCCCGGCCAAGGCCGGGGATCCGTTAGGAATGCGGGTGGTCGCTGACCTGAAAGAAACCGGATGGTCAGCTCTAAGTCCCAGCTTGCGCCGGGATGGGCGTATTACTCAGCCGCGTCTGCGACGACGACGACCGGCGCGGTCGTCGTGACCTTGCCGCCAGCCTTTTCAACAGCGGCCTTGGCCGCGGTCGACGTCGAATAGACGGTGATGTCGATCTTGGTGGTCAGTTCGCCCTTGCCGAGCAGCCGCACGCCGTCCTTTTCACGACGCACGACACCGGCGGCGACCAGAACCTTGCCGTCGATCGGCTTCGTCGCGTCGAGCTTGCCGGCGGCGATCGCCTGCTCAAGACGCCTCAGGTGCACTTCGGCTAATTCCTTGGCGAAGGGATTGTTGAAGCCGCGCTTCGGCATACGCATGTGCAGCGGCATCTGGCCGCCTTCGAAGCCGGCGATGGCGACGCCCGAACGGGCCTTTTGACCCTTGACGCCGCGGCCGGCGGTCTTGCCCTTGCCCGAACCCGGGCCACGCGCGTCGCGCATGCGGTTATTCTTTGCACCGGGAGCCGGAGAGTGTTCGTTAAGCTTAGTCATGTGACGCCTCTCCTTGGAGATCTATCGCCGGAGCATTCGCTCCGACTCGGCTAAAATTGAAACTTGGTCGCCGAAACGACCGAAGAGGCGACGCTTTTGGCGCCGCCTCTCCTAAACGTCCAGTCGAAAAGGCTTAGCCTTCGACGACTTCCAGCAGATGCTTGACCTTGTCGATCATCCCGCGAACCGACGGGGTGTCTTCAAGGGTCGAAACACGGCCCATCTTGTTCAGACCAAGACCGGCGAGCGTAGCACGCTGGTCCTTGGTGCGCCGGATGGGGCTACCCGTTTGGCGAACAGTCACCGTAGCCATAGATCACTCTCCGTCAGCAGCGGCCGCGGCGGCGCCATCGGCCTTACGGCCCAGGACGTCGGCGACCTTCTTGCCGCGCTTGGCGGCGACTTGACGCGGCGAAGACTGAGCCTTCAGCGCTTCAAAGGTCGCACGCACCATGTTGTAGGGGTTCGACGAGCCGACCGACTTGCCGACGACGTCTTGAACGCCGAGGGTTTCGAGGACCGCGCGCATCGGACCGCCGGCGATGACGCCGGTGCCCGGAGGCGCCGAGCGGACCATCACCTTGCCAGCGCCCCAACGGCCATTGCCATCGTGGTGCAGGGTGCGGCTCTCGCGGAGCGGCACGCGGATCATGGTCTTCTTGGCTTCTTCGGTCGCCTTACGGATGGCTTCCGGCACTTCACGCGCCTTGCCATGACCGAAGCCGACACGGCCCTTTTGGTCACCGACCACCATGAGAGCGGCGAACGAGAAACGACGTCCACCCTTCACGGTCGCGGCGACGCGGTTGATATGGACCAACTTCTCGACGATGTCGGAATCGGCGCGATCGTCGGCTTGGTTGCCGCGGTTGCGGTCCCGGCGATTGTCGCCGCCACCGCCACGTTGTTCGTTTCCACGAGCCATCAGCGTACCCCTAGAAGTTCAGGCCGGCTTCGCGCGCGGCGTCGGCCAGCGCTTTCACGCGGCCGTGATAGATGTAGCCGCCACGGTCGAAGACGACGTCTTTGACGCCCTTCTCGATCGCACGTTGAGCGACAAGCGCGCCGATGCGAGCAGCGGCGTCCTTGTCCGAGCCCTTGGCTGCCTTTTCGCCCTCTTCGAGGGTGGAGGCGGAGGCCAGGGTCACGCCGCGTTCATCATCGATGATCTGGGCGTAGATGTTCTTCGACGAGCGGAAGACCGACAGACGCGGCCGACCATTCGCCACCGACCGCAGGCGGATGCGCGTGCGCTCAGCGCGGCGCTTGGCGGTGTCACGGGGTTTAAGAGCCATGGCCTACTTCT
The DNA here is from genome assembly GCF_030654915.1 of Phenylobacterium sp. Lineage (GTDB taxonomy): Bacteria > Pseudomonadota > Alphaproteobacteria > Caulobacterales > Caulobacteraceae > Phenylobacterium. The sequence continues at coordinate 1,443 of NZ_JAURWM010000033.1, read as the reverse complement.
TCTTGCCTTCCTTGCGGCGAACCTTTTCGCCGGCATAGCGAACGCCCTTGCCCTTATAGGGCTCCGGCGGACGCAGGCGACGGATCTGCGAAGCGATCTCGCCGACGACCTGCTTATCGATGCCCGAGATCTTGATCTCGGTCTGCTTCGGCACGGCGAAGGTGATGCCGGCGGGAGCCGGCACATCCACGTCGTGGCTGAAGCCCAGCTGCATGGAGAGCGCATTGCCCTTCATCGCCGCGCGATAGCCGACGCCGACCAGTTCGAGGGTCTTCTCAAAGCCGGAGGTGACACCTTCGACCATGTTGGCGACCAGCGTACGCGACAGACCCCACATGGCTTGCGCCCGGGTGTTGTCGACACGCTTCGTCAGGAGGAGCTCAGCGCCCTCCTGCTTGACTTCGATCTCTTCAGCCACAGTCCAAGCGAGTTGCCCCTTGGGGCCCTTCACCGTGACCGTTTGGCCTTCGATCGTCACCGTCACACCCGAAGGGACGGCGACTGCCTTCTTTCCGATCCGCGACATCTTAGTAGACCCGCAAGAGGACTTCGCCGCCCACGTTCGCGTCACGCGCGGCCGTGTCCGACATGACGCCCTTCGGCGTCGACAGGATCGAGATCCCCAGGCCGTTCTTGATCGGCTTCAGGTCCTTGATCGACGAATAGACGCGACGGCCTGGCTTCGACACGCGGCGGATCTCAACGATCACCGGCTGGTTGTCGAAGTACTTCAGCTCGATCTCGAACTCCGGGAAAGCGCCCGGCTTCTGAACGAGTTGATAACCGCGGATGTAGCCTTCCTCGGCGAGCACATCGAGGACGCGCGCGCGCATCTTCGAGGCCGGCGTGGAAACCTTCGAACGGCCGCGGGTGGCGGCGTTCTTGATGCGGGCGATCATATCGCCAACGGGGTCGTTCACCATGAGACCCTCCTCACCAGCTCGACTTGACGAGGCCAGGAATCTGGCCACTGGAACCCAGGTCGCGCAGGGCGATCCGGCTCATCCTAAGCTTCCGATAGTACGCGCGCGGACGGCCCGTGACTTCGCACCGATTACGGATGCGGGTCTTGGACGAGTTGCGCGGCAGTTCGGCGAGCTTCAGCCGGGCTTCGAAGCGTTCTTCGAGCGGCAAGCTCTCATCGTTGGCGATCGCCTTGAGTTCTTCGCGCTTGCCAGCGAATTGCTTCACCAGCTTGCGGACCATCTCATTACGATTGACGGCGCTTTTCTTGGCCATTTTCTCTTTCCTTCCCGCCGCTTACGCTTGAACGAACGGGAACTGGAATTCCTTGAGAAGCGCGCGCGCTTCGTCGTCGGTCTTCGCAGTCGTGGCGACGATGATGTCCATGCCCCACATTTGATCGATTTGGTCGTAGTTGATCTCCGGGAACACGATGTGTTCCTTCAGACCCATGGCGTAGTTGCCACGACCGTCGAACGA
>NZ_JAURWM010000022.1 GCF_030654915.1 Phenylobacterium sp. | reverse complement strand
CGGCCGGGGTGCTCGCAGCGGCGGTCGCGGGCGCCGTGGCGGCGGCCGGGGTCGCGGCGTCGGCGGCGGCCGGAGCAGCGGGCGCCGGAGCGGCCGGTGCGTCTGGCGTCATCGAACCGCCCTTCGAAGCCACCCAGGCTTCGAATTCAGGCTGGGTCACAACCTTGATTTCCAGCGGCATGAAGGCGTGGTCGACGCCGCACAGCTCCGAGCACTGGCCATAGAAGGTGCCCGTGCGCTCGGCGCGGAACCAGGTTTCGTTGATCCGGCCAGGAATGGCGTCGATCTTCAGGCCGAACGCCGGAAGGGCGAAGGCGTGGATCACGTCGGCGCCGGTGACCAGAACGCGGACGGTCTTATTGACCGGAACCACGAGCGGCTCGGTGGCGGCCAGGCGATACGGAACGTTGCGCGCCTTGGCTTCTTCTTCCGGCAGCATGTTGGAGATGAATTCGCCGACCTTTTGGTCAGGCAGTTCATAACCCCAGTACCACTGGTAGCCGGTGGCCTTAACGGTCAGGTCCGGCTTGGGCATGTCGTGATAGGCGAAGAGCAGTTTGAACGAGACGACCGAGACGGCCATCAGGATCAAGACCGGCACCACGGTCCACACGACTTCGACGAGCGTGTTGTGGCTCCACTTCGCCGGGATCGGGTTCGAACGCTTGTTGTAGCGAATCGCGCACCAGATCAGCAGCGCGAGCACGAACAAGCAGATCGCCGTGATGATCGGCAGCAGGATGAAATCGTGGAAATCATGCACAGCGTGCTTCAACGGCGAAGCCGCCGGCTGCAGGCTGATGCCGCCCGGTGTCGGCTGACCCATCAAATCTTCTGCGAGCGCCTGAACGCTCCAGAACGCCGACGTCGCGCCCGCAGCGGCGCCTGCCGCCCACGTCCGCATGCCCTGAACCCTAGACTTCATGTCCCCTCGGTCTGCTTGGCCGGCCGCGCCTCGCGAAAGACGATCGCCCCCGCCGACTGGAATCAAATGCAGAGCCACAAAACGCGAGGCCCCGCCCTTAAGTCGGGGTCCATACGCGCTCTCCCAGGCCTTGCCAAGGCGCTAAGGCCCCCTATGGCGTGTTGTCTGCTTACCGACCGACGATATGTCAGACGCCAAGCGTCCAAAACGCGCGATCCTGCGTAGTTCTCATCAACCTGGATCAGGAGAATTCGTGAAGCTGCATCGCGCTCCCGATGAGGAACAGGCCATTTGGCGAGACTTCGAGGCCATGGTGAACATGTCGCCCGCCCAGCTTCGCGACTGGCTGGAGACCGACGAGAGCAAGAAGGTCGGGTTCACCCGTCGCGGCGAGAGCGAATCTGTCGGGCGCCAGTCGGGCTGGCGCATATTGGAGATCAGGGCCAAGGCCGTGGGCGACCTCACCGACGCCGACTACGCCCATATGAAAAAGGTGATCGGCTATGGCCGCCGCCACCTCGCCCAGCGGCCTTGGGGCGATGTGACGCGAACCCGCTGGCGGTGGTCGCTGATGAACTGGGGGCACGATCCCTTGGTCGGGCGCGGCGGCTCCGATAGCGGTTTGGGGTGACGACGGGGCCGCGACCTCCTATCTCTCATGGCTCGCCTTTCGAAAGCACAAGCCGATGACCGCCCACTCCCCCGCTCCCTCGATCCTCGACTCCGCCGGCGTCTCGCTAGAGCGCGCCCGCGAAATCCTCGGCGAGGCGCTGGTCGGTGCCGACGATGGCGAACTTTTCGTGGAAAAGTCCGAGAGCGAGGCCTTCCTGTTCGACGACGGACGGCTGAAGTCGGCCTCCTATGATTCGTCGGAGGGCTTTGGCCTGCGGGTCGTGGCCGGCGAGACCGCCGGCTACTCCCATTCCAGCGAAGTCTCGGAGGCCGCGATCAAGCGCGCGGCGCAATCCTCTTCCTTGGCCAAGCGCGGCTATTGCGGCGTCTCGGCCGAAGGGCCTCGTTCCACCAACGCCAAGCTCTATGGCGAGGATGACCCGACCGCCTCGCCCGCCTTCTCCGACAAGGTCGCCCTGCTGCAGGAAATCGACGCCTGGGCCCGCGCCCGCGATCCGCGCGTCGTCCAGGTAATGGCCAGCCTGGCCGGCGAGCGCCGCACGGTGGAGATCCTGCGCGCCGACGGCCGCCTGATTCGCGACGTGCGCCCGCTATGCCGCGTGAACGTCCAGGTGACGGTCGAGAAGGACGGCAAGCGCGAGAACGGTTTCGCCGGGGCCGGCGGCCGCGCGGGCTTCGAAGCCTGGATCACCCCCGAAAAGTGGCAGGAGCAGGCCGAGGAAGCCCTGCGCCAGGCCCTGGTCAATCTGGACGCCGTCCCCTGCCCGGCCGGCGAGATGGACGTGGTGCTCGGCCCCGGCTGGAACGGCGTGCTGCTGCACGAAGCCGTCGGCCACGGCCTGGAAGGCGACTTCAACCGCAAGGGTACTTCGGCCTTCTCCGGCCGGATCGGCGAGCGGGTGGCCGCGCCGGGCGTCACGGTCTTCGACGACGGCACCCTGGCTGGCCGCCGGGGCTCGCTGACCGTCGATGACGAGGGTACGCCGACCGAACGCACCATCCTGATCGAGGACGGCATCCTCGTGGGCTACATGCACGACCGGATGAGCGCCCGGCTGATGGGCCTGAGCGCCACCGGCAACGGCCGGCGCCAGTCCTACGCGCACATGCCGATGCCGCGCATG
>NZ_JAURWM010000021.1 GCF_030654915.1 Phenylobacterium sp. | reverse complement strand
GCCGACAGCGATCATCACGTCGCAGTCGTGCATGGCGTTGTTGGCTTCGAAGCTGCCGTGCCTACCCAGCATGCCGAGCCATGCGGGATCGGAGGCCGGGAAGGCGCCCAGACCCATCAAGGTCGAGGTGACGGGCGCGCCGGTCAGCTTGGCGAACTCGCGCAGCAGTTCAGAGGCCCGCGGGCCGGCGTTGATGACGCCGCCGCCGGTGTAGAGGATCGGGCGGCGCGCGCCGGCGATCAGCGCCACGGCCTCGGCGATCTTGGCCGAGTCGCCCTTGGTGCGCGGGTTGTAGTTGTGGGAGTGCACGACTTCCTTGGGGCCCTGATAGGCGCCCTTGGAGAACTGCACGTCCTTCGGAATGTCGATGACCACGGGGCCGGGGCGACCCGAGGTGGCGATGTGGAACGCCTCGTGGATGATCCGCGGCAGGTCGGCCACGTCCTTGACCAGGTAGTTATGCTTGGTGATCGGCCGGGTGATGCCGATGGTGTCGCATTCCTGGAAGGCGTCGGTGCCGATCAGGTGGGTGGCGACCTGGCCGGTGAAGACGATCATCGGGATCGAGTCCATCAAGGCGTCGACGATGCCGGTGATGGCGTTGGTCGCGCCGGGGCCGGAGGTCACCAGAACGACGCCGGGCTTGCCGGTCGAGCGGGCGTAGCCCTCGGCCGCGTGGGTCGCGCCCTGCTCGTGGCGGACCAGCACGTGCTGCAGTCGCGCCTCCTCGAACAAGGCGTCATAGATCGGCAGGACCGCGCCGCCCGGATAGCCGAAAAGCACTTCGACGCCCTGGTCGATTAGGGCGCGGACCACGATCTCGGCGCCGGTCAGGGTTTCGGTCGTGGTGGGGGCTTCGATGGTCTGGTGGGCGGTCATTTCGGGCGGCCTTGGTTTTCGGCAATAAAAAAGGCCCTCAATGGGGCCTGTGGCAAGCGACCTTTAACGGGCTGACGACGAAGTCAGTCCGCGAGAGGTCGCCCAGAGAGTACAAGAAGCTCACGCACGAGCGTTCTCCAAATGAAGTCAGCAGCGCTCATGCCATGCCCCGATCACCCCGTCAAGGCGGGGCTCAGAGCAAGAAACTGCCTCCACTGGCTTTCGTGGTCGACGGCGTCCACCCGTGGCCAGTCGGTCATCTGTCCCCGCAGCCAGGTCGATTGCCGCTTGGCGTAGCGGCGGGTTTCACGCTGGGCGGCCTCCAGGCCCTGCGCCAGCGTGGTTTCGCCCTGTAGATAGCTGGCCAGTTCGCGATAGCCGACCGCCTTCATCGCCGGCAGCGCCGGATCTAGTCCTCGCGCCGCAAGGGCGGCGACTTCGTCCAGGGCGCCTTGGTCGATCATCGCTTCAAGCCGGGCGTCGCAGCGGTCGTAGAGCGCCTGGCGCGGCGGCTCCAACGCCACGGCGTTCCAGCTTTCGGCGGGCAGGGCGGGATCGGTGCGCGCCTGCCAGTCGCTGAGCGAGGTTCCGGTGGCGGCATAGACTTCCCAGGCGCGGGATAGCCGTTGGCGGTCGGCGGGCGAGATGCGGGCCTCGGCGGCCGGGTCGACCTGCGCCAAGCGGTCACGGAACGCGGCCTCGCCCATGGCGTCGAAATCGGCGGCGGCGGCGGCGCGCACGTCATCTGGGGTCTGGGGCACGTCGGCCAAGCCGTGGGTCAGGGCGCGGAAATAGAGGCCGGTGCCGCCGACGACCACGGCCGGCCGGCCCCGCGCGGCGATCTCGTCCAGCACGCTCGTCGCCGCTCGCAGCCAGCGCCCGACCGACCAGCCGTCGGCGGCGTCGACCGTTCCGAACAGGTGATGAGGAACCAGCGCCTCTTCTTCGAGCGACGGCCGGGCGGTCAGCAGGCGCAGGTCGGCATAAAGCTGCAGCGCGTCGCCATTGACGATCTCGGCGCCGATTTCCTGGGCCAGCCGCAGGGCCAGCGCCGACTTGCCGCTTGCCGTTGGCCCGGCGATCAGCCAGATGCGGGGCTCCATGCAGATCGCCCTTACCCTTGTCGGTCCCGATTCAGACGCGGCTCTACAGGCCGTCGCCCTTCTAACGCCAGCGCTCGCAGGAGCCCATGCCCGCGTCAAGGAGCCCCGCATCCTTGGCGACGGCGCCGTGGACCTGCTGGTGGAAGCCGAAGCGGTCGCCCCAGTGCGCGCCGCGGCCGAAGCGGCGCTGGCCCAGCAGCCGATAGATGTCTGCGCCCAGCCCTGGAACGGGCGGCGCAAACGCCTGCTGATCGCCGACATGGACTCCACCATTATCGGCTGCGAGTGCATCGACGAATTGGCGGATTTCGCCGGCGTGAAGGAACAGGTCTCGGCGATCACCGAGCGCGCCATGCAGGGCGAGCTGGACTTCGAGGAGGCCCTGCGCGAGCGCGTGGCGATGTTGAAGGGCCTGCCGCTGAGCGCCCTGCAACAGGCCTATGACGAACGCGTCCGGCTCAATCCAGGCGCCCGAACCCTGGTGCGGACCATGGCCCAGCACGGCGCGCGCTGCGCCCTGGTTTCGGGCGGCTTCACCTTCTTCACCAGCCGGGTCGCCCAGGCCGCCGGCTTCCACCTCGACCGCGCCAATATCCTGCATGACGACGGTCAGGGTCTGATCGGCACGGTCGGAGATCCGATCCTCGGCCGTGAGGCCAAGCTTGCCTCGCTGAAGGAGCTGGCCCAGGCGGGGGGCATGGAATTGGCTGAAACCCTGGCGGTCGGCGACGGCGCCAACGACCTCGGCATGATTGAGGCGGCCGGTCTGGGCGTGGCCTACCGCGCCAAGCCGATTGTCGCGGCCCAAGCCGACGCAAAGGTGGACCATGCCTCGCTCACGGCGCTGCTCTACTTCCAGGGCTACCGCGCCGACGAGTTCGTAACCGACTGAAGTGGGGTTTGATTTCCCGCGCGGGGCCAAGGTCGCTAGAGACCTCGCCATGACCTTGCCCCGCACGCCCCTCGCCGTCGTATTCGACATGGACGGACTGCTTTGCGACACGGAAGTCGTCTATCGCGACGCCATGATCGCGGTGGCGGCCGAGCACGGTCACGACATGCCATTGTCGCTGTTCAAAAGCATGATCGGCCTGCCGGGCCCGTCCAGCGACCGCAAGGTGCTGGACCACTTCGGGGACGACTTCCCGATCGAGTCCTTCAACACCCGCACCCGCGACCACGTCGATTTGGTCTGCGCGGGCGGCGTGGCTCTGAAAGCCGGGGTCATCGAACTGCTGGATCATCTGGACGAACTTGGCCTGCCGCGCGCGATCGCGACTTCGTCCAGCCATCGATCGGTTCAAACCCACCTTGGCCACAGCGGCATTATCCCCCGATTCAACACCGTCGTGGCGCGGGGCGACTATGTGCTGGGCAAGCCCAACCCCGATCCGTTCCTGACCGCCGCTGCCCGCCTTGGGATCGTGCCGGAGCTGTGCCTGGCGCTGGAGGACAGCCACAACGGGGTTCGCGCCGCGTCGTCGGCGGGCATGATGACGATCATGGTTCCCGACCTGCTCGATCCGACCCAGGAGATGCACGATCTCTGCGTCCGCATCGCCCGCGACCTGCACGAGGTCGAGGCCCTGGTCAGGGCCTCGCGCTAGGCGCCAGCCGCCCGGCCGCCGGAGTGCGGGGCGGGTTCTTGAAACGATCGACCACGTCCTTCACGACATTGGACGGGATCGCAAACGCCAGGCCCGCGCCCGGTTCGCCGCGCGACTCGCGCGCGCTGGCCATGCCGATCACCTGACCGGCGGCGTTCAGCAACGGGCCGCCCGAACCGCCGGCGGTCAGGGGCGCGTCGGTCTGGATATAAGCGGTCACCGGCCCGCTCAGCGCGCCGTTGGCGAAGCGGCCTTCGCTGACGGGGCCGATCTGGCGGTTGATCGCCGAGACAATGCCCGAGGTCGCCGTGCCGATCAGTCCGTAGGGCGCGCCCATCAACACGACCGGCTGTCCGGCCTTCACCTGATTGCTGTCGGCCAGGGTCAGCGGCGTCAGCGGCTTGCCAGGCGTGGTGCTGAACACCGCGACATCGGCCACCTCGTCTTCGCCCACCAGTTCCCCACGCGCCACGCTGCCATCGGCGAAGACCACGCTCACCACCGGCATGCCGCCGGTGACATGGGCGGCGGTGACCACCAAGCCCTCGGACGAGACGACGAAGCCTGATCCCATCGGCATGGGCTCGCCCCGTGGGCCGCCGGAGACGGTGATCATGACCGTCGCCCGCTGGCCCTTGTCGACCGCGCCGACGAAGCCCTCGCCGCTACGGGCGGCGCGGGGCGTCTCATCGGACCCTCGTGTCAGGCCCCAGCCGAGCAGCAGCAGGATGACAAAGGCGACGACGCCGGCCGCGGCGTGCAAAAGTTGTTGGGTGCGCAAGACGGACTCCGGGCGAAAAAACTTTCACGCCCAAAAGCGGCCAAGGCCGAGCTTGGTTCCACCCGCAGGGGTGCGGCCTTACAGCGCGATCCAATAGTGCAGGGCGGTTTCGCCGGGCCGCCAGATGTGCGGGATCGAGGCGGTATGCTCGCCGCCGTTCTTCTCGATCACCTTGATCGAGGCGGGATTCAGCGCGTTCACCGTCAGCAGCACGCGCCGCAGCGGCAGGTTCGCGCGAATATAGTTCAGCCCCTCGGCCAGCATGGCGCTGGCGTGGCCGTGACCGCGCATGCTGGGCCGAACCGCATAGCCGACGTGCCCGCCGACCTTTTCGAGGTTCTCATTGAGGTGGTGGCGGACGTGGAAGGAGCCGAGAAACGTCTCGCCGTCGATGTACCAGAGGACGGTAGAGGGAACAGCTGGCCCTTGGCCGCCGTCCGGAAGCGTCACGGTCGTCGGCGGATGGCGCTGGCTCTCGATGAAGGCCTCCGGATCAGCCTCGATCTCGGCGATCGATTCCGGGGTCTCGGCCCGCAGCGTATCGCGGGAGTAGCCCTCGCGCAGAGCCTCCAGGAAGGAAGGCATATGCGCGAGGGCTGGTCGTATCAGGCTCGGCACGCAGCTTAGCGGGCGTTCGGGCCGCGATCGAAGTACCTGAAGAACTCGCTGTCGGGCGACAGCACCATGGTGGTGTCGCCGCGGCCGAACGAGGCCTCATAGGCTTGCATGGACCGGTAGAACGAAGCGAAGGCCGGGTCGCGTCCGAAGCTTTGAGCAAACAGCCGTGTGCGTTGGGCGTCGCCCTCGCCTCGGGTGGTCTCGGCTTCCTGGTGAGCGGTGGCGAGCGTGATCGCGACTTCGCGGTCGGCGCTGGCGATGATCTCACGCTTGCGCTGTTCGCCCTCGGCCCGAGTCTCGGCCGCCTGCTGCTGACGGGAGGTCTGCATCCGGCGATAGACGGCCGCCTGGTTGGCGGCTGGCAGGTCGGCGCGCTTGATGCGCAGGTCGATGATCTCGATACCGAGCTTCGATGAGTTGGCGCGAGCGGCGACATCGGCCTTGGTCTTGGCCATCAGCTCACCGCGACGACCCGAGATAATGTCGTTCGAGGCGGCCGAGCCAAGCACCTGACGGAGCGAGGAATTCACTAGCCGTTCGATCCGGTCGGACGCGGTCCGCTCGTCGCGAAGGGTGCGATAGTACTGCAGCGGGTTGGAGATCCGGTAGCGAACGAAGGCGTCCACCACCAGGCGCTGCTGATCGGCGGCGATGACTTCTTCCTTCTCCGCCTCAAGCGCCAGGTTGCGCTTGTCGAACTTCACGACGTTTTCGATGAAGGGCGCCTTCATCTTCAGGCCGGGGTCTGGGTCGCCCGGCGCATTGATGACGCGCACGGGCTCGCCGAGGCGCACGATGACCGCCTGAGTACGTTGGTCGACGATGAAGAAGGTCTGAGACAGGACGATCAGCAGGCCGACGACGATGACGGCGAGAACAGTGAGGTTACGGTTCATCGGGCGGCTCCCGCGTTGGGAGCCGGCGCGGCGCCGGTCTCAGGTTGGGGCTCGACGCGTACCGCAGGGGGCGCGGCGGTGCGGGGGCGGAAGACGTCAGGCGGCAGGATGATGGGGGCGCTGGCGCCCTTGCCGTCGATGACCACCTTGTTCGAGTTCTGGAGCACGCGCTGCATGGTCTCGATGTAGAGCCGCTCCTTGGTCACGCCGGGAGCCTTGCGGTACTCGGTGTAGATTTGGTCGAAGCGCGACACGTCGCCGGTGGCTTCGCGCACGGACTGCTCGCGATAGCCGCGGGCCGATTCGATCAGCTTGGCCGCGTCACCCTTGGCTTCGTTGATCACCCGGTTGCGATAGGTGTTGGCTTCGTTGGCGGCGCTTTCGGCGTCCTGTTGGGCGTTGGTCACGTCACGGAACGCGGCGACGACCTCGGTCGGCGGGTTGGCGGTGCGGATCTGCACTTCGACGACGGTCACGCCGGCGTTCCAGGAATCCAGCGTCCGCTGCATGGTCTCGGCCGCCTGGGCCTGAACCTGGCCGCGGCCGCGGGTCAGGACGTCCTGCAGCGGCGTGCGGCCGACCACTTCGCGCATGGCGCTCTCGGCGACGGCCTTCACCGCGTCGTCCTGATCACGGACGTTGAAGACGAAGTTGCGGGCGTTGGCCACGCGCCAGGTCACGCTGAAGTCGACATCGACGATGTTCTCGTCGCCGGTCAGCATCAGGCTTTCAGCCGGCACGTCGTTGGTGGCGGTGCCGCCGATGTCGATGCGGTTCAAGCTGGTGACCGGCACTTTTTCGACGCGCTCGAGCGGCGCCGGCAGGTGATAGCGGATGCCAGGCCCTTCAGAGCGCGAATAGGCGCCGAAGGTGGTGACAACGGCCTGCTCGTTGGGCTGGACGATATATACGCCCGACAGCGCCCAGAGGCCGAAGCCCACGCCGGCCACCGCGGCGATCGCGCCAGGACGAATCCCGTTGCCGCCAGGACCGCCGAAGAAGTCGCGGGCTTGCTGCTGCAAGCGTTCGAACGCGGCGTTCAGTTCAGGACCTTCAGGACGGCGGGGGCCACGCGGACCGTTGCCGCCGCCGCCGCCCGTGGGCCGGCGTGGAGGGGGCTTCTTGTCGCCATTCCCATCGTTCGGGGGCGGAGCGCCCCAGGGACCGGGGTTCGCGTTGTCATTCCAAGGCATGGTCGCGTCGTCTTGCTTTCGTCTCGGCGCGGCCGTGTCGTGAGGCCCGTGGCTGGGCTTGTAAACCGGCGCTGTGAGCCGGATATGTTACTCAACGTCGGTTAAAGCAAGGCAAAGGGCCCAATGGATTCGACAATCCCCGATCGTAACGCCGTTTTGACGGCCCTTGACCGGGTCTTGGATCCTAAGTCTGGCAAAGGCCTGGTGGCCGCGGGGCTGGTCCGTGGACTGACCATCGGCCCAGGGCGGGCCGGTTTCATGCTGGAGGTCCCATCCTCGGAGACCGCGCTTTATGGCCCGGTCCATGGCGAGGCGCAGGCCGCGTTGTCGGCCGTTCCGGGGGTGACCAAGGCCCAGGTGGTGCTGACCGCCGAGCATGACGCGCCGCCGCCGGCCGAGGGCGTCACCCGGGTGCGCAAGGGCGCGCGGGTGAGCGAGGATCCCAAGGCCGCGGCGTCGCCGTCCGCCGACGCCGCGCGCCCGGCCCATGTCCGCCGGGTCATCGCGGTGGCCAGCGGCAAGGGCGGGGTGGGCAAGTCCACGGTCTCGGTCAACCTGGCCACCGCCTTCGCGCAGCTTGGCCTGCGGACCGGGGTGCTGGACGCCGATGTCTACGGTCCCTCGGCGCCGCGCATGCTGGGCGTCGACGGCGAACCGGCCTTCGAGAACGGCAAGTTGCAGCCGCTGGAGGCCTGGGGCCTGAAGGTCATGTCGATCGGCTTCCTGGTCGATGAGGGCGCGCCGATGATCTGGCGCGGCCCGATGGCGTCCTCGGCCGTCCGTCAGATGATGAACGACGTGGCCTGGGGTTCGGAAGCCGAGCCGCTGGACGTGCTGGTTGTCGACCTGCCGCCTGGCACTGGCGACATCCAGTTGACCCTGATCCAGAAAATGAAGATCGACGGAGTGGTGATCGTCTCGACGCCCCAGGAGATCGCCTTGATCGATGCGCGCCGCGCGGTCTCGATGTTCCAGAAGACCGGCACCCCGATCCTGGGCGTGATCGAAAACATGGCCTTCTTTACCGATCCGGCCACCGGAGCGCCGATCCCGATCTTCGGGTCCGGCGGGGCCAAGGCCGAGGCGGCCCGGCTGGGCGTGCCGTTGCTGGCCGAGGTTCCGTTGGAGATGGCGCTGCGGGAGGCCTGCGATAACGGCCAGCCGGTGGTCGCCACGACGCCGGACAGCGCCGCGGCCCAGGCCTTCATCAGCGCCGCCAAGGCGCTGATGGTCTAGGTCAGGATAGATCCTCCCCCACGGGGGAGGATCTACGTGCGGTCCTAGTGCGGAGTGTCGGTCACGAGGCTGACGCCGCTCACCGAGCCTAGCAGAGCCGCTTGGGCGGCCAGGGCGTCGCGTTCGTCGAGCTGGCGGCGCACCTCGGCGTGGCGGGTGGCGTCCAGCTTCCAGCCGATGAAGGCCGCGCCGCCGAAGAACACGAAGATGATCGGCGCGAACACATAGCAGAGCTCCAGGCCGCGAATGGCTTCTGGAGTGTTCACAGCGCCCTCGGCGGCGTTGTAGCCGACGATGTCGAGCACCCAGAAGCTGATGCCGACGGTGATGGCGGTGCCGATTTTCTGGGTGGTGGTGACCAGGGCGTAGAGCAGGCCCACGCGTTCCTTGCCGGTTTCCAGCCGGACCTCGTCGGCGACGTCGGCGACCATGGCCCGGACGATCAGGATGAAGGCCGACGAGACGAAGCCGACCGACATCATGCCGGGGATGGCCAGCGACATGGTGGCCGGCGGGATGATCATCAGCGCCGACTGGGTGAAGGCGTAGGCCACGGCCGCGGTGATGATCGCGCGGTGCTTGCCGATCTTCTGCGCCAGCCAGCCCCAGAACATCGAGCCGAGCAGGCCCGCGGCGATGAAGAAGACCAGCAGCACGCCAGTCTGGGAGGTCGAATAGCCCCGCGCGTCATGGAAGAAGAACAGATAGAGCGCCGCCGTGGTGCCGGGGCCGAGCGCCATGAACAGGTCGGCGAAAATCAGCCGCGCCATCTCGGGGCGGCGCACCAGGTCCCAATAGTCGGCGAGGGTGGCGCGTTCGCGGTCGGTCTCGGGGTTGATGCGCTCAGGAGTGACGAACGAGCACAGGGCGACGGTGATCGGCAGCAGGATGATGCAGAACCAGCCCATGGCGTGGACGCCGTTCGCGCCAGTGCCCTTGGGGCCGAGCGCCAGCGGCAGCAGCAGGATCAGCACCGCCCCGACGACGCCGACCGCCTGGATGACGCCGTAGACGCGCGAGCGGTCATGATAGTCGGTGGCGAGCGAGGCGGCCCAAGCGGCCTGGGCCAGGGTCAGGATCGAGATCCCGACATAGAGCACCAGCAGCCAGCCGATCAGATAGCCCTCGGTGATCCCCGGCTTGGCCATGAACAGCATGTAGGACGCGGCCATGACGATCGGCGCGCCCAGCACCAGCCACGGCCGGTAGCGGCCGAATCGCGATTGGGTGCGGTCCATGGCCATGCCCAGCATCGGGTCTAGGGCCATGTCGATCAGCCGCACGATGGTGAAGGCGCTGCCGACCGCTAGGAGCGAGAGGCCAAGCTGGGCGGCGAAGAAGCGGGGAAGATAGACCGCCATCACTAGTCCGATGGCGGCGATGGGGAGCGCGGTCGACGCAAAGGACATGACCACGGGCAGTGACAGCCGTTGGCTGCTAGTGGCGGTATTCGCCATGAACGCCTCAAATGTCTGGTCCCGGGAAAAATGTTCCGGGCTGCTTAGAAAATGAAGGCCCGGGACGAGGTCCCGGGCCGGTATCCAATCTTAGGTACTATCTGCTCGCTTGGGGTGGGACCGCAATGGCCGCTTCACCGGAAACCACCTCAATGATCGGCGCCTCGTCGTAGAGGGCGTCGCGTTCGTCGAGTTGGCGGCGGATCTCGGCGTGCCGCTCGGGACCCAGCTTGTAGCCGAACATGCAGGCCCCACCGAGCATGACGAAGGCCACCGGACCGATCAGGTAGGCGAGCTCAAGGTTGTGGATCGCCTCGGGCGTGTTGGCTGCGCCTTCCGTGGCGATATAGCCGACCTTCGAGAGCACGAAGAAGGTCAGACCGATCGAGAAGGCGCCGGCGATCTTGGAGGTCATCACGGTCATGGCGTAGAGCAGGCCCGCACGCTCTCTGCCCTGTTCCAGGCGCACCTCGTCGGCGATGTCGGCGGTCATCGCCCGCGTCAGGACGTTGAAACCGGCGGCCAGGAAGCCGGCCATGAACATCGGGACGGCGCCGACGAGCATGTTGCCCTTGGGGATCGCCATCAGCGAGATTAGCACCAGCGAGTAGCCGGTCGTGGCGACCATCACCGCGCGGTGTTTGGAGATCTTGGTCGCCAGGCGCCCCATCAGCGGCGCGCCGACGAAGCCCGCCAGGATGTAGATCGCCAGCAGGATGCTGGCCTGGCCGGTGGTGTAGCCGCGGCTGTCGGTGAAGAAGAACAGGTAGAGCGCGCTCATCCAGCCTGGGCCGAGCGCGAGGCACAGGTCAGCCAGGAGGATGCGGGCGAAGGAGGGGCGGGCGATCAGCGCCCAATAGTCCCGCATGCGGAACTGTTGGCCCGCCACCTCCGGCGCGATCTTTTCGGGAGTGCGCCAGACGACCAGGGCCACGGCGATCGGGGTCATGGCGAAAATGAACCAGCCCATCGTGGCTACGTTGCCCGCGTCCGAGGCGCCTCGAGCTTCGTTGATGATGGGGATCGCCAGCGCAGCGGCCGCGCCGATCACGCCAATGGCGGTCATGATCCCAAATAGCCTGGAGCGGTCGTCGTAGTGGGGTGCGAGCGTCGCGGCCCAGGCGACGTGGGAGAGGGTGAGGATCGAGTTGCCCAGGTACATGACCAGCAACCAGATGATCAGATAGGCCCGACCTACGCCTTCCGGCGGCATGAAGAGGAAGTAGATCCCCGCCATCAGCACCGGCGCGCCCAGGATCGTCCAGATCCGGTAGCGGCCCCATCTGCTGCGGGTCTTGTCCATCGACCAGCCCAGCAGGCCGTCGATCGGAATGTCGATCATGCGGACAAAGAAGAACGCCGCGCCGATCAAGGCCAGGTCGATCCCCAGATGGCTGGCGTAGTGGCGAGGCAGGTAGACCGAAACCGCGATCGCGACCGCCGAGATCGGCAGGCTGGTGGCGGCGAAGGCGAAGGCGGTGGATAGGGGCAGGGCTCGGGCGCGCGCAGCCGGCGGGGCCTGGGTCAAGTTTCGATTCTCCCATGATCGATCCAGGCCTCTGATCGGGCCCGGTCTCGGATCCAGGTTACGCGCGATAACCTAGGCGGCGGCAAGTGAATTCGTTGCAACGAAAACGGGCGGCCGCTCCCTTGAGGAACGACCGCCCGCCAACTTACACCTATTGAGTGTAGAGCTTAGCCGCCTTGCAGCTTACGGAAGAATTTGCCGCTCTGCTCGCCGCCGTTGACATAGGCCTGTTGGCCTTCGGGGTCGGAGATCTTGGACCAGTTGTCGCGGACTTCTTCGACCGACAGGCCGCCCTCGCCGAGGTAGACGCCTTCGGTTTCGTAGATGCGCGACAGGGCGAAGGCGCCGGCGCCGGCGGTCAGGATCGCGCCGGTCGGGGCTTCTTCCGAGGCCAGGTAGACGACGCCGGGGGTGACGTACTCCGGCTTCAGCTTTTCCAGCACCGCGGGAGGCATCAGGTTCTCGGTCATCCGGGTCGCGGCCACCGGGCTGATGGCGTTGATGTGGATGTTGTTCTTCTGGCCCTCGAGCTTGATGGTGTTCATGAAGCCGATGATGCCGAGCTTGGCCGCGCCGTAGTTCGACTGGCCGAAGTTGCCGTACATGCCCGACGACGAGGTCGTCACGACGATGCGGCCGTAGTTCTGCTCGCGCATGATTTCCCAAACGGCCTTCACGGGCTTCACGGTGCCCATGAGGTGGACGTTCACGACCAGCTCGAAGTCCGACAGTTCCATCTTCGAGAAGGACTTGTCGCGCAGGATGCCGGCGTTGGCGATCAGCACGTCGATGCGGCCCCACTGGTCCATGGTCTGCTTGACCATGTGGGCGACGCCGGCGTCGTCGGTGACCGACGAACCGTTGGAGATGGCCTCGCCGCCCAGGGCCTTGATCTCTTCGACCACGGCGTCGGCGGCGGCCGAGGAGCCCCCCGAACCGTCCATCGAGCCGCCCAGGTCGTTGACCACCACCTTGGCCCCGCGGCGCGCCAGCTCCAGCGCATGCTGCTTGCCCAGGCCGCCGCCGGCGCCGGTGACGATCGCGACTTTGCCGTCGAAGCGGATGTCCGCCATGGAAGTCTCTCCAGAAAGAGGGTCAGAATTTCGCGCGGTTTGTGCGGCGCGGGAGAGGCGAGGTCAAGCCGCAGCCTGTCCCCAGGGCGGCTGGCTCCGCGGTTCGGATCCTGCGATTTCGAGTGTGCTTAACAGTTCCTTGGCGACCCCATTCTAGGGTTTGGCTCAGGATGTTGAGGACCGGGAAGTCGGCATGATCAAGACCGTCGGTCGCAACCGGGACGCCTATGCGGCCGTGGTTCTCGGGCTCTGCTACATCGCCAACCTCTGGCTGACCAATGCCCTGCGCCAGCAGGCCGGCGGCATCGACACCATCTGGACGGCCAACGCCTTTGTCATCGGCGCCCTGCTGTTGCTGCCGGCCCGCTGGGGCCTGCCGACCCTGGTGACCGGGTTCGTCGTCCAGATCGCCGTCGTCCTGATGTTCAAGGTCGGCTGGATCGATGCGATCGGCTTCTCGGTGCTGAACACCGTCGAGGCCGTGGGCGTGGTCTGGCTGGCGCGCCGGATCCGGGTCGTGCGCCTCACCACGCCGAGCCGGTTCGCCGGCCTCATCTTCCTGGCCCTGCTGCCGGTCCTGCTGGTGGGCTCGGTCCTGCTGGGGGTGGGCGCCTGGCTTCTGCACGGCGAGTTTCCGGTCACCATGCTGGCCAATCGCCTGCCGGCCAAGCTGCTGGGCATGGGCCTGGTCCTGCCCGCCATCCTGTTGCTGGGACACAGCAACGCGGCGGGCCTGATGCAGGCGGCCCTGTGGCGTCGCCTGTCGGCCTACCTGCTGATGGCGGCCCTCGCGGCGCTGGTCTTCACCCCCTTCAGCGCCGTGGCTCTGTTGGTCGCCTTCCCGGCGATCACCCTGGTGGGCCTGCGCCTGGGTCCGCGCGCGGTCATCTTCGCCATGGGGCTCACCTGCATGGTCATGCTCCCGCTGGGCGTCCAGCACGCCCCGCCGGGGCTGTTGACGGACCATGAGAGCCTCAATCACCGGATCACCCTGACCCAGGTCTACCTGGCCATGGTCTTCGCCACCGGCCTCATCGTCGCCCTGATGGCTACTCACCAGCAGCGGCTGCGCCAGATCCTGGCCCGGCGTTCCGCCAGCTACATGCGCGCTCGCGACCGGGCCCAGGCGGCCTCGGTCGCCAAGACCGAGTTCCTGGCGGCCATGAGCCACGAGATCCGCACGCCGCTCAACTCCATCATCGGCTTCGCTCAGGTGCTGGAGCGCCGCGACGACCTGCCCGCCGACAGCCGCCGCCAGATCGGCCTGATCGAGCGCTCGGGCGGCGCCCTGCTGACCGTGGTCAACGACATCCTCGACTTCTCCAAGGTGGAGGCCGGGCGCATCGACCTGGACCCCATGCCCGTGGACCTGGTCGCCGCCTGCCAGTCGGCCCTGTCCATCGGGGCCGAAAGCGCCGAGCGCAAAGGCCTGACGCTGGCCATGACCGTTGAGGGGGAGGGCGCCGCCGCCCATGTCTGCGACGACCACCGCCTGGGCCAGGTG
>NZ_JAURWM010000020.1 GCF_030654915.1 Phenylobacterium sp. | reverse complement strand
CGAACCGTGTCGCACTGCAACGAAATTGTCACGAACGCGCCGGGTCGCGTCTTCGCATTTCCGCCCACCTGTCACCTGGAGGGCGCGATTGACCGTTCTGTCGGCGGAAGTCACGGACGCGGCTCGGCTGGAACCGCGTCCGTCTCCCAGAAGCGAGCCTCATCTCCCCCGAGATCGGCCCCTGCGCGACGGCCGAGCACCGTCGCGCCTCCTGGCAGTCTTGTCCCCGACGGGCGAAGCGGACCCGCCCCCGGCGCTGGGTGGGGCGAACATGGCGGCGGGTCCTGGATCTCGCCGCCCAGCACGAAACCGCTGGCCGCCGAAACCGTCGCTGGAAACCGGCCATGCGCGGAAAGCCGCGAGCACCGGAATCGTCGAGCGCCAGTGGATCACGCCATTCTGCGCCGCCGCATGACGCAAATGCACTAGACCAGCCGCAAACGCGACGCCCGCCGAACCCCTGCTTTCCCTTGCGTCCGGCCGCGGGACTCGGTTAGCTGCCTCATCAAACAATTGTTTAATTCATTAGGAGAGGCCCCCATGAAAGCTGCCGTGTATTATGAGACCGGCGGTCCGGAAGTCCTGAAATACGAGGAAATCCCGGACCCGCAGTGCCACCCCAAGGGCGTGATCATCAAGGTCGAGGCCATCGCCATCGAAGGCGGCGACGTCCTCAGCCGCTTCGGCGGCAAGCTAATGACCAACCCGCATGTGGTCGGCTACCAGGCCTCGGGCGAGATCATCGAGATCGGTTCGGAAGTCACCCACCTGAAGGTCGGCCAGAAGGTCGCCACCCTGAACAGCTGGGGCAGCCACGCCGCCCTGCGCGCCGTTCCCGCCCGCAACTGCTGGGTCGTGCCCGACGGCTACGACATGAAGAAGGCCGCCGCCATTCCGGTGACCTTCGGCACCGCCCATGACTGCCTGTTCGAGTTCGGCCGCATGCAGCCCGGCGAGACCGTCCTGATCCAGGCCGGCGCTTCGGGCGTCGGCGTCGCCGCCATCCAACTCGCCAAGCGCGCGGGCGCGGGCCTGATCCTGGCCACCGCCTCGTCCGACGAGCGGCTGGAGGCCCTCAAGCGCCTCGGCCTCGACCACGGCATCAACTACAGCCGCGACGACGTGGTGACCGAAGCCAAACGCCTGACCGACAACAAGGGCGTGGACGTGATCGTCGACAGCGTCGGCGGCCCCACCCTGCAAGGCTCGATCAACGCCCTGGCCTATCGCGGCCGGGTCTCGATGGTCGGCGCCGCGGGCCGTGAGCCGATGGTCGTCGATGTCGGCTCGATGATGGGCGGCAACCGCACCCTGTCGGGCGTGTTCCTCGGCGCCGAGATCGGCACCGACCGCGTTCATAACAACATCCAGCAACTGATCGAAGACGCCGCCAAGGGCGAACTGGAAGTGGTGATCGACAAGGTCTTCTCCTTGTCCGACGCCGCCGCCGCCCACGCCTATATCGAAAGCCGCGCCGCCGTCGGCCGCGTGGTCATGGTCCCGTAAGAGACCAGCCAACGCTCCTCTCCCCCCTCTTGCGGGGGGAGAGGTAGGGTGAGGGGGGCCTCTCAGCCGCGTCGCACCTACCGATAGATCGATGAGCGGCGCTATGCGCCGCCCCCTCACCCGGCCTCTCCCCAACGGGGCGAGGAGAAGCTCACGAAGGACCGCCATGCCCAAAGCCAAGTCCGCCACCGCGGAGCTCGAGTACGAGACCTTCGGCGCCGACACCGCCCCAACCGTCCTGCTGATCAACGGCCTCGGCTCGCAGATGACCCGCTGGCCGGCCGACTTCTGCGACAAGCTGGCCGCCTGCGGCTACCGCGTGATCCGCTTCGACAACCGCGACACCGGCCTCTCGACCTGGTTCAAGCCGGGCGAGGCCTACAGCCTCTCCGACATGGCCGCCGACGGCGTGGCCGTCCTCGACGCCGTCGGCGCGAACAAGGCCCACGTGGCCGGTGTCTCGATGGGCGGGATGATCAGTCAGGTCATCGCCATCGAACATCCAGATCGCGTGCTGTCGCTGACCTCGATCATGTCGTCCAGCGGCGCGCCGGGCACGATGGACCCGACGCCGGAAGCGGGTCTGGTGCTCTCCGTCGCCCCGCCCGTTCCAAAGGCTGACTATGAGACGTTCCTGTCCCACGGCGTGAACAACGCCCTAACCATCGGCAGCCCCGGCTATCCCTGGCCCGAAAGCGCCCTGCGTGAACGCGCCATCGCCGCGCATG
>NZ_JAURWM010000013.1 GCF_030654915.1 Phenylobacterium sp. | reverse complement strand
CTTCAGATCCATCGGGTTCATGCCGGCCGCGACCGACTTCAGGCCTTCGACGACGATGGCTTGGGCCAGGACCGTGGCGGTCGTGGTGCCGTCGCCGGCCTTGTCGTTGGTCTTGGAGGCGACTTCGCGGATCAGCTGGGCGCCGAGGTTCTCGAAGCGGTCAGCCAGTTCGATTTCCTTGGCGACCGAGACACCGTCCTTGGTCGAGCGCGGAGCGCCGAAGGACTTCTCGATGACCACGTTACGGCCCTTGGGACCCAGGGTCACCTTAACCGCGTTGGCGAGAGTATTGACGCCGCGCAGCATCTTGTCGCGCGCGTCGGAACCGAAATAGACGTCTTTAGCGGCCATTTTCCTGCTCTTTCAGAATGTTGTGGATGGGAGGGAAGGCGTCGGGGTGGCTATTCGACCACGCCCAGGACGTCGCTTTCCTTCATGATCAGCAGGTCCTTGCCGTCGATCTTGATCTCAGTGCCGGACCACTTGCCGAACAGGATCTTGTCGCCGGGCTTGACGTCGAGCGGCTGGATCTTGCCGTTGTCGTCACGGGCGCCAGGGCCGACGGCGATGATTTCGCCTTCCTGCGGCTTTTCCTTGGCGGTGTCGGGGATGATGATCCCGCCCTTGGTCTTTTCTTCTTCCTCGACACGCTTCACGAGGACGCGGTCTCCCAGAGGACGAAACGCCATATTAAAGTCTCCGTTCGGGACGTTTGAAATGCGGTGCGAAAACGCCCGGGGCCGACCTTTAGCAGCCGAGGCCCCTGAGTGCTAACGCTGGCCGGAGGTAGGGACAGGGGCGCTGGGAGTCAAGCGAGGCCAGGGCGTTTTGGATTCGGCTTTGTTCTCCCGGCCCTGCCCAGATAGGGTCCGGCGCGAGGGAACCACCAGGAGATATATTTCATGCGCCGCTTGATCGCGTTCGCCGCACTGTCGGCCTTGGCCGTCGCATCCGCCGCCCAGGCCGAAACTTGGAAGTCTTACGCCACCACCCCAACCGGCCTCGAATGGTCCTATGACAGCGACTATTCCTACCGCGACACTCAGACCGGCAAGGTCGTGGTGATGCAGGCGGTCGGCAAGCCGGGGGTTGAACCGCGCATGGGTCCTTCGGGCCCAGGCAAGGCCGACGGTGTCGGCTTCGTCACCGCCATCGACTGCAAGAGCAAGACGCTGATCAGCCTCGGCGGCTATTCGCCAAAGAAGCCGCTGGAGCTGTCGGCCAACTGGCGCACCGCGACGAGCGCCCCGGCCAAGAGCGTTGAAGACAAGGCCCTGGTCGAGAGCGCCTGCAAAGGCGCCGATCAACTGACCGCAAGGTAGTCAGGAGCGGGCCTGGCGGATTGCTGACACGATCTGGCGCGTTGGTCGTTAGTCTCTTCAGCACACTAAGCTGGAGATGACTA
Organism: Phenylobacterium sp.; assembly: GCF_030654915.1. Classification (GTDB taxonomy): domain Bacteria; phylum Pseudomonadota; class Alphaproteobacteria; order Caulobacterales; family Caulobacteraceae; genus Phenylobacterium. The sequence goes on along the minus strand of NZ_JAURWM010000013.1, from coordinate 2,423 downwards.
AATGCTCGATCATGTTGGACTGTCGGTCAGCGATTTCGCCAAGGCCCGCGCCTTTTACGACGCCGCGCTGAAACCGCTCGGCGTCGCCGTGGTGATGGAGGTCACCCCCGAGATGTCGGGCGGCCACGCCCATCTCGGCTACGGCTCGGACGGAAAGCCCTATTTCTGGATCGGCACGGGCGGCACCCCGGGTCATGTCCATCTGGCGTTGGCCGCAGCTGATCGGGCGAGTGTCGACGCGTTCTACGCCGCCGCCATGGCGGCTGGCGGGACCGACAACGGTCCGCCCGGCGTGCGCGCCGAGTACCACCCCAACTACTACGGCGCTTTCGTCCTCGATCCCGATGGTCACAACATCGAGGCCGTCTGCCACACGGTCTAGGTCCGGGCGGGGGCGGGCCGCTTTGGCATGGCCGGGCGAAGACCCGGCCATACATGGACGCCGCCTTGCGGGATTTGGCTCAGCCTCTCGGCCGCGGTGGTCACGCCTTGTGTGAAAAATTGAAACGCTTGTTTGATTTTGGGCAAATATGAGCCAAAGCTAGCGCCCTATTGTCTGTCGCAAGACCGATGACACTGAATTTGGCCCTGACGAGACGGGGCCGTCCGCATGAACCGCAGTGGGAGAGACCAGATGACCCAAGCCCAGGACAAGGCGCAGTCCAGCTTCAAGCTGAACCCGATGGACGAACTCAACGACCTGCGGATGAGCGAAAAGGCGATGCCGCTGCTCGAGCACGTGCGGCGGTTCATCAAGGAAACCGTCCAGCCGATGAGCGAGGAATTCCATCGCCTCGGTGAGAACAAGACCGACATCTGGAGCTACGCCCCGGGCCAGCTCGAAGTGCTTGAAGTGGCTAAGGACAAGGCCAAGGCCGAAGGCCTCTGGAACTTCTTCCTGCCCGACGCCCACACCGGCGAGGGCCTGTCCAACCTCGACTACGCCTATATCGCCGTCGAGCTGGGCAAGAACCCGATGTCGTCGGAAGTGATGAACTGCGCCGCGCCCGACACCGGCAACATGGAAGTGCTGGAGCGCGTGGGCACGCCGGCGCAGAAAAAGGAATGGCTGGAGCCCCTGCTGGCCGGCAAGATCCGCTCGGCCTTCGCCATGACCGAGGTGAACGCCGCCTCGTCGGACGCCAAGAACATCAACACTCGCGCCACCCTGGTGGGCGACGAGTACATCATCAACGGCGAGAAGCACTACATCTCCGGCGCCGGCGACCCGCGCTGCAAGATCATGATCACCATGGTCCAGACCAGCCCGGACGGTCCGCCCCACCTGCGCCAGTCGCAGATCCTGGTGCCCACCGACGCGCCCGGCGTGAAGATCCTCGGCCCGATGAACGTCTTTGGTGATCCCGACGCGCCGCACGGCCACATGCACATCGTGTTCGACAATGTGCGGGTGCCGAAGGAAAACATGCTGCTGGGCGAGGGCCGCGGCTTCGAGATCAGCCAACTGCGCCTCGGCCCAGGCCGGATCCACCACTGCATGCGCGCCATCGGCCAGGCTGAAAAGGCCCTGGACCTGCTGGTCACGCGCGGCCTGACCCGTGAGGCGTTCGGCAAGCCGATCATCCAGCTGGGCGGCAATATCGAGATCGTCAGCCGCGCCCGCATCGAGATCGAAGCCATGCGCCTGATGGTCCTGAAGGCGGCCAAGGCCATGGACGTGCTGCCGCGCGACGAAGCCCGGATCTGGATCCACATGGTCAAGGCCATGGTGCCCGAGCGGGTCTGCCTGATCATCGACCAGGCGATCCAGATGCACGGCGCCCTCGGTGTCAGCCAAAAGACCCCGCTGGCCCGGATGTACACCTCCACCCGGACCCTGCGCCTGGCCGACGGCCCGGACGAGGTCCACCACATGGTGGTCGGTCGTCACGAGGTGCGCCAGTACCGCGAAATGCCGGCCGACCCGTCCACGGCGGCCGTCTTCCGGAACTAGTCTTTCGATCCGACCCTGTCGGCTTCTTGGGAAAGGCCCTGGCGTTCGCCGGGGCCTTTTTCTTTGGCCGCGCTCGACGGCCACGCTTGGAGGGGTGTAGACCAAACATCGTTCCTGGGGCCTCAGGTCTGATCCGCAGCGGCGTGATCCCTGGCCCGGAGACGAGGCGCCTTCCTCCGGAGGGTGAGCGGGCGGACCCGCATTCTTTCGCGCGCGACGCGCAGCTGGTCCGTGACCGTGGGTGGCCTGTGTCCATCGTCGGGGCGGGTCGCAACCCGGAGGACGACCCCAGTGAGCATTCCCGCGGCTCTTTTCATCAGCGTATTGGGCTTTGTCACGGCCACCTTGTCGGGTGTGTTCGGCATGGCCGGCGGCCTGGTCCTGATGGGGGGCCTGGTCCTCGTCCTGCCGGTGTCGGCGGCCTTCGTCACTCACGGCATATTGCAACTGGTCGCCAATGGCTGGCGCG
>NZ_JAURWM010000010.1 GCF_030654915.1 Phenylobacterium sp. | reverse complement strand
TCATAGTCGATCACATTGAGGTCGGCGCGGTAGCCGGTCTGGATCAGTCCTCGGTCGTGCAGCCCGACCGCCTGGGCGGTGTCATGGGTCTGCATGCGGACCATGGCTTCCAGCGTCAGCTTCGGGCCGCGTGTCCGATCTCGGGTCCAGTGGGTCAGGTTCGAGGTCGGGAACGAGCCGTCGCAGATCATGCCGACATGAGCCCCGCCGTCGGAGAGTCCCGGCACGGTGTCGCGGTGGTTCAGCATCGCGAAGGAGGGGTCGAGCGAGCCGTCGGCATAGTTCAGGAACGGCAGGTACAGCATGCCACGCCCCTCGTTCTCCAGCATGTGGTCGAGGGCCATTTCCTGGGGTGTCACCCCCCGAGCCTGGGCCAGGACCGCGAGCGTGCGGTCGGGCGTTTGTTCGTAGTCGGGCTCCTCGCCCATCAGGAACATGACGCGCCAGTTCTGGATCATGTTGGTCCCGAGGCCGGGGGCCGGCTCGGGCGTCTCGGCCAGCAGCCGGGCGCGAAAGGCGGGGTCGCGCAGGTGGGCGACCCGCTCGGCCAGCGGCAGGCTGGATATCTCGCGATAGGTGGCGTGCTGGCTGAACGGATTGACCGTCAGCTCCAGGCCAAACAGGATGCCCACCGGCCGCCCGGCGACCTGGGCGCGCATGGTCAGGCCGGCGTCATTGGCCTCCGACAACCGCTCCAGCAGGGTGCGCCACTGGTTGGGATGGCGGGGGCTTTGCGCCAGGGTGAAGGACAACGGCCGGCCCGAGCGCTCGACGATCCGGCGCAGCATGGCGAACTCCTCTTCCGGCTCGGCGAAGTCGGAGACGAATTGCAGCACCCCCTTGCCGGCGGCGGCGAGGCCCAGAGCGATGCCGGTCAATTCGTCTTCGGAGGCGGTCAGGGTCGGGGTCGGCTGGCCGTCGCTGGTGCGGTGGTTAAGCGTGCGCGAGGTGGAGAAGCCCAGGGCGCCGGCCTCCATCGCGCCCTTGGCCAGGGCCGCCATGGCGGCGATGTCGGCGGGGGTTGCGTCCTCGCGGTTGGCGCCGCGTTCGCCCATCACATAGACCCGCAGCGCTGCGTGCGGCAGCTGGGTCCCGATATCCACGTCGAAGCGCCGCGCCGCGAGGCTGTCGAGATAGTCGGGAAAGCTCTCCCAGTTCCAAGGCAGCCCCTGGGTCAGGACTGGGAAGGGGATATCCTCGACGCCTTCCATCAGCCGGATCAGCCGGTCGTGGTCTTCGGGCTTGCAGGGGGCGAAGCCGACCCCGCAATTGCCCATCACCACGGTCGTGACGCCGTGCCAGGCCGAGGGCTGCATGTGGCCGTCCCAGGTGGCTTGGCCGTCATAATGGGTATGGATGTCGACGAAGCCTGGGGTGACGATCTTGCCGCGCGCGTCGATTTCTCGAGCGCCCTGGCCGGTGACCTGGCCGACCAGCGCTATGGCGCCGTCCTTGATCGCCACATCGGCCTCGAACGGCGCGCCGCCCGAACCATCGATGAGCGTTCCGCCCCGGATGACGAGGTCCCAAGCCCGTTCCATGGCCATCTCCCTTGATCGTTCTTATCGACGTTGGGGAGATTAGCGGCCTTGAGACGGGCTCAGGTCAAGGGCGCCCCTACGGCGCCACTTGCTCGCGCGGCCGTTCCGACTCCTTGGAGGCGCAGCCCTTGAGGGTCTTGCCGTCGTAGACGATCTCGGCGGCCAGCGGGAACTTCAGGTCCGACATGCCGTCGGAGCAGCCGGCCTGTTCGACCAGGGTGAGCTTGAGCGGCTTGCCGCCGACCAAGGTCTCCCAGACGGCCTTGCCGTCCTGCATGACCGCGCCGTTGTTGGGGCCGGTCGACGGGGCCGGGGCGTCCATCTGGGTGAAGGTGATCTGGGTTTCGCGGACCTGGGCCGACCAGAAGGGTTCGGTCCCGACCACATGCAGATCGCCCTGGAAGGCGGCCGGCAGCGCGGCGGTGGTGGCCGGGTCCGCCGCGACGGGCGCGGGCGCATCGGCGGGCGCGGCGGCGGGCTTGCCGTCCGGAGCCTGGGGTTGGCAGGCGCTGAGCGCCAGGGCGGCGAGGACCAGGAGAGCATGTCGCATGAAGGGCGTTCTTTCGCGGTGACCGAACGAAGGTAGAGTCGCCATAATGAGTCGATCTCTCAACTTTTACGAGTTTTTCGCGGGCGGCGGCATGGCGCGCCTGGGCTTGGGCGCGGGCTGGACCTGCGCATTCGCCAATGATTTCGACAGGTTGAAGTCTGAAACCTACCGCGCCAATTTCTCCGGCGCGGCCGAGCACTTCCATCAGGGCGACGTCTGGGCGCTGGACGCCGGCGCCCTTCCGCCGCGCGTTGATCTCGCCTGGGCCTCCTCGCCCTGCCAGGATTTTAGTCTCGCCGGCGCGCGGGCGGGCCTGGGCGGCGGCCGCTCCTCGGCCTTCTTCGGGTTCTGGAGGCTGATCGAGGCGCTGGGCGTCGATGGCCCCCGCGCGGTGGTGATCGAGAATGTTTCGGGTCTGCTGACCTCGCATGGCGGCGCCGACTTCACCGCGCTGTGCCGCGCCTTGGCCAGCCAGGGCTACAGCTTCGGCGCCCTGGAAATAGACGCCGCCCGGTTCGTGCCGCAGTCGCGCCCACGGGTGTTCGTGATCGCCACCCGTCAGCCGCCGCAGCCCGGCCTGGTCGGAGAGAGCCCCTTCCACACCCGCGCGGTGCGGCAGGCCCACGCCCGCCTGCCGGAGGATCTCGCCGCCCGCTGGATCTGGTGGCGTGGGGAGGCGCCGGCCGCCCGCAACACCGACCTCGCCAGCCTGCTGGAGCCCGACGCCGAGGTCGTCTGGCATGACGAGGCGCGCACCGAACGGCTGCTCGAACTGATGGCGCCGCTGCACCGCGCCCGGATCGAGGCGGCCAAGATCTCTGGCGGCCGGTCGGTGGGCGCGGTGTTCAACCGTATGCGGATGGAGGACGGCAAGAAGGTCCAGCGCTCCGAAGCCCGTTTCGACGGCGTCGCCGGGTGCCTGCGGACTCCGCGTGGCGGTTCATCACGCCAGACCCTGGTGGTGATCGAAGGCGAGCGCGTGCGAAGCCGCCTGGTCTCGCCGCGCGAGGGCGCGCGCCTGATGGGCCTGCCCGACAGCTACGTCCTGCCGGCCGCCGCGACCGGGGCGCTGCATGTGGCCGGTGACGGGGTGGTGGTTCCGGTCGTGCGTTGGCTGGCGGCCAGCATCCTGGAGCCCCTGCTGGCCCCGGCGGCGGCCGCCGTGGCCGCCGAATAGGCAAGCTCGGCCTCGCGGCAGAAGAAGTGCGCTTCCAAATCCCGTTCGGGGCCTTAGGTTAGCGCCTCACGCCAGAGATACGAGAGAGCCATGGCCGACGCCTCCAACTACGACGCAGCCCGCCACAAGCGTTCCGGCCGCGGCAAGATCTTCGACTCCGTCATCGACCTGATCGGCGACACCCCGCTGGTCCGCCTGCCGAACCTCACCAAGGCGCTGAAGCCCAAGGGCGAGGTCGTGGCCAAGCTCGAATTCTTCAACCCGCTGGCCTCGGTCAAGGACCGCATCGGCGTCGCCATGATCGAATGGCTGGAAGCCACGGGCGCCTTGAAGCCGGGCGGCTCCATCGTCGAGCCGACCAGCGGCAACACCGGCATCGCGCTGGCTTTCGTCGCCGCGTCCAAGGGCTATCCAATCACCCTGGTCATGCCCGAGAGCATGTCGATCGAACGCCGCAAGATGCTGCTGATCCTGGGCGCCAAGCTGGAACTGACCCCGGCCGCGCGCGGCATGGCCGGCGCCGTGGCCCGCGCCTAGGAGATCGTCGAGGCGACGCCGGGCGCGGTCATGCCCCAGCAGTTCGACAACGAAGCCAATCCGCTGATCCACCGGGTCTCGACCGCCGAGGAACTCTGGAACGACACCGACGGCCGGGTCGATGCGGTGGTCTCCGGTGTCGGCACCGGCGGCACCATCACCGGCATCGGCCAGGTGCTGAAG
>NZ_JAURWM010000400.1 GCF_030654915.1 Phenylobacterium sp. | reverse complement strand
AGCAGGTCCCGGTAGTCCGAGGCCTTCCATTTCGGGCCGGCGAACACCTTGCCGAAGCCTGAGAGCGTGCCCTTGATCACCGGCACCGAGTTGCCGATCAGGAAGGCTGCGACGCCCGCGCCGCCGATCGCCATCATCTCGTGGGGCAGGGCGTGAAGGATCACCCCAAGGTTGCCGCCGGAGATCAAATAACTGCCAAACACCAGCGCGAAGAGCAGCACGATGCCGATAATCTGAAACATTTGAAAAGGCTGTCCCCGCGACGTCCAGCCCCGACTATCGGCGATTAATGCTTAATTCCGCGTGTGCGTTTTCCGTGTTTGCACAAGGGGTCGGCGCGGACTAACAGCGAGGCCATGCCCAAGCCCGCCACAGCGCCGGAAGGCCTGCCCAAGAAGACTTTCGCCATTATTTTCGGCGTCTCCCTGGTAACCGCCATGGGCAATACCGGGATGATCTCGGTGCTCCCAGCGATTGGCCGGTCGATCGGCATTCCCGACCCGATGGTCGCGGCGATCTTCTCTCTCTCGGCGCTGCTTTGGGCGTTCTCCTCGCCCTGGTGGGCGCGGGCCTCCGACCGCCACGGCCGCAAGCCCTTGATGCTGATCGGCCTCTCGGGCTTCATGTTCTCGATGATCGCCTGCGCGCTGGTGGTGATGGCGGGCCTGCATCACATGGCCACGCCGATGATAATCTTCATCTGCTTCCTGTTCGCGCGGGCTTTGTTCGGGCTGTTTGGCTCGGCCTCCAATCCGGCGACCCAGGCCTATGTGGCCGAGCACACCCCGCCGGAGCAGCGCACCCAGTCGATGTCGAGCCTGGCCGGGGCCTTTGGCCTGGGTACGGTCGTCGGGCCGTTCCTGGCGCCGTTGTTCGTCCTGCCTTTCGTTGGCCTGGCGGGACCGATGCTTGGTTTCGCGGCGATGGCCGGGCTGATGCTGTTCGTGGTCTGGAAGATGCTTCCGGAAAGCCAGAACATGCCGGTCGCCCCGGTTCGTGCTGAGATCGCCAAGGACGCCAAGGGCGGCGACGCGACCAAGGAAAAGCCGATGTGGCGCGATCCGCGCGTGCGGCCGTTCCTGGTCTACGGCTTTATCGTCGCGGTCTGCCAGACCGCTCAGGCCCAAACCCTGGGCTTCCTGATCATCGACAAGCTCGGCCTTGATCCGATGAAAGCCCAGGGCTTCATCGCCATCGCCATGATGTTTGGCGCCATGGCCGGCCTGCTGGCCCAGTGGGGCATCATCCGGATGTTCGAGATGACCCCGCGCCAGCTCCTGCGCTGGGGCGTGGGCGTGGCCGCGGTGGGCAATGTGATCGTGGCGCTGCAGCCGACCTATGCCGCGGTCGTGGCCGGCTTTGCGATCTCCAGCCTAGGCTTTGGCCTGGCGCGTCCGGGCTTCACGGCGGGCGCTTCGCTGGCGGTGGACATGCACGAGCAGGCGCGCGTCGCCGGCGCTATCGCCGCGGTGAACGGCGTCAATGTGGTGCTCGCGCCGTTCTTCGTCTGGCTTTACGAGCGCATCGCGCCAGCGCCGTTCATCCTGTGCGCCCTGATGATGGTGGCCATGCTGGTCTATGCCTTCCGCAACGTGCAGCTGAAGAACGCCGACCCGCTGCCCGCCACCCGCGCCGACGCCGCCATGGCGACGCTGGAGAAGGGCGATGAGGGCGGGTTGTAGGTTCGCGCTTCCTTTCCCTCGGGAGAGGAGACGAGTCTTCTAAAGCGCGCCGGCTTCGACGTTCAGGCGACGCACCATCTCCATGGAGAGATAGCCGTCGGCCGTCAGGCCGCGAGCCTTTTGCCAATTGCGCAGGGCCGTGCGGGTGTTCACGCCCACCACCCCGTCAGGCTCGCCCGGATTGAAGCCCAGCCGCAGCAGGGCCGTCTGGGCGGCGATGCGGTCGCCGATGGCCAGCGGCGTCTCATAGGGCCACGGCTTCACTAGGGGGCCACCGCCGGCGAAGCGGTCGGCCAGCAGGCCGATGCCCAGGGCGTAGGAGGTGGAGTTGTTGTAGGTGCGGATCGCGAAGTGGTTCGGCAGCAGCAGGAAGATCGGCCCGCTCGCGCCCGCCGGCGCCACGAGCTGGGCCTTGGCGCCCTGGTCCGCAGGCGACCAGGAGCCGCCATCGGCGGGTTTGACGCCGAGCTGGGCCCACCAGTCGGGCGTCTCACGCGGGCCTTCGGTCAGGCTGTAGTCGAAGTTCGCGGGCAGGGTGACCTCGCGAGCCCAGCTTTGTCCCCTCACCCAGCCGCCCTTGGCCAGCAGGTTGGCGGCCGAGGCAAGGGCGTCATGGCTGGAGCCCCAGATGTCGCGCTTGCCGTCTCCGTCGCCGTCCACGGCGGTTGCGAGGTAGTTGGAGGGGAGGAACTGGGTCTGGCCCATGGCGCCGGCCCAGGAGCCCTTGAGCTGGCTACGCGAGGCCTCTCCTGAGCTGATGACCTTCAAGGCCGCGATCAGCTCGCCCTCGGCGAAGTTCCGGCGGCGTCCGTGATAGGCCAGACTGGCCATGGAGCGGACCACAT
>NZ_JAURWM010000399.1 GCF_030654915.1 Phenylobacterium sp. | reverse complement strand
AAGGCCATTTGTCCCGAAGTCCACCGCGCCAAGCTCGCAGGCCAGCGGCCGTCTCGGCGCCGCCCGAGCTGGGTGCGTCGGCCTCTTCTTCCTTCACGTGGTATCTCCCCATCCGCCGGGCCGCGGCGCTAGCCGCCGGTTAGGCTGCGGCCGCCGCCGTCACAGGCTTTTGCGACGGCGCGTCGCAGCGGGATGGGTTTCCTCGAGGCGAGCCCCGCGCCCGAACAGCTTCTCGCGGTAGGTTCCGGCCGCGTATTCCTTTTTGAAAGACCCACGTCGCTGGAGCTCGGGGATGAGGTGATCGACCACGTCGCTGAAGGTTTCGGGCATCACGACGTAGGCGAGGTTGAAGCCGTCAAGGTCGGATTCCGCCGCCCAGGCCTCGAGTTCGTCGGCGATCTTCTTGGCCCCACCCACCAAAACCGGGCCGCCGCCGCCAAGCCCCACCGACCGGCCAATGCTGTCCACGTCCACATGCTCGCTGGGGCCGCCACGGGTAAAGGCGGCCGCCGCGCCTTGGATCGCGTTACTGTTGGCCGCATTGGCGGCCACGAGCTCTGGCTTGGAGAAGTCGATGCCTGTCCAGCCGCCCATCAGGGCCAGGGCGCCGGGCGCGCTCACATACTGCTTGTAGTCTTCGAACTTGGCTTCCGCCTCCTCGTCAGTGGCGGCCGTGATCACCGTCACCAGCCCGAAGACGAGCAGGTCAGACGGCGCTCGACCGGACTCGGCGGCGAGCGCGCGCAGTTTTGCGACATCGGTCGCGGTCTTGCTTCGCGAGTGGCCGCCGACAAAGACGCATTCCGCGTGCTTGGCGGCGAACGCTGTGCCTTTCGATGACGAGCCGGCTTGGTAGAGCACCGGCGTGCGTTGCGGCGATGGTTCGCAGAGGTGGACACCGTCCACCTTGAAGTACTCGCCGTCATGGCTGACCCGATGGACCTTGCCGGGTTCGGTGAAGACACCGGCCTCGTGATCGCGACGAACTGCGTCGTCCTCCCAGCTTCCTTCCCAGAAGCTGTACTGGATATCCATGAACTCCTCGGCGATGTCGTATCGGGTGTCGTGCGCCACCTGTTGGCCACGACCCGCGCCCTTGGCGCCGCTGTCCAAGTAGCCGGTCACAATATTCCACCCGATCCGCCCATCAGTCAGATGGTCGAGCGTTGACATCCGCCGTGCGAACGGCAGGGGCGGCTCATGTGAAAGATTGACCGTGACGGCGAAGGCCAGGTTCTCCGTAACCTGCGCCATCGGCGGGATGATCAGCAGCGGATCATTGGTCGGAACCTGCACCGCCTCTCGCAGGGCGGTGTCCGGGCTGCCGCCATAGACGTCGTACACGCCGACCACGTCAGCCAGGAACAGGCCGTCGAACTTTCCCCGTTCGAGCAGGCGCGCAAGCTCGACCCAGTGATTCAGGCGCCAGTACTCCGCCGACCGGTCGCGAGGGTGGCGCCAAAGGCCTTGGGATTGATGTCCCACGCAGTTCATCGCGAAGGCGTTGAGTCGAAGTTCGCGGGCCATGTTTCCTCCTGGGCTTTCGCGAACGTTATGCTCATTGACTAATATTGGTCAACTGACCAAAGTTATCATCATGAGCGCTTCCCAAATCCCAGGCCCCTGGCGTTCATCGCGCCGGCGGGATGATTATCGTCAATGCTCTGTGACAAGCCGAGATCGTAGGCTGTGCGAGATCAAGCCCAGGATCAGATCGACCACCACACCGGTCGGAGAGGGGACGTGCTAGCCTTCAGCATCGAACCGACCCGGCCGGCTAAGGACAAGAACGACCTATGATTGGGGCATCCCGCCTGCGGACCCGTAAGGGCTCGGGCACGTATCAGACAGGTCGCGATCGAGTGATCCAGATCCTGGACGCGGCGCTCGAGATTCTCATCGAAGATGGGTACCAAGCCCTAACGCTTCGCGAAGTCGCACGTCGCTGCAACATCCAGATCGGGGCAGTCAGCTACTACTACAAGAGCCGCAGCGACTTGATGCTGGACGTGATCAACCACGTCCTCGTCCCCTATGCGGACAACATCAATTCCATTCTTCATGAGCCGGGCCTGACGGCAGAACAGAAGCTCGAACGCTTTATCCGGCTGCTACTGGACGATATCCAGACCAAGAAGACGACACGGCTGTTTCCGCACCTCTGGGTGCTCGCCAACCACGATCCGCTCATCGCAAAAGTGGTGGACAGCATCTACATCCTGGAA
>NZ_JAURWM010000392.1 GCF_030654915.1 Phenylobacterium sp. | reverse complement strand
CGACCACGTGCTGGCTGGTCTCGACATTTCCGGCGACCACGGCGGCTGGATAGAGCGGCGCCAACATCGAGCCCTCGCGGGTCAGGATCTGTAGCGGCTCCAGGCAGCCGGCGTTGAGCGGAATGTCGTCGTCGACCAGGGTGCGGAAGACATAGAGGGCGGCCGCGTCGACGATGGCCGACGGCGCGTTGAAGTTCGACCCGAGCTGGGCGGCGGACTGCCGGAAGTCCAGCACGGCCTCGCCCGCCGCGGCGTCGACGGTGGTGCGAACGACGATCTCTCCGCCGCCATCCATCGGCACGCGGGCCTGCCCGTCGCTGAGCTTGCCGATCGCGCGGCGCACGGAGGCCGCCGCGTTGGCCTGGACGAAGGTCATGTAGGCGGCGACGGCGCCCGCCCCATAGGTCTCGATCATCGAGCGAACGGCGCCGGCCCCGGCCAGGCAGGCGGCGATCTGAGCCTTCAGGTCGGCGATGTTGCGGTCAGGGGCGCGGGAAGGGTAACGGCCGGAGGTGAGCGCGGCCCGCACGTCGGCTTCCAGGAAATCGCCGTCGGTCATGATCGGCAGGGCGTCGAGCAGCACGCCCTCTTCCTCCAGCGTGTGGGAGAAGGGCGGCATCGAGCCCGGCTGGATCCCGCCGACATCGGCATGGTGGCCTCGCGCCGCGACGTAGAAGGCGGGGGGCTGGGCGTCATCCATGAAGATGGGCATGACCACGGTGATGTCGGGCAGGTGGGTGCCGCCGGCATAGGGGTTGTTCAGGGCGAAGGCCTGGCCTGGTTGCAGGTGGGCGTGGCGGTCGCGGACCGCCCGGACGCTGGCGCCCATTGAGCCCAGGTGGACCGGCATGTGCGGGGCGTTGGCCACCAGTCCGCCATCGGCGTCGAACAACGCGCAGGAGAAGTCGAGCCGCTCCTTGATGTTGACCGAGTGGGCCGTGCGCTCCAGCGCCGCGCCCATGGCCTCGGCCACGCCCATGAAGCGCTTGTTGAACAGTTCCAGGGTGACCGGATCGGGCTTGTCCAAGTCCAGCGACGCGGTCCTGGCGCGTTCGGCGCGGCTGAGCAGGATCATGCCATCGGGGCCGGTGGTGGCGATCCAGCCCGGGGTTAGCGCGATCTGGGTGTCGGCGCGGATGATCAGGGCCGGGCCGGCGGCCTCCGTGAGGGCCTCGGCGGCGATGATCGGGGCGTCGTGGAAGTCACCGTGGAAGAACATCTGGGTGGTATTTCCTCTCCCCCCGTCTTTCGGGGGGAGAGGGTCGGGTGAGGTTGGACTTTCGGCTGCGTCGTGGTGGGGGAAGGACGGCGTTGCGTCGCTTGGCGACGCGCCCCTCGCCCTACCCTCTCCCCACGAGTGGGGAGAGGAAGAGGCAGCCGCGGACACCGCCTCGACCTCGACCGCGGCGACGATGATCGGCAGCTTGGCCTCGATGAAGCCGAACAGGCGCTTGTGGGCGGCCTCGAAGGCGGCCTTCACCTCGTCCAGCGGGGCGATGGGGATCGACAACTCAGCGTCGGCGCCTTCGTAGCGCAGGCGCAAGATTCGGCGGATCTCGGAGGCCTGCGCGCCCTGCTCGGCCAGGGCCGTTCGGGCGGCGGCCTCGACCTCGAGCGCCAGGGTCTTTGCGCGGGCCAGGCCCTCGGCGTCCAGAACAGCGGCGAGGCCCATCTGGCGCAGGCTGGCGACCTGGGCCTGGCCGATGCCCCAGGCCGAGAGCACGCTGCCATGGCGCGGGCAGAGCACCTTGGCCGGCCCCAGGGCGTCGGCGACGTCGCAGGCCACCTGACCCGCCGCGCCGCCGAACGCGGTCAGGGCGTGGTCGCGCGGATCAAAGCCCCGCTCGGTGGAGATGCGGTCGGTGGCGCGAGCCATCTGCTCGACGGCGATGGCGACGAAGCCCTCGGCGGCGGCCTCGACGCTGGGCGAGCCCATCTGCTCGGCGAGCTTGGCGATCGCGCTGCGGGCGGCGGCGACGTCGAGCGGCGCATTTCCCTTGGGGCCGAAGATCGAAGGGAAGAAGCGCGGGGCGAGCCGGCCGAGCACCAGATTGGCGTCGGTGACCGTGGCCGGCCCGCCGTGACCATAGGCGGCGGGGCCCGGATCGGCGCCGGCGCTCTGGGGTCCCACCCGGGCGCGCAGGCCGTCGAAGGCCAGGATCGAGCCGCCGCCGGCGGCCACGGTCTCGACGTCGAGCATGGGGCTGCGCAGCTTGACCCCGGCGACCTTGGCGGAGTCGCGGCGCTCCAGCGAGCCGGCGTAGCGGCAGACGTCGGTCGAGGTGCCGCCCATGTCGAAGCCCAGGGTCTGCGGCGCCCCGGCGATCTGGGCGGTGCGGGTGACGCCGACCACGCCGCCGGCCGGGCCGGACACCACGGCGTCTCGGCCGCGGAACGCCTCGGCGCGGACCAGGCCGCCGGCCGAGGTCATGAAGTAGAGCGGCGCGCCCTCGACCGCCTTGGCCACCCGCTCGACATAGGCCTGCAGGATGGGGGTCAGATAGGCGTCGGCCACGGTGGTCTCGGCCCGCGGGATGAACCGGGGCAGGGGCGAGACCTCGTGGCTCAGGGCGACGAACTCAAAGCCGGCGGCGCGGGCCAGGTCGCCGGCGGCGCGCTCATGGGCGGGTTCGAGGTCTGCGTGCAGGAAGGCGATGGCCGCCGAGGTGAAGCCCTGGGCGCGGGCCGCTGTCAGTTGACCCGCGAGGTGGGCCTGATCCAGCGGCGTAACCACCGCGCCGTCGGCGGCCAGGCGCTCACGCGCTTCGACGACCCCGGCATGGAGCGGAGCTTGCCTGACGATATTGAGCGCGAAGAGGTCGGGCCGGGACTGGTCGCCGATCACCAGGGCGTCGGCGAAGCCCTGGGTGGTGACCAGCAGGGTCTTGGCGCCGGCGCGCTCCAACAGGGCGTTGGTGGCGACGGTGGTGCCCATCTTGATGGCGCGCACGCGGGCAGCGGGGAAGGGTTCGCCAGGCTGGGCTCCCAGCACCCGGCGCATGGCCTCGACCGCGGCGTCCTCATAGGAGGGGGAGGCCGAGAGCAGCTTCAGGGAGACTTCCTCGCCATCGTCGGCGTGGGCGATGACGTCGGTGAAGGTGCCGCCGCGATCGATCCAGAAGTTCCAGAGTCTGTCCAAACCGTAACCTTCCCGTGGGTCAATTCGCATTGTCAGGGCGGCGGCGGCCCCTTACTAGGTTGGATACTCCCATGAGCTTCTGGCGCAACATTGCTGGGCTCGCAGTTCGCCGGCCCGATGCGGGCGACTGCGCTGATTGCCCAGCCACCCGGCCGGGCGAGGATCCCGCCTTTTCCACCGCCGTCACGGCGCTGGGGGCGAAACTCGCCAAGGCCGACGGACGCGCTAGCGTGGGCGAATTCGCGACCTTTGCTCAGGTGTTCCAGACGGACGCGGCGTCGGAGCGCAACATCCACCGGCTCTACGATCTCGCGCGCCAGACGACGCGCGGCTACGAGAGCTATGCGCGGCGCCTGGCCAAGCGTTACGCCGGTTGCCCGACCCTGCTGGAAGATGTGCTGGACGGCCTGTTCCACATCGCCGCCGCCGATGGCGCGGTGACGCAGGAAGAACTCGACTATCTGGAGAATGTCTCCGACCTGTTCGGCTTCTCGCCGCTGGTTTTCCGCAGGCTGAAGGCCGTGCACCTGGGGATCGAGGGCGAAGACCCCTATGGCATCCTCGCTGTGCCGCATGACGCGCCCGACGAGGTCGTGCGTTCGACCTGGAAGGCGGCGCTGTCGGAAGCCCATCCCGATCGCGCCCGCGCGCGCGGCTTGCCCAACGAATTCATCGAGGTCGCCGAGGCTAAGGCCGCCGCGATCAACGCAGCCTTTGACTCCATCATGCGCGAGCGCAAAGCTATGGCGCTCGAAGGCGTGGCATGATGAGGCCACTTTCGCGTGATTTTACTGCAGATTGTTGACGGCCGGGATCGCCCGGCCAAATTATCCGTTTAGCCGTTAGCAAGCGGCGCCCTTGAGGAAGCCATGGTTCGCGAATTCGCACGGAAGCACGGTCCGGCCCTTCGTAGTTTGTCGGCCGTGGGCGGCGCGCTCGCCACCGCCGCGGCGGTGGCTATTGGCGCGGTTCTGGCGGTGTTCTTCGCCGCGACCGTGGTGGTGATCGCGGTGATGGCCTCGGTCCTGCTCGCCCTGGCGGGGCTGGCCCTGCGCGCCAAGCGTGCGCGCGCCCACCGCAACGACAGCGCCAACGACGGGGTGATCGAGGCGCGCAACCTCGGCGGCCATCACTGGGTCGCCTATGGCTGGAACGAACGCCAGGGGCGCTAGGCCCCGGGTTGCAACGAACTCTCTAGCTAGATCGTCATGGCCGGCTTCTTACGCCGGCCATCCATAGACTCCGCAGTCGGGGTTCGGCCTGAGCGGGTCGTGTTTATGGATCACCGGGACAAGCCCGGCGATGACGAACCGTCGGGTGGGGGGTGAACCCCCAACTTCGCCTTGCTTGCCCCCCGGCCCGCCTCTAGGCTCCCATTCAAACAAACGTTGGGAGAAGACGGCATGATCGGCGTAGTCGCGACCTTGAAGGTCCAAGAAGGCAAGGGCGCCGAGTTCGAGGCGGTGTTCATCGAACTCTCCAAGCAGGTCCGCGCGAACGAGCCGGGCAACATCGCCTATCAACTGACCAAGAGCCGCACCGACCCTACGGTCTATAAAGTGCTGGAACTCTATAAGGACGAAGACGCCCTGAAGGCGCACGGCCAGACCGACTATTTCAAGGCCGCCGGCGCCAAGATGGGCCCGTGCATGGGCGGTCGTCCCGAAATCGAATATCTCGACGCAGTGGAGTAGGCGCGATGGATCTCGAGTTCTCCAAAGAGGACCTGGCCTTCCGCGACGAGGTCCGCGCTTTTATCGCCGACGCCTTCGATGACGACATGCGGGCCCATATGGCTCAGTCGAAGAACGGCCACATCAACAAGGAAGGCCAGGTCCGCTGGCTGAAGCGGCTCGGTGAGAAGGGCTGGATCGCGCCCGACTGGCCGACCGAATATGGCGGCACGGGCTGGAGCCACGCCCAGAAGTACGTCTTCGACATGGAGATGGCCCTGGCCGGCGCGCCGTCCACCTCGAACATGGGCCTGAAGATGTGCGCCCCGGTGGTGATGGCCTTCGGCACTCCGGAACAGAAGGCCCAGCACCTTCCCAAGATCCTCTCGACCGATGTCTGGTGGTGCCAGGGCTATTCCGAGCCGGGCTCGGGATCGGACCTCGCCTCGTTGTCGATGAAGGCGGATCGGGACGGTGATGATTACGTCCTAAACGGTTCAAAAATATGGACAACTTACGCTCAGTGGGCTGACTGGATGTTCTGCCTGGTGCGGACGTCCAATGAGGCGATCCGTCAGAAGGGCATCACGTTCCTGCTGCTGGACATGAAGACGCCGGGCATTTCCATCGTGCCGCTGCCGACCCTCGACGGGCCGCCGGAGGGCGATCAGGAGATCAACCAGGTCTTCTTCGACAACGTCCGCGTGCCGGTCTCAAACCGGATCGGCGAGGAAGGTCAGGGCTGGACCTACGCCAAGTACCTGCTGCAGTTCGAACGCGGTAATCCCTACGCAGCGGGCCTGACCAACCAGTTGGCCAAGGTGAAGAAGATCGCCACCGTCGAACCGTCGGATGGCGGCGGCCGGATGATCGACGATCCCGACTTCCGCAAGAAGTTGTCGGAGCTGCAGATCAAGGTCGACGTGCTGAACGCCACCGAATTGCGGATGTTCTCGGCGCGGACAGCGGGCGAAGCGATGGGGGCCTCGTCTTCGATGTTGAAGCTCGAGGGTTCCCAAGCTCAGCAGGCGGTGACGGAACTGGCCCTGGAGGCGGCGGGCGTCTATGGCCAGCCCTTCGTCCAGGACACCTGGGCCGAGATCCGCGGCGAGCGCAACGAACCGCGCGCGGGTCCCGACTACGCCGCGACCCTGGCGCCGACCTACTTCAACTACCGCAAGACCTCGATCTACGCCGGCTCAAACGAAATCCAGCACAACATCATGGCCAAGATGGTGCTGGGGCTGTAGCGCCCTTGTTCAGTGGGTTCGGAGTTGCTCTGAACCCACTGAAAACAAACGAAGCCTGCCCCGCTGTGTCCTTCACGGGGCTCCGTGCAGGGTCGGAAGGAGCTCAAGCTCAAGCCGCTTGGTATCTTCCAACGCGCGCCGGACCGCGATCGCCAGATCGCTGACCTTGAAAGGCTTGCGTAGCACCGCCTCTGACGTGACGAGGTCCTTGATGGACCGCGCGTCGGCATATCCTGTCACGAGCAGCACCGCCAAGTCCGGGAACGCCTGCCGTGCCTGAACGGCGACCTGCGCGCCATTGACGCCGGGCATGGCGAAATCCACGACAATGAGATTTGGTCGGTCCACGGGGATCCGATCAAGCCCCGCCTGTCCGCCCGCCGCCTCGGTGACTGAGTAACCGAGCGACTTGAGACACTGGACGATGAACCGGCGCACGCCAGGATCGTCGTCGATCACAAGGACGCGTTCGCCAAGGCTGAGCGGGGTTTCACTCTGCGGAAGTTCACTGGGTCTCAGACGCTCGCCCGCATGGCTGACCGGTAGCCAGATCTCGATGGCGGTTCCCACGCCCACCGTGCTCTCGACGCGCACCGTGCCGCCGGACTGCGTGGCGATGCCATAGACTTGGCTCAGGCCCAAGCCGGTGCCCTTGCCCACGCTTTTGGTGGTGAAGAAGGGATCGAACACCTTTTGCAGCAGGTCGGGCGGAATGCCATGTCCCGTGTCGCTGACCGCGATGACGACGTGTCGGCCTGGCTGCAGGCCCTCATACCAATCGTCGGCCACGCGGCTGCTCACCGTGACGGTTCCGCCTTCGCCCATCGCGTCCCGGGCGTTGATCGCCAGGTTGAGGATCGCCAACTCCAACTGGTTGGGATCGGCGTTGGCCCGGGTCGCTCCCGCGTGCAGATCGGTCCGGACCTCCACGGTATGTCCCAAGGTCCGCGTCAGAAGATCGTCCATTCCGTCGATCAAGGCGTCGACTTCGACGGCCTGCAGGTCGAGTTGCTGGCTGCGTGAGAAGGCGAGCAACTGGGCGGTCAGCCTGGTCGCCCGCTCGACGCCCTCAAGAGCATTGGCCGCCATGCGCTGGATGCGCGGATCGTCACTGCGCTTGGCGATCATGTCCACATTGCCGACGATCGCCGTCAGCAGGTTGTTGAAATCATGGGCGATGCCGCCCGTCAGCTGGCCGATCGCGTCCATCTTCTGGGCCTGGATCAGCGCGGCCTGGGCCTGCTCGCGCTCGCCGATTTCGTCTATCAGACGCTGGTTGGCGCAGCGGAGTTCATGAACGCTCGCGGCGACACGCAGCTCAAGCGTCTCGTTCATTTCCATAAGGGCCGCCTCAGCGGCCTTACGCTCGGTGATGTCCAACGTGACGCCGGTCATCCGTCGTGGCTTGCCCCACGCATCTCGGTTGGGGCGGCCTCGCACCTGCAACCAGTGAACTGAGCCGTCAGGCCAAATCACGCGGTATTCGACCTGGTAGTCGCCGCCTTGCGTGATCGAGGCGTCCAGGTTCGCCAAGCGTCTGACGGCGTCGTCTGGATGCACCGCGGCCTGGGCGTCGTCCAGGGTCAGGGCCTCGTCGGCCGCGCGGCCGAAATGCGCCTTGGCCAGCTTGGACGCGGTGAGATGTTGGGTTTCGAGGTCAAGTTCCCAGGATCCGAGATGCCCGGCCTCCAAGGCGAAGCGCAGTTGCTCCTCGGCCTTCACCTGATCGGTGAGCTGGTCGCGCGCGAGATACTGCCGACGTCGGGCGCGAACGGCTGACGCCGCGGCGCTGACGAGGGTCTCGCCGTTTATCGGCCGTTCCAACAGCACGATGTTGCCGATGGCCTGCAAACGCGCCGCGTCGGCTTGAGCCCGCTTTCCGGCCTGCTTGGTGACCAGCACGATGAACGGAAAGTCGGACCAGGGCGGCTGGGCCGCCAACCAGGCGCTCAGCGTTTCGGCCCCGTCCTGCGCCAGGGCCTCCTCGGTAAGGACCGCCGCGCCAGCCTTTTCCTGCAACGCCTCGGTCAGAGCGCCGAGGTCGGGGCAGATCAAGGTGCGATAGCCAAGATTGGCCAGGGTCTCGGCGATCACGGGGCCGTCCCGCCCGCGAGGCGCAAGGATCAAGATGCGCTCATGCATCGACGTGCGAACCCCCGACGCCCAGCATGGCGACCTTGCCCTCATAGGACGGCAGGCCCGACATCACGCCCTGGAAATCGCTGAGGGCTTCGCCGACCTCGATTCCATCGGGGGTCAGGCGGATTTCACGAATGGTCTTTTCGTGTTCGCTGGTGCGGCTTTTGACGACTGATATCGCCGTCCGAACCGCTCCAGCCGCCTCGAAGAAACGGAACAACAGAATGCTGTCGCTGAGATAGCTGAGATCAACGTCGCTGCGCACCTCGCCGATGAAGCCATGCTGTCCCAGGATCAGCAAGGTGACCACGCCCTGTTGGTTCAGGTAGGTCAGCAATTCGTGCATCTGCAACAGCAGGAACTTTTGCCCAGGCATGGCCTGCAGGTAGGCGTTCAGACTGTCGATCACGACCGTCCGCGCGCCCAGATCCTCAACGGCGTTGCGGACGCGGAAGGCGAATTCACCTGGCGAGAGCTCGGCTGGATCGATGGCGCGCATCATAAGTTGGCCGCTGTCGATATAGGGCTTGAGGTCCATGCCCAGCGCCTTCGATCGGGCCAGTAGGGTCGGCAACCCTTCGTCGAACAGGTAGTAGGCGACCTTTTCTCCACGCTCTAGCGCGCTGAGGGCGCAGCGCACGGCGGTGGTGGTTTTCCCGACGCCTGATGGGCCGCTGATTAGAGTGTTGGTGCCTCGCGAGAGGCCCCCGCCAATCAGCGTGTCGAGCCGCGGGGTCCCCGTCGACACCACCTCGTGGCTGAAGGCGGTGTGATGGCGCGCGGCCACGAGGCGCTCGAAGACGGTCACGCCGCCGGTGTCGAGTTCGAAGTCATGGAAGCCGCCGCGATACTTGATGCCGCGCATCTTCACGACCTCCAGGCGACGGCGTTGGGAGCCATATTCCTGGGGCGTCCGCTGCAGGCTGATCACCCCATGGGCGATACTATGGAGCTGCAGGTCGCCATCCTCGGCGGTCTGGTCGTCCAGCAGCAACACCGTGCAATTCCGCGTGACGAAGAAATGCTTGAGCGCCAGAATCTGCCGACGGTGACGCAGCGGATTTTGGGCCAGAAGCCGCATCTCAGACAGGCTGTCGAACACCACCCGCATCGGCCGGGTTTCATCGACCCGGCGCATGACGCCGCGCGTCGTTTCACCCAGTTCAACGTCGGAAGGGTGCAGGACGGACTGCTCGGCGTCGGGGTCCAAGCCTTCTTCGCTCACCAGTTCGAAGAGAGAAATGCCGTCGAGCGACCAGCCATGGCTGGCGGCCGCCGCGCGAAGTTCCTTCTCGGTCTCCGAAAGGGTGATGTAGAGGCCGCTCTCGCCCAGTTCTCGACCCTTGAGCAGAAATTGCAGCGCCAAGGTGGTCTTGCCCGAGCCTGGGGTGCCCTCGACGAGATAGATGCGATCACGTGTAAGCCCGCCCCCCAGAATTTCGTCTAAACCAGGGACGCCGGTGGCGACACGGGGTTCGCTCGTCGGGGTGGTGAACTCAATCGGCATGGACACTCCTGCAGCAGGTCTTTCGGACCTGAGGGGTAAAGCCCCTTTGGCTGACCCGCCGGAGATAACCCCGACATAAAGCCAAGGTTTCTTCCGAAGCGTAAAATGTCGGCGAGGCCAGACGCGGTCACGCCCCATGAAGCGGCGTCCAGTTCGACGGCTTCGCTCGCGCATGGTCACCCCCCGCTGGCGCCGATTTGCTCTAGGCGGAGCTTTGATTGGGGAGCTTCCGGAGCTGACGGAGCGCGTTCCCGCCCACCGCCTGCTGATCGTGGTGGCGATACCGGCGCGAGCGTGGCTCACCCGAAAGCAAGCGGCCCACCCGACCTCCTTGAACTTCGAGAGCCTAGGCGAATTCCGGATCGGCGGCGTGGGTCCGAGTACAGGCGATCATGCGGCGGGACGCCTGCCAGATCTCAACGCTCTCGGCGGTTTGGTGGTCTTCGAGCAATTGCAGTGCTTCAAGCAACGCCGCCGTGTCGCTTTCCAGATCAAACATGGCGATCGTGGTTGCGACGCCGTCGGATCGAGATGGGAGAAAGGTGTAAAGCGCCATTCAAATGCTCCCTGCGATTTGGCGGAAGCATGGAAGACGCTAGCGGGGCGCCTAGGGACTACCAGTCGCGACGTGCCGGGATGTCCCCTCTGCCGCAATAGATGCATCCTAGGTCGATACGCGCTCTTGTCGACTTCCAAATGCCGTGGCGCTTGGGATGGTTCTTCGGTGGGCGTCATTGGCGACGCCCGATGTCAGCTGGCCGGCGCCGATACGGGCTGGGCGAAGCTACGCTCCTTTTCCCGCAATCTTTTGTGAATATTGGCGGCGGCGATCGCCGCCTCGCCGGTGGCGACGGCGATCTGGTTGAGGCCCCGCACCACATCGCCGACCGCGTAGAGTCCTTGAATAGAAGTCTGCTGGTCGGCGTCGACAATGAGGTTGTTCTCGGCGTCGTGCTCGGCGCCACAGCGCACAGCCAATCGGCTCTGCATTTCGCAGCCCAGAGCCAGGTAGAGACAGTCAAACCTCCGCTCGTCCGTCGAGCTTGTGAGCCGGATCGTCTCGTCGATGTGGAGGTCGTCGATCCTTGCGGAGATCACCTCGATCCCAGCCGCCGCGAGAGCGGCCGCGGAGGAGGCCTTCAGCGGGCCGTCGGTCTGCAACAGCGTCACCTCGTCTGAGTAGGTGCGCAGGTACTGAGCCTCGCGTGCGCCCAGATCGCCATCGCCGAGCACCGCGATTCTCTGGTCGATCGCCTCGTAGGCGTCGCAGATCGGGCAAACCCTAACCAGGCCGCGCCGGATGCCGGCGTCGATACCGGAAAGGTCGGGCTTTCGATCAACGAGCCCGGTCGCCGTCACCACAAATTGGCCGAACAGGACCTCGTCATCACCCCCCGGAGCGTCGATCGAGATGCGAAAGCCGTCAGTAGATTGGCTGATGAGCGTAGCGACCCCGGTTCTGATCTCCGCCCCGGCCAGATGGGCCTGTTCCCGGAGGCGCGCGAGGAGGGCGTCGCCGCCGACCCCATGCGGAAAGCCGGGCGTGTTGTGGCTTTCGGGGATCCAACTCGCCCTGGAGGGGCCCCCATCCAAGACGAGGACTCGCCGGCGGAAGCGGCCCAGATAAGTCGCCATGGTCAGGCCCGCCGGCCCAGCTCCGATGACAACCACGTCGTAGGCCGCTGGGAGAGGGGAGGCGCCGCCGGGCGCGGCGACGTCCCGGGCATGGTCTTTCTGCATGGCGAGGATCCTTGGGTTGAAGGATCAAAACCGCTGGCCACGAGCCAGTTCCAGCCGCTTCCAAGTCCGTAGGCGCGATAGGCCCGGCGCCAAAGTCGGACCTCCGACATTGAAACCGCCGGGATGGCGGGGCGTTGGGCGTCGGCAATGGAGGTTCAGAGATGACCACCCGAAATACCGACGACGTCAAAACCGCCTACGTCACGCCGGCGATCTGCGACGTGGCGGGGCTGCACCAGAACCTGGCGCACTGGAACCATCGGCGGTTGGCGCCCTCGGCGCCGACCCCGAATTGGGAGGCCGAGCTGCGAGAAGAAGCTCGGATGCGCTGGCTTGAAGGGGTGTGGATCGAGACCCTACGCGAAGAGGTCGCCGAGCAGGCCGCCGCCGCTCCCTCGGACGTCGAGGGATTTGTCGCCTGGTTTGAAGCCCTGAAGCGCGATGGACCTGGGCAGGGCGACCAGTTGTTCGACTGGTTGGCGACCACCGCCACGCTTGACGACATGAAGTGGTTCCTGACCCAGGAAGCGGCGGGAGAAGCCGGGTTCGACGACCTTGTCGCCCTGGCCCAGATCAAGGCGCCGACGACGGCGAAGCTCGAACTGGCGCGCAACTATTGGGACGAGATGGGACGCGGAAACGAGGGGGGCATGCACGGTCCCATGCTCGAAAAAGCGGTCGAGGCGCTGCACCTAAACCCCAGCATTGAAGGCACGGTCTGGCCCTCCCTGGCCCTCGCCAACACCCTGACAGCTTTCGCGACCACGCGACGCTATGCATGGCAAGCGATCGGCGCCCTGGGGGTCGTCGAATTGACCGCGCCGACACGCGTTTCTCGCGTCGCGTATGGTCTCAAGCGCCTGCAAGCACCTCCGGTGGTTCGAAAGTACTTCGAACTTCATGCCGTCCTGGACGTGAAACATGCCGACGACTGGATCGCCAATGTCCTGCGTCCACTGGTCAGTGAAGACCCCTCGCGGGCGCGTCACCTCGCGGAAGGCGCTCTGATACGCCTGAACTGTGGGGCCAAGTGCTTCGAGGCGTACCGTTCGCATCTCTGGTCGGCCGCCCCTGTTCAGATGGCCGCGGAGTGAGTTTCGCACCCCTCTAGCGCCCTGGGTGAAACTCCCGGCAAGGGTGCTGGATCCCACTTCACAGTTCCGACGGCGACGCCTCCCCGTGCCATCTCACAGGGGTGGGCGTTTCGCGTCATGCAAGATAGTTCCCTTTCTTTTTCAACGATCTATAGCCAAATTTGAATTTGATATCGTGCGGAACCATGCACGCAGATCGGGCTTCTTCTCCTCACTCTGGGAGATTTAGAACAATGATCAGACCTATTTTGAGCGTCGCCCTGGCCGCGACTTTGCTGGCTGCTTGCGGTCAGAAGGCGGGCGAGGCGGACAACACCAAGGGCCCGGTGGTGGCGGCGTCCGAGACCCCCCGAAACGAGGCGGTCGACACGACGCCAACCAGCGGTGACCCAGGCCCGACGGCGGGCGCGAACTCGTTCACCGAAGCCCAAGCGAAGAGCGCGATCGAAGGTGCCGGCTACACCAATGTCGGGGCCCTGACCCAGGACGCCAACGGCGTCTGGATGGGCAAGGCCACGAAGGCCGGCAAGGAGGCCTCCGTCGCCGTCGACTACAAGGGCGCGGTCACCGCGTCCTGACGCCGAGCCCAACAACAGAAGCAGAATTGGAAAACGCGATGAGCAAGACCATCACGCGGCTGTTCGACAGCCACACCGAAGCCCTGAGCGCGGTTGAAGCCCTCGAACGCGCCGGGGTCGATCACAACAAGATCAGCCTCGTCTCCAACAACGCCGACAACTGGCACGCCGGCCACAAGCATGCTGGCGGCGCCCCGGGCTCCGGCGGGCCGCTTGGAGACCGCAATGGAGATGGAGAGAACGACGTCGCCGACGGGGCCGGCAAGGGCGCGACGACGGGCGGTCTGGTCGGCGGCGGCGCTGGCCTGCTGGCGGGCCTTGGCATGCTGGCTATCCCAGGGCTTGGTCCGGTCGTGGCCGCCGGTTGGCTGGTTTCGACCGCGGTTGGCGCAGCCATCGGCGCGGCGGCCGGCGGCGCGGCGGGAGGCATTCTGGGCGCGCTGAAGGAAGCTGGCCACTCCGACGAAGAGGCCAATGTCTATGCTGAGGGGGTCCGCCGTGGCGGGACCCTGGTCAGCGTCAAGGCCAGCGACGACGAGGTCGTCCGAATTGAAGGCATCCTCGATGGGGCGCGAGGCGTCGACGCCCTAGCGCGCGGGGCGGCCTATCGCGAGACGGGCTGGTCTCAGTTTGACGACACCGCCGCGCCCTATAGCGCCGACGACATCAACCGTGAACGTCAGCTTTACCGGGCCGAGGAGCGCTCCTTCACCCGGAATGAGACGACGGAACGCAATGAGGCCGGCGCACCTCCGGAGCCAGGTCGCTTCGGCGGGCCGCTCGGCGCTCAGCGCGACTTCTAGCTTTTAGCGCCCCCAGGCCTGCTCTCAACGGCCTGGGGGTTTTTCGTCCAGAGCTCGGTCGGCCCGATGGCGGGTCGATCACTGGGATGACACGCGCCGCTTATCTGGCCGTTAGGGAGATCGAGTTGGATCAGGTTGCAGCGCCCACGGTCGGATTGGTGGGGGATCAGCCGGCCGCGGCCACGCCGCGAGGATTAGCGGACCGGAGCGAGCTTGCTGTTATTGCGCTGGAGCGCACGCGTATGCCGATGGTGGTGACAGACCCCCGCCAAATGGCGAACCCGATCGTCATGGCCAATCGGGCGTTTCTGAACCTCACGGGCTATAGCGCGACGGAGGTTCTCGGTCGCGATTGCAGCTTCCTGCAAGGCGACAAGACGGACCGGGGGGCCGTCTCCGAGATTCGCGAAGCCATTGCGGAGCATCGCGAGGTCACGGTCGAGATTTTGAACTACCGCAAGGACGGAACGACCTTCTGGAATCAGCTGTGCCTCAGCCCTGTCCACGACGACGGCGGCGCCCTGTTGTATTTCTTGGTCTCGCAGCTGGACGTCAGCGAGCGGCGCAGAGCCGAGGAACTGGAGGCGGTGGAACGTCGGCTGCTGCGGGAAATCGACCACCGCACCATGAACGTATTGGCGATCGTCCAAGGCATAGTGCGGATGACCCGTAAGGACGACGTCGCCGAATATGCGGCGTCGGTGGATGCGCGGGTGCAGTCCCTGTCCCAGGTCCATGGCTTGTTGGCGGCCGGCGGATGGAGGGCGGTCCCGCTTTTGCAGCTCATCCAGCTTCAGATCGAACCCTACGGCGGTCGCCGTGTGGTCATCGCCGGGCCGGATGTGCAGGTTCACCCCCAGATCGCTCAGTCGGTTGGCCTAGTCGTGCATGAACTGATCGCCAACACCGCTAGGCATGGCGCGCTCTCCTCGCCTTGCGGAGAGGTGTCGATCCATTGGGGGGAGGATGATCGAGAAGGGCTGAAGGTTCGTTGGAACGAGACGGGAGCGCCACCGCCAGCCGAAAATCCGGCCGAGGGATTTGGCTTCAAGATGATGGACGCCACTATCGGGCGCCAACTCGGAGGTCGACTAACCCGCGAGTGGAAGGCTGACGGCCTCGATACGGCCTTTTCCATTCCTCTGCGTGACGCGGCTCTTGGGGCCTAGTCGCCGACAGGCGCGCGGTCCGGCTTTCGCAACCTGGATCGCCCGAAACCAGCACTCATCTGACGCGTTCCCGGCGCCTGAGTAGTCAAGACCGTGGGAGGGTTCGACGTGCCAGCTAACCGGTTCATTGAAAGTCTCTCTTCAGCGGACGCCGCAGCGCTGCAACCCCACCTGCGCCGACGCATCCTGGCGCGTGACGACGTCATTGCGAGGGAGGGGGCTCCAATCGACCATGTGTACCTGCCGCTCAACGCTATCCTCTCGGTGGTGGCGGTGATGGGCGACGGGCGCCAGGTCGAGACCCGCACGATCGGCTTCGAAGGCGGGCACGGCTTGCTGCATGCGCTCGGCTCGCCACTCTCTTTTGAGCGTGTGATCACTCAAGTGGGAGGCGAGGTTTATGCCCTTCCGCTCTCTGCTCTCGCAGAAGCGGCCGCAACGAGACCCTCCCTCGTGTCGAACATCGTCAGCTTCGCCCAGGCGTCCCTGATCCAGTCAGCGCAAACCACGGCGTGCAACGCCCTGCACGACGCCGAACAGCGACTTTGCCGCTGGCTTCTGATGACCCGTGACCGTCTGGGCGCCGAAGTCCTGCCCCTGACCCAGGAGCATCTTTCGATCATGGTCGGCGTGCAGAGGACGACAGTCACGGCGATCGCCGGCGCTCTGCAGGCGAGGGGCGTCGTCGCCTACAGCCGCGGCAAGATCCGCATCACGGACACCGCTGCGATCTGCGCGATCGCCTGCGAGTGCTACGCCTCAATCGACCGCGGCGTCGACTTGATGGTGGGCGCGCACGAAGCGGTGCCTGGCTAAGGCGGGGGTTGTTGTCCGCCGCCCAGATCTGCAGGGTCGCGCTGATACTGCTGACAGCTCCCGCGACTAGCGCGTCTTGAACGCCTCGCCCACGACGTTGGCGCCGGGCCCATCGCGGCCAGGGGCCGTGGCTCAGTCCGAGGCCTCCCCCGGAGCGTGCGCCTCTTCGTCGTGCAGGACGTCCTGGCGGTAGAGCATGGTGATCGCGGTGTAGAGCACCAGGGTGAGCGGCGTGGCGAACAGCACTCCCAAAGGCCCGAAGAGCGTTCCCAAACCCACCACCGCGAAGATCCCCAGCACCACGGGCAGCGAGGCGAGGTTCTTCTGAACGAGCGGCGTGATGAGGTTGGCTTCGAGCTGCGACACGCCGATGAAGAGCGCGAGGGTCAGCAGCAACATCTGCGTGCCGCCGCTGGCCGCGACCAGCAGCGCCGGGACAGCGGCGGCGATCGGGCCGACGATCGGAACGAACTGGGCCAAGCCGGTGAACAGTCCCAAGGCGAGCGGCGCAGGCACGCCGATCGCCCAAAGCCCGAGGCCAACCAGAGACCCCACCAAAACCATGGAGAACAGCTGCGCCTTCACCCAGCCTTTCAGCGCGCGCCCGCAGGTGTTCATCACCTCGCGCAGACGCGGGCGGGAGGGCTTGGGGGCCATCGACAGGACACCCTCTCGCGCACGGTCGGGCTGGGCGGCGAGGAACACGCCGGCGACCAGCACCAGCACCAAGATGGCGAAGCCCGAGGCGGCGCTCATCGCGATGCGGGGGGCGATGGCCAGCGCGCGACCCGCCTCCGATCCCAGCTCCTGCAAGTGCTCAACGATCTGGCCGGCGGCGGGAGATGCTTCCAGCCGCGCCTGGAATTGAGCCCAGGCGCCCGGGAGCTTCAAAGTCAGCTGGTGGACCTGTTCAGATATCTGTTGCCCAAATAGGAAAGCGATCCCGCTGAGCGTGGCCAGGATGATCAGGATCGCGCTCAGCACGGCCAAGCCGTCCTTGAACCTAAATCGGTTCACCAGTGGATCGGCGATCGCGCGGACGACGACAGCGACGACCACCGATCCAAAGATCAAAATCCACAGACTGGCGAGCTTCACCGCCCCCTGGGCGAGGAAATAGACGCCGACCAGGATGACCGAAGCGGCCACCATCGAAGAGAGCGTCGACTTGTCGAGTTTCAAAGGCATTCTCCAGCTGAGCTGTGAACGCTCGCCGACGCTCGAAGTTCGCGTGCTTCGGCGACGGACTTCATGCCCGCGGCCCGGGAACTCGCCCCGCCGGGCAGCGTTGCGTCGGGTCAATGGAGCCCGAACGCATGACTGAAGTTACCGCTGTTCCACGTGTTGACCTCAACCGCTATCTGGGGCGCTGGCATGAAATCCGCCGTCTTCCCTTGAGGTGGGAGGATGAGACAGCGACGGACATCACGGCGAATTACTCACTCACCGAGAGCGGTGCGGTCCGAGTCGATAACCGTTGCTTCGACGGCGAAGGCAAGCCCGCCCAATCCATCGGCGAGGCCAAGCCCATCGACGAGACGAACTCGCGGCTGAAGGTCAGCTTCTTACCCAAGTTCATTCGCTGGATCCCGTTTACCGAGGGCGACTACTGGATACTGAAACTCGACCCTGAATACCGTCTATCCCTCGTGGGGACCCCAGACCGGAAGCACCTTTGGCTTCTCGCTCGCGAGGCCAGCGCGCCGGAAGCGACAGTTCAGGAATACCTCGCGGAGGCCAAGCGCCAGGGATTCGATCTGTCGGACCTGATCACGCCTCGTCATACCGGTCGGGAGGTCACCGACGCCATGATCGACAAGGGCTAAGCTCGGCGGGTGAGGATGCGCGGCAAGGCACGGCGGCCTTGGCGGCACCCTCGCTGACGCGCCGTCATAGGCGAAGCGCGGCCGATGTGACTAGGTGGGCTCGGACTGCTCAGTTTGGCGAGCAGCGCGTTTTTTCGGGAGTTCAACCGCTTGTCAGCGCAGGAAGCCGCTTCTTTGATATGGCGGCCGGAGCATTTGAGGCTGGCGATCAACGCCGCCAGCGTCGCGCTTTGGTCGTGGCAGGTCGATACCGACCAGTTCACCATGGACGAGCGGGCCTTCGGGCTGTGGGGCTTGCCTTGGTCGAGAGAGGTCGCCTTCGAGGACCTGTCGGCTCACATTCATCCTGCCGACCGTGATCGCGTGCGCGCGGCTTTTACAGCGACCCGTTCGGTCGCCGGGCCTTACGAAATCGATTTTCGCATCATGGCGGGCGATGACGTGCGGTGGATTTCAGCCCGAGGCCAAGGGGCGGACGAAGGCATCGTCGATGGTGTCATGTTTGGAATTTTCCTGGATGTGACCCAACGCAAACAGGCTGAGGAAGCCCACGAGCTACTTGCCGGGGAGATGAGCCACCGGGTCAAGAACTTGCTCGCCATAGCGGGGGGTCTGACGCGGATCACCGCGAATTCCACGACCACGGCCGCCGAAATGGCCCAGGCGCTGACCGAACGTCTCACGGCCCTGGGGCGTGCGCATGACCTCGTTCGCCCCCTCCCGGGCAACGAGGGGAAGGCGGCGTTGCTTGGAGATCTGATTTCGGTGCTGCTGGCGCCATACGATGACGTTGGCGCCTTCGCCAGCCGGGTTCGGGTCGCCGTTCCGAGGATGGGCGTCGGGGAGCGGACCGCCACCACCCTGGCCTTGGTCATCCATGAGATGGCGACCAATTCGGTCAAGCATGGCGCCTTGTCGTCGGACTTGGGGATGCTCGATATTTCCAGCACCACGGACGATCGCGATGTGTTCTTGGTCTGGGCTGAAACCGGCGGGCCGGCCATTTCGGGTCCTCCGGACATGCATGGCTTTGGAAGCAAGCTCATCTCGCGCAGCGTGGCCCACGACCTGGAGGGTGAGCTGTCCTACGACTGGCAGGAAAGCGGGCTCGTCGCCACGCTCCGGATGAGGAAGGATCGGCTGGGGGCGTAGCTCCCGCCGGCGGAGCGGCCGGGCGAGCAGCTATCCCTGCGTCGTATGGAGGTCAGGGCTCCCTCGGTGTGAACAATGAGCCCCTTGTTTCGGGAGCAGTTAGGACGTGACCTATCTGTGGCCCATGCCATCGCCAGCGATAGACGTGTGACCCGATCCGTCCACAACTGTCGTCGCCCGTATCTCTTGCTAGGAGCGCTCCATGGATTTTCACACTGACTACACCATGACCATCGGCGGCGAAGCCGTCGCAGGCCAGGCGACGATCGAGGTCGTCAATCCGGCGACCGGCCAAGCCTTCGCCACGGCGCCTGACTGCGGTCGCGATCAACTCGACGCCGCGGTGGTCGCGGCTCGCAAGGCTTTCAAAACCTGGCGGAAGGTTCCGATCGAGGAGCGGCAAGCGCTGGTGCGCAAGGCCGGCGAGACGCTTCTGGCTCATGCCGAGGAGCTGGGCCGACTGTTCACCCAAGAGCAGGGGCGCCCGGTCGAGGCGGCCCGCCAGGAAATTCAGGGCGCCGGCGCCTGGCTGCAGGCGGTGTCGAAGATGACGCCGCCGGTGCATGTCTCCGAGGATTCGGCGACCCAGTTCATCGAAACCCGCTATGTCCCGCTGGGCGTGGTCTGCGCCATCGCGCCGTGGAACTTCCCGGTCAGCCTGGCCATGTGGAAGGTCGCTCCGGCCCTGGTCGCCGGCAACACCATGGTGCTCAAGCCCTCGCCCTTCACCCCGCTGTGCACGCTGAAGATCGGCGAGCTGTTCCGCGACATCTTCCCGCCGGGCGTGTTCAACGTCATCAGCGGCGGCGATGATCTCGGCCCGTGGATGACCGGCCACCCCGGCTTCGACAAGATTTCCTTCACCGGCTCGACCGAGACCGGCAAGCGGGTGATGGAGAGCGCGGCCAAGGATCTCAAGCGCCTGACCCTGGAACTCGGCGGCAATGACGCGGCCATCGTCATGCCGGACGTCGACCTGGACGCGGTGGCGCAGAAGATCTTCTTCGGCGCTTTCTTCAACACCGCCCAGATCTGCGTGGCGACCAAGCGTCTCTATGTCCACGAGGACGTCTATGACGGTTTGCGCGACCGGCTGGCGGCCATCGCCGCGGCGGTGAAGGTCGGCGACGGCGGTGAGCAGGGCACGGTGCTGGGGCCGATCCAAAACAAGCGCCAGTACGACCGGGTGATGAACCTGCTGGACGACGCCAAGGCCAACAACCTGACCCTGATTCAGGGCGGGGCGGTCCCGGAGGCCGGCTACTTCGTGCCCGTGACCATCGTCGACAATCCGCCGGAGAACTCGCGCGTCGTGCAGGAGGAAGCGTTCGGTCCGATCCTGCCGATGCTGAAATTCGCCAATATCGACGAGGTGATCGATCGCGCCAATGACAGTGACTACGGGCTGGCGGGCGCGGTCTGGTCCAAGGATCTAGACCAGGCGATGGACATCGCCCGGCGGATGGAGACCGGCACCGTTTGGATCAATCAGAACCTAAACCTGCGGCCCGACACGCCGTTCGCCGGCCGCAAGAGCAGCGGCTTCGGCATCGAGAACGGCATGGACGGCCTGCTTGAGTACATGGCGCCGCAGGCCGTCTACCTGGCCAAGGGCTGATCCGGGGCAGGGGGCGGCCGTTGCGCGCCCCCTGCTTCTGATCGTGAGCCTTCGGCTTAGCCTTGGCCTATTCTTGGGCCAATAGCGCGCGCAGTTCGGCCTTGGCGACCTTCTCGAGCGTCGAGCGCGGCAGGCTGCCTGTCAGGCGCACGTCGTGCGGTTGCTTGAAGGTCGCCAGGGATTGGGCGCACGCTGCTTGAATGCGTTGGACCAGGCCCTCGGCCTGTCCGGCGGCGGGGATCACGAACGCCACCGGGACCTCGTCGAGCATCGGATGCTTCTTGGCGACGACGGCCACCTCGGCGACGCCTGGCACGGCGGCGATCACGCGCTCAAGCTCGGAGGCGGCGACGTTCTCGCCGCCGACCTTCAACATGTCCTTCGAGCGGTCGGCGAAATAGAGAAAGCCATCAAGGCCCCGCCGGACGCGGTCGCCGGTGATGAACAGGCCGTCCTCGCGAAAGGCGGCGGCGGTGGCGGCCGGATCGCCGGCGTATTCCTTGAACAGCGAGACGCCGCGTTGGCCGCCCACCAGGAGATCGCCGGTCTCGCCCGGCGCGACGGGCTGTCCGTCCTCGGAGAGGACGTGGATCTCGTATCCGGGCGACGGGCGGCCCATGGACATCGGCGCGTCCGGCTGGCGGGCCGAGCCGACGGTTCCGTGAGCGATGGTTTCGGTCATGCCCCACCAGCCGATGGTCTTGACCCCGAAGTGCTTGTCCCAGGCCGGCTCGCAGATGGCGTTGCCCCAGAAGCGGTAGCTGTGCGCGGCCGGCAGCGGCTGGGCGACCAGCGCCTTGACGCAGAATGGGACCATGGAGGTCCAGGTGGCGTGGTGCTTGAGCGAGACGGGCCAGAACCGAGACGCCGAGAACCGCGGCATGAGCACGACATGCGCGCCGGCCCAGAGCGCGGCGAGCACCGAATAGGCCTGGGCGTTGGTGTGGAAGAGCGGCAGGTGGGTGAGGTGTACGTCGTCGGGACGCAGGTCCTCGTTCTGAGCGCACATGCGCGCGCCCCAGAGGGCGTTGGCGTGGGTCCAGAGTACGGCCTTCGGCCGGGCCGTGGTGCCGGAGGTGTACTGGATGGCGAAGTCGGCCCAGGGATCGTGGGGCCGCTCGATCAGCGTCTCTGGATCGCCGTCGATCGCCGCGAAAGGTGCGTAGCCTTCGCTCGGGGCTTCGGCCGAGGCGCCGCCGTCGGCTTCGGTCACGGCGCGCCAGGGGAGTCCCCGCGTCGCGGCGGCGACCAGGCTGGCGTACCGTGGTTGAGTGATCGCCCCCACCGCGCCGCTGTGCTGGGCGAAATAGGCGATCTCCTCGCCGCTGGACTTGGCGTTGGTGGTTACGGCCACCGCGCCGGCATAGGCGCAGCCGAGCCAGGCGATCACCGACTCCGGGCAATTGTCGAGGTGGACGATGACGCGCTGGCCCGGCTGGACGCCGCGCGCTTGCAGGCCGGCGGCGAAGCGGCGCACGGCGTGGCGGAACTCACCATAGGTCCAACTGCGTCCTTCGCCCTCGAAGGGCTCCCAGGTCAGCCAGGGCGCTTCGCCGCGCACCCGCGCCTGATCGTCGATCAGCGTGCGGATATCCATACCGTCGAAGGGCGTGATCGGGCGCGGGGTCAATGGGTCTCTCCCTTGGGCGCGGGGGTGTCGCGGAAGGCGCCCTGCCGGACGATCTGATCGGCGGCCTGGGCGGCGATCAGTTCAGGCTCGGACCCGGGCACGCCAAGGCCGCGCAGCAGCAAGGCGCACATCTGCTGGGCCAGGCTGACGGCCAGGGTCATGGTGGGCTCCTGGGTGACGCGGATCAGGGCCAGTTGCGCCACGCCCAGGACGTAGAGAACCCCGGCCTCCATAGTCGGCACCGTGAAGCGTCCCTGCGCCAGGCCCTGGGCCACGTCGTCGACCAGCCCTTTGTTGAGCGGGGTGGAGGTCGAGGTGTGACCGCTGTGGAGGCGGACCAGCACGCCGGCGCGCTCTGGATCGTCAACGGCGTAGCGCAGATAGACACAGACCGCCCTGGCCATCCGGTGGGCCGGGTCCTCGACCCCGGCGTTCGCCCGTGACACGGCGTGCTCCACCTGCGAGCGGATCTGGGCTGTGACCTCGCGGACCAGGGCGTCGCGGTCTGGAAAGTGGTTGTAGAAGCTGCCCTTGGAGACGTCGGCCGCCTGAACGATGTCGTCGATGGCGACGGCGTCCACGGGCCGTTCGCAGAAGAGGCGCTGGCCGGCCGCGACCAGCGCGGCCCGGGTGCGCTCAGCGCGCTCGATGCGTTTTGCGCTCAATCTCGTCAGGCCTCCGCCATCGACTTCATTTCCTCGCCCAGGATCGCGGCGAGGGCCGGGCGGGCGAGCATACGCTGTTGGAACTGGTCGAGATTGGGCGAGGGCGCAAGTCGGCCGGCCAGCGCCGGGGCGCCGCGCCAGAGGAGGAACACCAGCAGATAGAGATCGCAGACGCTGAAGGCGTCCAGCATGAACTCCCGGCCCGCCAGGTGGGCGTCGAGTTCCTCAAGGGCTGTCGTCAGCCGCGCGACGTGGACGCTGCGCACCGCCTCGACGTCGCAACCCTCGAACGCCTCGGCGCGCAGCGCGCCAGTATAGGCGGCATGGAGCGTGCTGGAGAGGAACGAAAGCCAGGCCTGAGCCTCGGCGCGTGGGAAGCCGCCGGACGGCGGCAGCAGGTTCTTGCCCGGCGCGAGGTCGGCGATGAACGGCAAGATCGCCGTCGACTCCGTGAGCACGCCTGCGTCGGTCTCCAGGGCCGGGACCTTGCCGCGCGGATTGATCCGCAGATAGGCCGGCGCCTTGTTCTCGCCCCGAGCGGTGCGGACGACGATCACCTCGTGAGCCAAGCCGGCCTCGGCCAGGGCGAAGCGGCTGGCCAGGGAGCAGGCCATCGGTGCGTGGTGCAGGCGAAGCATGGGGTGTTTCTCTCTCAGGCGGCGGAGGTGGGGCGAAGGGCTTGCATATAGGCGTCGGCTAGAACCCGAGGCTCGCCGGCGCCGAAGACATAGCGGTCGGGCCGGATAAGAACAGCCTGCGCCCGATGACGGTCGAGCCAGCCCTCGAGCGACGAGCGAAAGGGCTGGAGTTGCGGATCGGTCAGGTCGGTCACGGTGATCGCGCCCAGGTCCGGTGAGGCGCTGCGTGCGATCAGCCAAGGTCCGGCGCCGAGGACATCGTCCAGGCGTTGACGCGGTTCGGCTTGGCCGCTCACCGCCTGAGGAAAGAGCGCTCCGGCGCCCGGCGCGCCGGCCAGAAACCCATCCCCGGTGAGCGGCGCAGGGGCGGCGGGCGGCAAGGTGGGCGCGCCCGCCGCGCGTTGGGCCAACATGCCGGCGTCCCTCTGAGCGGCGACGTCGCGGTCCAAGGTGCAGACCACCCGGCCCATGCCGATGGCGAGTTCGATATAGGTCCGCACATGTGGCTCGCGTTCGACCTGATAGGTGTCGAGCAGGGCCTCGTCTGCGTCGCCTTGGATCGCAGCTCTCAGCTTCCAGGCCAGGTTGGCTGCGTCCCGCAGGCCCGAGCACATGCCCTGGCCAGCGAAGGGCGGCATCTGGTGGGCGGCGTCCCCTGCCAGCAACACCCGGCCGTTCCGCCAGGTCTTGGCGACCAGTCCGTGAAACCGGTAGACGGCCTTGCGCTCGATCTGCACCGGCCCGCAGTCCCAGCCGGCGATCAGCGGCGCGATGAAGTCGTCGCGCAGCACCTGCTCGGGCGTTTCCCCGGGCAGCAGCATGAACTCCCAGCGGTGGCGGCCTGGCCCCATGAGGACGCAGGTGGTGGGGCGGCTCGGATCGCAGATCTGCAGATTGACCTCGGGCGGGCGGGCGCCGTTCTCAAGCACCGCGTCGATCACCAGCCAGGGCTCGTCGAATTGGTAGTCGTCTAGCGCGCCGCCTATGGCGTCGCGCACGAGGCTCGAAGCGCCGTCGCAGCCGACCAGATAGCGGGCGCGGATGCTCGACGCGCCGTCCGGGCCTTGGAGGAAGGCTGTGACCCCGCCGCTGTCATGTTCCAGGCGCTCGAAGCGCTGGGCGAGCCTTATCTGCGCCAGCCGGCTTTGCTCAAGCTTGGCGCGCAAGGCGTTCTCGACAGCCGGCTGATGGAACATGTAGCCGGTGGCCCAGCCAGAGGGCGCGAGCGGCGGCAGGTCCATCCGCAACAGGACTTGGCCGTCGGCGGCGCGAAATTCGTAGGCCGGGGCGGGCCGGGCGTGGCGGCTCACCGCCTCGGCGACGCCCACCTGCTGAAACAGGCGCATGATCTCGTGGTCGAAGTGGGCGGCGCGGGGCAGGGGGTAGACCGCCGTGTCCTTGTCGATCGCAATGATGCTGACGCCCGACTGGGCCAGCAGCAAGGCGAGCATGGCGCCGACCGGGCCGAGGCCGACAATCAGCACGTCGCAGTCGAAGGCCTCGTCACCCACGGTCCGGCTCCGGCGCGCAGGGGTTCTCGATGGCGCCCAGACCGTCGATCTCGATGCGGACCACGTCGCCGGCCACCAGGAACCGCATGGGCTTCATGGCCGCGCCGATACCGCCCGGGGTGCCGGTGAAGATCAGGTCTCCGGCCTCCAGGGTCATGGCCTGCGAGAGGTGTTCGATCTGGTCCCAGACATTGAAGACCAGGTGGCGGGTGTTGGAGTCCTGGCGGGTCTCGCCGTTCACCAGGCAGCGGATGCCTAGGGCATGGGGATCGGGAACCTCGTCGGCGGTGGTGATCCACGGGCCGAACGGGGCGTGGGTGTCGAACGACTTGCCCACCACCCATTGCGGCGTGCGGTGCTGCCATGCGCGTTCGGTGGCGTCGTTGCCGGCGCAATAGCCGAACACCGCCTGGGCCGCGTCTGACTTGCCGATATGGCGGCCGCCGGCGCCGATCACCGCGACAAGCTCGGCCTCATAGTCGAGAGCCTGGGAGACCTTGGGCACATCGATTGGATCGAACGGGCCGTTGGCCGCGGTCGGCGCCTTGGAAAACCAGATCTGATGCTCGGGCGTGCCCAGATTGCTCTCGGCGATGTGGTCGGCGTAGTTCAGGCCGATGGCCATGATCTTGCCGGGGCGGCGGATGGGGGCCAGCAGACGAACCTGGTCCAGGGGCAGGGCGGCGGCGGCGGCCTGATCGGCCAGGGCGCGGACCTCGTTCTCGACCTGTGGCCAGGCGGCGATCAGGCCGATCATATCCGTGGGCAGGCCGGGGGCGGCGCGGCTTAGCGCGATGATGCGGTCGCCGACGACGGCGCCGAGTTCGGACGCCGCGCCAGCCTGGAAGGTGGCGAGTTTCATCTATCGTGTCTCTGGATGCTGGTTCAGGCCATGGTCGGGGGCGCGGACGGGCCCCATTGCACACCCATCAGGTCTTCGAGGCTGGCGACGTTCGAGCCGTCGGCGGCGGTGAAGAGGTCGCCGTCGGTCCAGTGTTCGAGGGTGTGGCCCCAGGGATCGCGCCAATAGTCGAACACCTGGCTGCCGAGGATGTGGCGACCGACGCCCCACTCGGCATGCCGTCCGGCGTCTTTCAGCGTCTGGTGGCCGGCCATCAGGTCGTCGAGGTCGGCGACCTCAAAAGCCGCGTGGTTGAAGCCGGGGCCGGATGGGCTCTGAATCAGAAAGAGCGTGTGGTGGTCTGTCGGGGTCGCGCCACGGTCACAGCGCAGGAAGGCCCCGATCGAGAAGTCCGGCGTCAGGGCGATCTCATCGGACGTGATGAGGCCGAAGCGGTCCTTGTACCAGCGCTCGGAGGCGCGGAAGTCGCCGACGTTCAATACGCAGTGGCCCAGGCGCACGACATGCGCGGGCCCCGGGGAGACGCGTTTAGTCTGGCGCAGACGCTCCCGAGCGCTTGCGGAGTTCCACGGCTCGCGCGCCGGGAGGACGGAGGCCGGCGTGGCTGATTGACCGGCGACCACCTCTACGCGGCGGCCGTCCGGATCTGTGAGGGTCACCACATGTCCGCCGCCCGGGGCGTCCAGCGGCAGAACCTGAAGGTCTTCCGCCGCCGCGAGGGCTTCAAGATCGGCGAGCGACGACGCCCGCAGGCCCAGGCCGGCGAAGCCGGGTTCGCCCAGCTCCGTGGCGTGGAGGAAGGGGCTCTGCCCAGCGCCGCGCGCGAACAGCCGCTCGCCGTCCTCCATGACGGTCAGGCCGAACTCCTCAAGGAAGGCGCGCATCTGGGCCAGGTCCGGCGCTCGGAAGCGGACGAAGGCGATGTCTTCGATCTTGATCGTGCTCATGGCGCGCTCATAAATGACTGATTGGTCAATCATGTCGCTATGATCGATGTGGAGCAAGTGTGAAACTGCTTGAATCAAGCAATTTTCGCCAACATAAAATGACGATACGGTCATTTATTGATTGTGGGTAACGGCTTGAGCTCGAGGAACGTGACAATGAAAAGCGCCACCTGCGCCTGCGGACGGATCGATGTCCACGCTCACTTCCTACCGGACTTCTACTGCGAGGCGCTCGCCGGGGCGGGCCTGACCAGCCTCGATGGGGGCATGGCGATACCGGCTTGGAGCGCCGAGGCGATGCTGGCGATGATGGATCGCCAGCAGATCAGCACGGCGATGGTGTCGCTATCCTCGCCGTCCACTCACTTCCTGCCGCAGGAGGAAAGGGCGGCCCTGTGCCGGCAGGTCAACGAGGCGGGTCGAGGTCTGGTCGACGCCCATCCTGGACGGTTCGGGTTCTTCGCCAGCCTTCCCATGCCTGATGTGCGGGGCGCCTTGGATGAGATCGCCTTCGCCTTCGACCAGCTGGGCGTCGATGGGTTCATCCTGGAGACCAACAGCGACGGGGAGTATCTCGGCTCACCGCGGTTCGCGCCGATCTTCGAGGAGCTCAATCGCCGGCGCGCCACGGTGTTCCTGCACCCCACCAGTCCGGCCTGTTTCGACCAGGTGGGGCTGGGACGCCCGGCGCCGTTGCTCGAGTTCCCACTCGACACCACGCGGACCATTGTCGATCTGCTCTACTCACGGACCTTGCAGACCAACCCCGACCTCAAGCTGATTGTGCCGCACGGCGGGGCGGCGCTGCCGGCCCTGGTCGCGCGGATCGCGGTCTTCGCCAACCTCCCGTTCATCACGCCGCGGCCGGTCAGTGAGGCGGAGGTCTTCGAGGCGCTGGCCAAGCTCTACTATGATGTGGCGCTGTCGGGTCATCCGTTTGCGATCGCCGGCCTTCGTCGGATCGCGCCGATCACCCAGATCCTGTTTGGCAGCGATTGGCCGTTCACGCCGGAGCTTGGGGTCGCCCGGAACCTACATCAACTGACGAGCGAAGCCGAACTGAGCGGGGCTGACCTGCGGGCGATCGCCAGGGAGAACGCCGAGCGGGTGTTCCCGCGGTTGGCGAAGCTCGCGAAAGGCTGAGCCCTGATCGCTAGTCGCCGACGCAGAGGCCGTGGGTCGCGAGGGTGGCGAGCTGATCGGCGATGTGCATGCGGACCTCAGGGGTTTGCTCGGGGCTGTTGGCGGCCCAGGAGAAGACGCCGGGCAGGCTCGCGACAACCGCGTCGATGGGGATCGGTCGCAGGCTGCCTTCAGCCACCCCTCGCTCAAGTATTCGGCGATATCCGTCCGCCAATTGCAAAGCGTAGTCGCCGACCGCCTCACGCTCGCCGACGCTGAGCAAGCCAAAGCCGACGTGAGGGGCCAGGACGCAGACGGTAGGTTCGCTCGCGGCCCAGACGATATCGCGCACCGCGGCGTAGATCACCGCCAGCCGTGGGGCGTCAGAGAGCTCCGCAGCCTCCATCACGCCGAGAAAATAGGCGTAGGCACGTTCAACGCAGGCGTCGATGAGGTCCTGTTTCTGCCCGATGTGGTGGTAGATCGCCCGCTTGCTGAGGCCGAGCGCGGCGGCGACATCCTCCATCCGGGTCGCGCCGATGCCGCGACGGTTAAACTGGAACGAGGCGGCGATCAGAATGCCCTCGCGCTTGGCGGCGTCGACGGCTTGGCGGTTGAAAATATCGGCTTGTGGCGCGGCGAGCGGGGCGAATGGGGCGAGTTTGGCCGGCGATGCGGACCTGTCGGCGGCGAGACCTTGGAACAGGATTTCGCGCGACCCAACATCGATCAGGTCGAGGTTCGCGCCTGGGGCCCAGCGACCGTAGATCGGTGTCCAACTGGCCATGCCGAGAATGGCGTGGCTCACCACGACCGGGTCGAGCGGGCGAAACAGGTTCGCCGCTATCCCCGCCTGGATCAGCTTGCTCAGCCGCTCGACGATAGCTCGCTGGCGTGACCAGATGAGGTCGCGTTTTTCGGGCGGGAGCGCCATCATTTCGCTGAGCACCGCCGGCTCGGGACCCGCGGCGTCATCGCTGGCCAGGAACGCCGACAGGGCCTCGACGATGCCCGAGGTCGATCTGATCGCGGCGTCGAGACGCGCGTCGACGGCGTCGCAGGCATCGGCGTAGCAACGAAACAGCAGGTCCTCGCGATCAACGAAGTACTTGTAGATCGCCGGCCGAGTCAGGCCGAGCTCGGCCGCGATCTCTCCAAACCACTCCACCGACACCCCCATTGTGTTCAGGTGCCGGGAGGCGACATCCAGAATTTGCTGCTCCCGGTTTCGGGAGCGGGCCGTCGTTTGCACGTTCAAGCGGTTTCTCAGCGAGTTTCGAATAGGGGCGGAACTGTACCTGTTCGAAAGTCACTTGACGACAGGGTAACGATTTGCGGAAAATGCGCACCTAATCGTAACTAAAACCCGACATAGTTCGGGATGGGGAACGGAATGCACTCAGGAACCAAAATGGCCGCCTTCGCGGCAAAGCGCCGCTGGGCGCTCCTCTGCACGGCGTCGTTGGCCGGCCTTGGGGTGGCCGAGGCCGCCATGGCCCAGGACCGCGCCGAGCCGCCGGTCATCGAGGAGCTTGTGGTCACCGCCGACCGGCGAACCGTGAGCGTGCAGGACGTGCCCGCCACCATCACGGCGATCTCGGGCCAGGCGATCGCCCAGCGCCACCTGCAGAACATGTCCGAGGCCATCAACATCGTGCCCAATGTCGACATCAAGCAGAACGCGCCTGGCGTGCTGCCGGTCGTCACGATCCGCGGGGTGGGGCTCAACGACTTTGGCGGC
Organism: Phenylobacterium sp.; assembly: GCF_030654915.1. Taxonomy (GTDB): domain Bacteria; phylum Pseudomonadota; class Alphaproteobacteria; order Caulobacterales; family Caulobacteraceae; genus Phenylobacterium. The sequence goes on along the minus strand of NZ_JAURWM010000392.1, from coordinate 4,440 downwards.
AACACCAGCCCGCCAGCCGGGATCTACATGGACGAGGTGTTCCTCTCCACCGTGGTGATGATGAACGGTCAACTGTTCGACCTGGACCGAGTCGAGGTCCTCAAGGGACCGCAGGGCACGCTCTATGGACGCAACTCCACAGCCGGGGCGATCAACTTCATCTCGGCCCCGCCGACCCACGAAGCGGGCGGCCGCGCCCAGGTCGGCTATGGCAACTACAACACCTTCACTTTCGACGGCATGGTCAACATGCCGATCTCGGACACCTTGGCCCTACGGGTGTCAGGTAAGCTGATCGAGCAGCAGGACGGCTATTGGGAGAGCCGTCTGCTGCCGGGCACCATCGGCAAGCAGAGCATCCAGACCGGCCGTGCGATGCTGCTCTGGACGCCTAATGACGACTTCCGCAGCCTGTTCAAGGTCGAGGGCTTGCGGCAGCGCGGCCAGCAGGGCCTGACCGAGTTCTTCGGAGCCATCGATCCCACGACCTTCGCGCCCTGCGCCTCGGTGTTGGCGGGTCGCACCGACGACACGAACTGCACGAACTTCCTCGGCTACACCGACCGTGACGGCGATCCCTATAAGGGCGACTGGGAGCGCAAGCCGATCCTGAACAGCGACGGCTGGGACGTCACCTGGCGCAATGACCTGGACATCAACGGCCTGACCCTGACCAGCGTCACCGGCTACCGCAGCTTCATCCAGCGCACCGACGCCAATATCGACACGACGCCGGCGCCGATCCTCGACTATCTGAACAAGTACGCCATCGATCAGTTCTCTCAGGAGCTTCGGTTCGGCGGCAAGTCGGGGCAGCTCGACTGGATCGTGGGCGGTTTCTATTCGTGGGATCACTACACCTACTCATCCGTTGGCCAGAACCAGGCGCTGTTCAACACCAACACCCTGATCACCGCCGACCAAACGACCAAGTCAGCGGCGGCCTTCGCCCATGGGCTCTACGCGATTACGCCGAAGCTGACCGGCGTGCTGGGCCTGCGCTACACCTGGGAGGAGCGCCACTATGCTGGCGGCTCCTTCGACCTCAACACCTTCGGGGCCAGCGCGCTCTGCGGCGGCTGCAGCCAGCCCTTCACCTTGGCGGCGGTCGATCAGACCATCAGCGACAACAACGTCACGGGCACGGTGGGCCTCAACTACAAGCCCGATGACGACAGCCTGTTCTACGCCTCGATCTCGCAGGGCCAGAAGAGCGGTGGGTTCTTCTCGGGCCTGGCCACCGATCCGCGGCAGATGGCGCCCTACGATCCTGAGAAGCTCACCTCGTATGAGATCGGGGCGAAGCTGGCGATGTTGCAGCGTTCGCTGCAGGTCAATGTGAGCGGCTTCTATTACGACTACCGCGACATCCAGACCTTCAAGCGCTCGACGGTCGGCTTCATTCCGATCCAGATTCTGGGCAATGTCGATAAGGCGACGATTATGGGTATCGACGCCGATGTGTCTTGGCGGCCAACCCAGGACCTGACGCTTCAGGCGGCGGTCGGGATCCTGGATTCCGAGCTCGGCGAATTCGTCAACGCGGCGGGCGTGCTGCAGGACGGCAACAGAATGCCGAACGCGCCGGCCTTCAGCTTCAAGGGCTCGGCGTCCTACGACCTCCATCTGCCCGGCGACTACCTCGCCAAGATCACCGTCCAGCCAAGCCACGCCACCAGCGCATTCCGGGATTCGGAAAACACCCAGATCGCCAAGACACCCGGCTATTGGAGCTTTGACGGCAATATCCTGTTGTCCTCCGCGGACTCGCCGTGGACCTTCTCGGTCTGGGGCAAGAACCTGACGGACGAGCTTTACCTTACGCAGGTGATCGACCTGACCGGCCTGGGCTTCGGGACCAAGATCTACAGCGCGCCCCGCACGTTCGGCATGACCCTGGGGGTCACCTGGTGATGACGGATACAGCCGTGTCGGGATCGACCGATCCCCGATTTGAAGCCGTCGCTGAACTGTTCGCGGCGAACCTGGCGAGCGGGGCCGATGTGGGCGCCAGTTTCGCGGCCACGATCGAGGGGGAAACCGTCGTCGATCTTTGGGGCGGCTGGGCCGATGAGGCCCGGACCCGTCCTTGGGAGGCCGACACCCTGGTCAATGTCTACTCGACCACCAAGACGATGACCGCCCTGACCGCGCTGCTGCTGGCTGATCGCGGCGAACTCGACTTCGCCGCGCCGGTGGCTCGCTACTGGCCGGAGTTCGCGGCCAACGGGAAGGCGGCCATCACGGTGGCTCAGTTGATGGCCCACTCGTCCGGCATGTCTGGTTGGCGTGAGCCGATCACCCAGGAGGATCTTTACGACTGGGACAAGGCTACCGGGCTGCTGGCGGCCCAGGCGCCGTTCTGGGAGCCGGGGACCGCGCCCGGCTACCACGCCCAGACTCAAGGGTTTCTGGTGGGAGAGGTGGTCCGGCGGATCACCGGGCGCTCGCTGGGGAGCGTCTTTCGTGAGGAGATCGCAGAGCCGCTGGGCGCCGATTTCCACATCGGGATGGGCGCCGAGCATGACGCCCGCGTCGCCGACCTGATCCCTCCGACCGGCGGCGTGCCGGCTGATCTGGGCGAGCCGAGCCCCTTGCTCATCAACATGATGACCAATCCTGCGTCCAATCCCTTGGACAGCCGAACGCGGGCGTGGCGCGCGGCCGAAATGCCGGCGGTCAACGGGCAGGGCAATGCGCGGTCCATCGCCCAGATCCACGCGCTGCTCGCCAATGGCGGGGTGGCGAACGATAAGCGGTTGCTGTCGGAGGCCGGTTGCCGCAAGGCGCTGGAGCCGCAGATCGAGGGTGTCGATCTCGTGCTGGGTATACCGGCGCGGTTCGGCCTGGGCTTCGGACTGGCGCCGATGATCCCGCTGCCGGGCCCGAACTGCATCTTCTGGGGCGGCTATGGAGGGTCCCTGGCGATCATCGACATGGACGCCCGCGCCACCTACGCCTTCGCCATGAACCGCATGGGCATGACGACCATCGGCGATGAGCGCGGCCTGGGCATGGCGGCCGCGATGTGGGGCGCCTTGGCGGCCTGATTGAGCCCGCGACAGCCTGGCCCGTAGCCGGGTTGTCGCGGCGCTTCTGGAATCGTCTCAGCTCGGCTCAAGCTCCGCCTTGACCGAAATCAATGCCCCCGTCCGGCTCGGTCGCCAGAGTGGCCCGCGAAGCATCGCAGCCACTCGCGGGGAACATGACCACTCTTTCGGCTCAACGGGACGGAACGCCGCTGGATGCGGTTCTCCTCTATGTCCTGCTCGGCGTCGGCGCGCTGGGGGCGCTGTTCGCCACCGCCCTTTCCGACGATCCCCTGTTCAGATTCCACGGATGGTTCTTCATCGCCGCCTTCGTGGCCGCGCTGGGCGTCATGACGATCGCGATATCCTGGGGACGCCTGCAGTCGCCGCAAGACGAGTACGCCGACGGCGTCGTCCGGGCCGGCGTGATCGCCACCATGTTCTGGGCGGTCGTGGGCCTGCTGGCCGGGGTGGTGATCGCCGCCCAGCTGTCGTGGCCCACGGTGTTCTATTTTCCTGAGCACGGCTGGCTGAACTTCGGCCGGCTGCGGCCGCTGCACACCTCGGGCGTGGTCTTCGCCTTTGGCGGCAACGCCCTGATCGCGACGTCCTTCTATGTCGTTCAGCGCACCTGCCGCGCCCGGCTGGCCGGCGGCGTCTGGCCCTGGTTCGTGTTCTGGGGCTACCAGTTCTTCATCGTGCTCGCGGCCACCGGCTACCTGGCCGGCATCACGCAGTCGCGGGAGTACGCCGAGCCCGAATGGTATGTGGATATCTGGCTGACCGTCGTCTGGGTCGCCTATCTGTTCATCTTCCTGGGCACGCTCTGGAAGCGCAAGGAGCCGCATATCTATGTGGCGAACTGGTTCTACCTAGCCTTCATCGTCACCATCGCCTTGCTGCATGTGGTGAATAACCTGGCGGTTCCGGTGAACGGCCTGAGCAGCCGCAGCGTCTCGCTCTTCGCCGGGGTCCAGGACGCTCTGATCCAGTGGTGGTACGGCCACAACGCCGTGGGCTTCCTGCTGACCGCCGGTTTCCTGGCGATGATGTACTACTTCGTGCCCAAGCGCGTTGAGCGGCCGGTCTACTCGTACCGCCTGTCGATCGTGCACTTCTGGTCGCTGATCTTCATCTACATCTGGGCCGGCCCGCACCACCTCCACTACACGGCGCTGCCGCAGTGGGCCCAGACCCTGGGCATGACCTTCTCGATCATGCTGTGGATGCCGTCCTGGGGCGGGATGATCAACGGCCTGATGACGCTCTCGGGCGCCTGGGACAAGCTGCGCACCGACCCGGTGGTCCGGATGATGGTCGTCGCCATCGCCTTCTACGGCATGTCGACCTTCGAAGGTCCGCTGATGTCGATCCGCGAGGTCAACGCGCTGAGCCACTACACCGACTGGAC
>NZ_JAURWM010000198.1 GCF_030654915.1 Phenylobacterium sp. | reverse complement strand
CGCCTTCGCCTATGCCGAACCGCAGGCCCGCTACACTTGGCAGGACCTGAAGACCACCGCCAAGAAGGACGGCGCGGGCTACGTGCTGAACGGCCACAAGGCTGTCGTCATCGGCGCGCCCTACGCCACCCACCTGATCGTCACCGCCCGCACGGGCGGCGGCCAGCGCGACGCGGAGGGCGTCTCGGTGTTTATCGTGCCGAAGGGCGCCAAGGGCGTGACCACGCGCGACTATCCGACGGTCGACGGCTTCCGCGCTTCGGAAGTGACGTTCGAGAACGTGGCGCTCGGCGCCGACGCCCTGATCGGTTCGGAGGGCGCCGCCCTGCCGTTGGTCGAGAAGGTGATCGACGAAGCCATCGTCGCCACCTGCGCCGAAGCCTGCGGCGTGTTCCGCCGCCTGCATGAAGGCACGCTGGAATACACCAAGCAGCGCAAGCAGTTCGGCCAGCCGATCAGCCAGTTCCAGGTGCTGCAGCACCGGATGGTGGACATGTTCATCCAGCTTGAGCAGTCGATCTCGATGACCTACATGGCCGACATAAAGCTGGCCGACAGCGATCACGAACGGGCCAAGGGCGCCTCGGCGGCCAAGGTTCAGATCGGCAAGGCGGCCAAGTTTATCGGCCAGAACGCCATCCAGCTGCACGGCGGCATGGGCATGACCGACGAAATGGCCATCGGCCACTACTTCAAGCGCGCCACGATGATCGAGAACGCCTTCGGCTCCACCGATCACCACCTGGCCCGCTACGAAGGCCTGAGCCTCGGCAAGGCGGCCTAGCCACCACAACTCTTCCCCCGGCGAAAGCCGGGGCCTATGCGGCGCTCCAGCCTAGCTGGGGCGCCGTTTCTGTTTGCGGCTAGGACGGGTGGTCCAATGCAAAAAGCCCTCCCGCCGAAGCGAGAGGGCCCAAAGCAGTCGTCAGGGAATTCGGATCAGGCGGCGCTGAAAGCGTTCCGGCGCGAGGTGCGGACCATCGAGCCCACGGCGCCAAAGCCGATGATCATCATCGCCCAGGTGGCGGGTTCGGGGACCGCGGAGATCGGGCCAGATTCCTGAAGCATGACACGTCCGGTGAGCACCGCGCGGGGGCCGCCCAGGCGCTGATATTCCGACGAGGTGTTCAGAATGTTGGCGCCGGTCAGGGTTAGCGGGTTGAAGTCCAGGCGGAGCTGCTGGGCGGCGCCGGCCGTCTGAATGCGGAAGCCCTGGGTGGGGAGCGACACCCAGTCGGCGAGAGCCGCGTTGTTGTAGTTGAACACCGAGAACACGCCGGGCCCATAGGCGCCGGCCGATGCGGTGATGTCGATCCCGATCAGCGACGAAAGGGCGTCGTCGGTGGTGAAGGTGCCGGTCAGCGTTCCGCCGCCCTGCAGCGTGACATTGTCCAGCACGAAGGTCTTCGCAGCCCAGGCGGGCGCGGCCACGGCAAGGGCGACAATGGCGGCCGAGATAGCTGCGACGCGTTTCATTTTGGCTCCGAGAGACAGGCGATTGTTCTGACTGCACTGCTTGAAGCAAGACCTGGGCCATTGGCGCAAGGCGGAATTGTTTTAGCCTCACCCCAGAGGCGGAGCGCCGGGGGACCGAAAAAAATACGCTGAGGGTGTCGGGGCTAAGCTTGCCCATACGTCCTAGGGATGTCCTGATCCCAACCTAGGGGCGCGGACGGCTTCAGACCTCAAGGAGACCCCCAATGCGAATGATCTTCGTCAACCTGCCCGTGAAGAGCGTCGCCGCCTCGCGACGCTTCTTCGGCGCCCTGGGCTTCGACTTCAATCCGCAGTTCTCGAACGAGAACACCGCCTGCATGGTGATCGAAGAGAACATCTTCGCCATGCTGCTGGAGCACGAGCGCTTCCAGGACTTCATCACCGGCGAGATCAGCGATGCGACCAAGGCCACCGAGGTGTTGACCTGTCTGTCGGCCGACAGCCGCGCCCAGGTCGACGACACCCTGGCCAAGGCGCTGGCGGCGGGCGCCAAGCCTTGGAAGCCGGTCCTCGACATGGGCCCGATGTATGGCTGCAGCTTCCAGGACCTCGACGGTCACGTCTGGGAGCTGATGTACATGGACCAAGCGGCGATGGCCGAAATGGGCCAGCCGGCGCAGGCCGACGCCTGATCGACGGGCGGCCTAAAGCCGGCTAGTGGATGGGGTGTGAACGCACCGCATCCATTGAGCTTTCGCAGCTATGGCGCGGACGGCGTCATGCACCGGCACGACCACGTGCAGTTGGTGGCGCCAGTGTTCGGCCAACTGGAGATCGAGGTGGGCGGGCGCGGCGGCCGGTTGGACATGGCGCGCGCCGCCTTTGTCGCTCCGGGCGCCGATCATGTGCAGGCTGGCGACGGAGCCAACCGCTTCCTGGTGGTCGACTGCAGTCTAGCCGATCTGGACGAGGCGACGGTTGAGCGCATGAGCCGCCAGGTGTTCATGCCGATCTCGCCGGCCGCCCGGCGGCTGATCGAGTTCGTCGATCTGTCCGGGCGCCAGCAGCCGATGTCGTCGACCACCGCCTGGCGCTGCACGCCCTTGCTGCTTGAGGCCCTGCTGGATGTCCCGCAGGCGCCCTCGCGGCTGGAAGTCCTGAAGCGGCGGATGGAGGCCGAGCCTGGCCTGAACTGGTCTGTCGCGGCCATGGCGCGGACGGCGGGGGTGAGCGCCAGCCGTCTCCATTCGCTGTTCCGCTCGGAGCTTGGCCAGACGCCGCAGCAACTGTTGTCGGCCTTGCGGCTCCGCGCCGTGCAGGAGGCTCTGGCCAGTTCGAACGCGTCAATCGCCGAGTTGGCGTTCCGGGTCGGATATTCCGATCAGAGCGCGCTGACGCGGGCCATGCGCCGGGCCACCGGCCTGACCCCAGCCGCATATCGTCGGCGGCTGCGACAATAGCCTGGGGCCAGAGTTCGATAGCCACGGTCAAGACGCGCACATCCCGTTTCACCATCCTTTGCTTCTAGGACCGGTGAGGCGGAGATGAGCGGGCAAATGGTGCGCGGAGTAGCGAACGGCGTCCTGGCGGGCGCGGTCTGGGGCCTGGTGTTCCTGGCGCCCCAGGTGCTGGGCGAGTTCAGCCCGTTCCAGCTCTCCGCCGCCCGCTATCTCGCCTATGGCGTGGTCGCGATGCTGCTGCTCGCGCCGCGTTGGCGCCCGCTGGTCGCGCGGCTTGGGCGGGCCGAATGGCTCAGCCTTTTCCGGCTGAGCCTGCTGGGCAACATCCTCTACTATGTCCTGCTGGCCGCCGCCGTGCAGTGGGCGGGCGGGGCCTCGGCCTCGCTGATCGTCGGCCTGCTGCCGGTGGTGTTGACGGTGGTCGGATCGCGCGAGGCCGGGGCGGTGAGCTTCCGCGCCCTGGCCCCGTCAATGGTGCTGTGCCTGGCCGGAGTCGGGCTGGTGGCGTTCGAGGCCTTCCGCCTGGACACCGGGCACGGCGATCCGATCTTCCGTCTGCTGGGCCTGGCCTGCGCGGTCGGGGCGCTGGGATCGTGGTCGGCCTATTCGGTCGACAACGCCCGTTGGCTGGCGCGCAGGCCTGACATCTCCTCCCACGACTGGTCGTTGCTGACCGGGGTGGTGACCGGCGCGCTGGCGCTGTTGCTGGCGATCCCGGCGTTCTGGGGCGGATCCAGCTATGCGCCCGGCGAGTGGGCTAGGTTCTGGGGCGTCGCCGCCGGGGTGGCGATCTTGGCCTCCGTCGTCGGTAACGGCCTGTGGAACCAGGCCAGCCGACTGCTGCCCCTGACGCTCAGCGGCCAGATGATCGTGTTCGAGACGCTGTTCGCCTTGCTCTACGGCTTCCTCTGGTCGCAGCGCTGGCCCACGGGCCTGGAGGTGCTGGCGATCGGCTGCCTGGTGGCCGGGGTGTTATGGTGCGCCTCGCTTCACCGCACGCCCCAGGTGTCGCCGGCCGAGTAGGCGCGATACGCCATCGCCTGTTCGTCCGGTTCCGAGCTAATCGATCGCCAGCTTGGAGCTCTCGAGTCTCGGGCGAATGTAAACTTTTCCCCGTTCGATTGAGTCGAATTGCCACGAACAGTTGGCACAACTATTGCTGCATGAGTGCCGAATGACGGCGACGCCGTTCTTATGGCGCTGGATTGGCCCTGGAGGCCATGAGAGGGGTAGTATGAATAAGTTTATTGGCGCGGCCTTTGCGACGGCGGCGTTGTTCTTGTCGGCGTCGGTGGCGAATGCGGCCACCGTGTATCAGACGACTTTCCAGGGTGCGACCTTCACTGTCACCCAAAACAGCAGCACGAACCTCACGTTCGATATCGCCGGCGCCAACGCGCTCACCGGCAATTGGGCGGGCGCCCAGTTCCTCGGCGCCTTTTCGTTCAAAGGGCTCGGCGCCACCGCGCTAACGGCCACGTTGGCTGGCGGCGGTAGCACGAATTCTGATCCTGGCGGTCTTTCCGCGGGCGGGTGCAACGGTAACGGCGCGGGATTTGTTTGTTTCAATTTCACGCCGAACGTCGCCGCCAACGTCAGCAATCTCACGTTCGACATCAACGCGACGAGCGGGGCCTTCGATTTTGCGCAGGGCGGCCCGCACCTGAAGATTCTGTGGTCGAAGGACGCGACCAAGGATCAGAAGGTCGGCGACCTGTTCTCGCAAAATATCCCATTCTCCCATGACACGCCCGTCTCCGCGGTGCCGGAGCCTGCGACCTGGGCGATGATGATTACGGGCTTCGGCCTGGCTGGCGCCGCAATTCGGCGTCGCCGTGGAGCCCTGGCGGTCGCCTAAGGCGGCGCACAGAGCCAACCTGGGATCTTCAAAAGCCGCTCCGGGTGTCGGGGCGGCTTTTCCTTTGCGCAGTGTCCCATTCGGGGCCGCTCTGAAGTCGCCTCGCCGAGAAGCGCCCTAGGCGGGCGTCGTGAGCCGGGCGTGCTCGGCGCCCATCTCGGCGCGGAAACTCTCCTTCGACCACAGCCGATAGTCGCCTTGAGCGTAGGCTTGGGCGTTGCGCCAGTAGAGGAAGGCGTTCATCGCATTGGCGATCGAGTTGTCGCGGGTCTTGGTCACCGCGCCAGGCGAGCCCACGACGATGGAGTTCGGCGGAATGACGGTTCCTTCCTTCAGGAAGGTTCCCCCGGCGATGATGGAGCCGGCGCCGACAACGCAGCCGTCCATGATGGTCGCACCGATGCCGATCAGGCAGTTGTCGCCGATATCGCAGCCGTGCAGCGTCACGTGATGGGTGATCGAGCAGTTCGCGCCAATGAGCGTCGGCGTGCCCGATCCGACATGGACCATCACGAAGTCTTGGATATTGGTGCGGCGGCCGATGACCACCCGCTGGCTCTCGGCGCGAACCACGACATTGCACCAGATCGAGGCCTCGGCGGCGATCTCGACCGCCCCGAAGATGCGGGCGGAGGGGTCGATCCAGGCTGAGCCGAGGTCGTGGACGTCGGGGCCGAGGAAGGGTTGGGCGGGCATGGGCGAGGTCTCCGGTGAATCGCCCGCACACTCCCCGATTTCCCATGCGTCAAACAAGCGTTGGGCTTGCCAAAACCGGTTCAACCGCGCCTAACCCGAAGCATGGCGCTTCGTGACTTCGCTCTTCTGGCCCTGGTCTGTCTGCTGTGGGCGGCAAACAACATCGTCTCGAAGTACGTGGTCGCCTATCTGCACGCGCCGCCGCTGTTCTACGCCGCTGTGCGGTTCGCTATCGTGGCGGTGGCCGTCTCTCCGTGGCTTCGAAACCCGCCCAAGCCGTTCTGGCGGCTCATCCTTGTGGCGCTGTGCATGGGCGCCGGCTCGTTCGCCTTCGTCTTCATGGCCTTGAAGACCGCCAGCCCATCGTCGGTCGCGATTGTGAGCCAGCTGATGGTGCCGATGACCACGGTGCTGTCGTTCCTGATCCTGCGCGAGCGGCTGAGTCGCCGACGGTTGTTCGGCATCGCCTTGACCCTGCTTGGCGCGTTGGCGGTGATGTGGGACCCGCACGGATTCAAGATTTCCCAGGGTCTGTTGTTCGTGGTCGCTTCGGCCTTCCTCGGCTCGCTCGGCGCGGTGCTGATGAAGGGGATGGAGGGCGTGAAGCCACTGCAGTTTCAGGCTTGGGTCGGGTTGCTCTCGGCGCTGGTGCTTTCGGTGCTGTCGGCGGTGCTCGAACCTGGCGCCCTGCAGATCGGCCTGTCGATGGATTGGCAGTTCTGGGCGGCGGTGGTGTTCTCGGGCCTGGTCGTCTCGGTTTGCGGACACACGGCCTATTATGGGCTGATCCAGCGATATGACGCCAATCTGATCTCGCCGTTGACCCTGATGACGCCGCTCGCCACCATCGCTCTCGGCGTGGTCATCACTAACGACCCGTTCGACGGACGCATGGCTTTTGGCGCCGCGGTGGCCCTGGCTGGAGTGCTGATCATCGCCATGCGGCCCAACCAGATCATGCTGTTCGTCTACGCTCTGCGTAACCGGACTTCTCGGAGCCCCAAGTGAACTTCATCGAGGCGGTCTCGCCGAACTTCAATGAGCGCACGGTCCCGCCGGACATCCTGGTCCTGCACTACACCGGCATGAAGACCGGCCCCGAGGCGCTGGCGCGGCTGCGGGACGCGGAGTCCAAGGTGTCCTCGCACTATCTGGTCGAGGAAGATGGCCGGGTGTTTCGGCTGGTGCCCGAGGAGCGCCGGGCCTGGCATGCGGGGGTGTCGTCCTGGAAGGGCGAGAGCGACATCAACGGCCGCTCCATCGGCATCGAGATCGTCAATCCGGGTCACGAGTTTGGCTATCGGTCCTTTCCAGAGGCGCAGGTGGCCGCGGTGATCGACCTGGTCGCCGATATCCGCACGCGTTGGAGCATCGAGGACAGCCGCATCATCGGCCATTCCGATGTCGCCCCCGACCGCAAGCAAGATCCCGGCGAGCTGTTCCCCTGGAAGCAGTTGGCGCAGGCCGGCCATGGCCTGTGGGTGGAACCTGACGCCGCGCCTGGCTTGCCGCTGTCCGAAGGCGAAGAGGGGGCTGGGGTCTTTGCGCTGCAGGCCGGCTTCACGCGCCTGGGCTATGACTGCGCGCCGTCGGGCAAGTATGACGCCCACACCACGGCGGTGGTCCGCGCCTTCCAGCGGCATTGGCGCCAGGAGCAGGTCGACGGCGTCGCCGACGGCATGACCCGGGCGCGGCTGATCGCCCTGCTGCGCGCGGCGGCTTGAGACTGGCGAGTTTGAGATGAGTGAGTTTGAAATCCGGCCGGTCGCGGCCTCCCAGGCTGGCGCGGTGCTCGCGCTCTACCGCGCCGCCGCCGCCGGGCCTGGCGGCCTGGCCCGTAGGCCTGACGAGATGGACCTGGCCTATGTCGAAGGCTTTCTGGCCAAGGCGCGGGCTGGTGGTGTGACGCTGGGCGCCTGGCGCGGCCAGGTGCTGTGCGGTGAAATCCATGCTTCGCGCATCGGCCCCGACCAGTTCGCCCACGTGCTGTCGGACCTGACGATCGCGGTCGATCCCGCCTGGCAGGGACAGGGCGTGGGTCGGGCTCTGTTCAAGGCATTGTTCGCCGCCGCCGCGAAGCTGACGCCGCAAGTGGTCCGCATCGAACTGATGGCGCGCGAAGGCAATGCTGACGCCATACGCCTCTATCAGGCGCTGGGATTCGTGATCGACGGGCGCTTTGAGCAGCGGGTGCGGATGCCGGACGGCCGCATGGAGGCCGACATCGCCCTGAGCCTTCTGCTGCCAGCCGACGCCGGTGCGGCTTGATGTCGCCAGCCTGCGCCGTCAGCACCGCCGTCACAGGCTCGCTTCCCGTTTCATACCTAGATTTCGAAAATGAAGGATCATTTGATGCGCAATTTGTTCAGCGTTGAAGGCAAGGTCGCCCTGGTCACCGGCGGCAGCCGCGGCATCGGCGAGATGATCGCCCGGGGCTATGTCGAGAACGGCGCGAAGGTCTATGTCTCGTCGCGCAAGGCCGAGGTCTGCGACCGGGTGGCTGATGAGCTGTCGCAGTACGGGACCTGCATCTCGCTGCCGTTCGACCTGTCGAACATGGACGGTATCGTCGGCCTGGCGGCCGCGCTCGCCGAGCGTGAGAGCACGCTGGACATCCTGGTCAACAACGCTGGGGCCACCTGGGGCGCGCCGATCGACGAGTATCCGGAAGACGGCTGGGACAAGACCGTCGACCTCAATGTGAAGTCGATCTTCTTCCTGACCCAGAAGCTGCTGCCGCAACTGCGCGCCGCCGCGACCCATGAAGAGCCGTCGCGGGTGATCAACATCGCCTCAGTCAACGGCATCGAGCCGCCGGCCCTGGAGACCTACGCCTATTCGACCTCGAAGGCCGGCTGCATCATGCTGACCCGCCACCTGGCCAAGCGGCTGGCGCCCGAGCACATCCTGGTCAACGCCATCGCGCCCGGTCCCTTCCAGAGCCACATGATGGCAGCGACCTTGGCGCGGGCCGGCGACGCCATCGCCAAGGCCAACCCGCGCGGCCGGATCGGCACGCCGGAAGACATCGCCGGTGTGGCGATCTTCCTGGCCAGCCGCGCCAGCGCCTACACCACCGGCACGGTCGTGCCCTGCGACGGCGGCTCGGCCGAGTTCTAGAAGCTTCGCGCCTCCCGGCCGGACCCGGCTGGGAGGCGCGGCTCTATCAGCCCCGTCGCCCGCGCCCGCCGGGCCGGATGGTCGGCGGCGACCAAGCGCCCTTACCAGGCGACTTGCCGGGGTGCTTCGGATCCAAGCCCGGCGGACCATGCTCGGCGGCGGTCAGCGGGGCGGCGCTGGTCGAGTTGGCCCGTCGGGTGGCCTCGAAGCGCACCCAGCCAACGATGAAGGACTGCGGGGCCCAGGGTCTGCATCGGCGGGGCCTTGGCGCTCACCGAGGCGGTGGTGGTGCTGAGCGAAATCGCGCGGCGATACCGGCTGCGGCTCGCGCCGGGCCAGGCGGTGGCGATGAAGCCGCGCATGACGCTGCGCCCATTGGGACCAATTGGGATGGAACTCGTCGCTCGCGCCGCTTGACCCGGAGCGGCTGTGGCCCCACTTAGCGCGCGGACCAGACG
>NZ_JAURWM010000390.1 GCF_030654915.1 Phenylobacterium sp. | reverse complement strand
TCTACCCGAAGGCGATGCGCTAACCAGCAATGGAGGCAGTCGACCACGGTAGGGTCAGCGACTGGGGTGAAGTCGTAACAAGGTAGCCGTAGGGGAACCTGCGGCTGGATCACCTCCTTTCTAAGGATGAGCCTCCAGAGCCTCTCGCGGTTCTATTGGTTCGTCATAGACACTAAACAGGTAGCAGAGTGTCGCCGTCTTCGTTTCTCTTTCCGAATAACACCGCAGCCGCGAATAAGGCTGTGGTGCGATCGCGTGTTCCGCGCAGTTACGTGGAACGTGCCGCTTCAGGGCCTGTAGCTCAGTTGGTTAGAGCACACGCCTGATAAGCGTGAGGTCGGCAGTTCGAGTCTGCCTGGGCCCACCACACTTTGTGTGATCCTCGGGCGGACAAGTCGGCGACAAAGCTCACAGCGAGAGCGGCTTCATGATTGGGGCCATAGCTCAGTTGGTAGAGCGCGTGCTTTGCAAGCATGAGGTCGTCGGTTCGACCCCGACTGGCTCCACCAAGAAGGCATCTGCGCGATCGCGGAAAACAAGTTTCCAGTCACCCTGGCTTTGCCGGGTGTATTGGCAAAATGACATCGTGAATTGAAGGGTCAGTCCGGCTTCCCCAATGGAGCTTTAAGGACGCGCCCGAGAAGACATCAAAAAACAAAGCGCATATATGGGCGCGTTGTGGTCCTTCGTACGGCCACACGCATATACCGTCCCCATACATGAGTTTTGCTGAGAACGATCAAGCGCATAAGGGCTTCTGATGGATGCCTTGGCGTCGAGAGGCGATGAAAGACGTGGCACGCTGCGATAAGGTCCGGGGAGGCGCGAGCACCCTTTGATCCGGACATTTCTGAATGGGGAAACCCACCTTTACAGTCTGCGAATTTGATCTTCGGCTTCGGCCGGAGCTCATGTTCGTAGGTTGTTCAAAGGTATAATGACCTGAATAAAATAGGGTTCATTAAGCAAACCCGGGGAACTGAAACATCTCAGTACCCGGAGGAAAGGACATCAACCGAGACTCCCGTAGTAGTGGCGAGCGAACCGGGACCAGGCCAG
>NZ_JAURWM010000385.1 GCF_030654915.1 Phenylobacterium sp. | reverse complement strand
GCGCCGTCCGAGGCGAGCGACAACTCCTCAAGCAACGGCGCGAAGCGGGGGTCGGCCTCGACTGCGGTGACGCGGGCGCCGGTTTCCAGCAGGGCCCGGGTCAAGCCGCCGGGGCCGGGGCCAACCTCGATCACGTGGTCGCCGGCGCCGACCTGGGCCAGGCGGGCGATCTTGCGGGTGATGTTGAGGTCGAGGAGGAAGTGCTGGCCAAAGCTCTTCTTGGCCAGCAGGCCGTGCTCGGCAAGGGTGTCACGCAGCGGCGGGAGTTGGTCGAGGGTCATCGCCCTTGCGAATAGCAGGCTCGCGGCCTTCGCCATAGGGATCGCTGGCGGCTTAAGCCTCGCTTCATCGCTTATGAATAGAATCGCCGCCTCTTCTGCGGGATGAGTTCGACGTGACGATCACCCCCATCACCGGGCCGATGACGCCGCAAGTGACGATCCCGGTGACGCCGGTGCGTCCGGTGATTCCCGTCGTCACGGCCTCGACGCCGTCTCTCGAAATCGGTGCCGGCCAAATCTCGGCCCAGGTGCTGGCCCAGACCGCGCAGGGCGCGGCGGTGCAGCAGGGGGGGCTCGCGCCGCTGATGGCCGACCTCGTCCAGGCGGCCGGCAATCCGGGGCTGCCGCCCAACGTGCGTTCGGCCGCCGCTCAGGTGCTGGCCCAGGCGAGCCCGACCAGCGCCGGCGTCACGCCTGGTGATCTCGCCAGGGCGCTCAGCAGCTCGGGGCTGTTCCTGGAGGCCAATCTCGCGGCCTCGCCTCAGACCTCGCCGATAGGCCAGGACATGAAGGCCGGACTGCTGGTGCTGAACCAGGCGCTCGCGGCGTGGCTGGCCGGCGCGCCAAAAGCCCGGCAGATCGCCAATCCGGCCAGAACCCCGCCACCGCCCTATCGGGCCGGATCGACCAGGGCGCAGCCCAGCGCCATGCCGAGCCTGCCGACGGACGCCGCGCCCAGCGCGGTTGGTCAGCGGCTGATGGCCGAGACCAAGGCCGCTATCGCGCGGCAGGAACTGCTGCAGATCGCCTCGCTGCCGGCCGCCCCGGGCGAGGCGCTGGAGGCGCAGGTCACACGCTGGATGTTCGAGATGCCGTTCACCACGCCGCAGGGCGCGAGCGTGGCGCAGTTCGAGATCAGCCGCGATGGTCGCGGCGGGGCGGCTGCGGCGCCGGCCTGGCGCGTGGCGTTCTCGCTGGATATCGAGCCGCTAGGCCCGATTCATGCCCGGGTGGCGCTGGTTGGCGACCAGGCGGTCGTGAGCCTGTGGGCCGAGCGCGACGTCGGCCTGACGCGGCTGCGCGATGACCAGCAGCAGTTGAGCATGGCCTTGGCGCGGGCGAGCTTCCGCGCCGAGATCGTGGTGCATTCCGGCTCCCCGCCGAACGCCGACCCGCACGCCGGCCAATTGGTGGACCAGATCTCATGAACCCGCCAAAGCGACCGGTCGCGGTCGCCCTGACCTATGACGCGCCGAACGCTCCGCGCGTGGTGGCGAGCGGGCGCGGTTTGATCGGGCAGAAGATCATCGAGGCCGCTGAGGCCCACGGCGTTCCGATCGAGAAGAACGCGGTGCTGGCCGAGGCGCTGTCGAGCATCGAACTGGAGACGGAGATCCCCGAACGGCTCTATGTGGCGGTGGCAGAGATCCTGGCCTTCGTCCTGCGGGCTGCGGAGGACAGGCGCCCAGGCTAGAATGGAGCGCGAGACATGTACGCCATCCTGTGCGCCACCCCCGAAGAACTGGCGGCGCTAAAGGCCACGCTCCACACCGACCCGGAGCCGCAGGTTCATGGTCCAACCACGGTCTGGACCGGGCGCCACGACGGCGAGCCGATCGCGGTGGCCCTCGCCGGAATCGGTAAGGTCAACGCCGCTGCGGCCGCAACCCTGCTGCTGGCGGTGTTCGGCGCGAGGACCCTGGTCTTCGCGGGCGTAGCGGGCGGGCTGAACCCGAGGTTCCCGGTTGGCTCGGTGCTGCTGGGCGAGCGGTTGGCGATCCACGATTACGGCCTGGTCTCGGGCCGGCTGTTCACGCCCACGGCCTATGGGGTCATTCCGATCGGCGCGCCGCGCCTAGCCAGATTGACGCCGGCTTCGGACCCGGTGCGGGCGGTGCTGGTCCGGCTGGCCGAGAAATTGGCAGGTCGCTTGGACGCGCCGCCGCACCTGGGCGGGGTGATCACCGCCGACTATTTCCTGAACTGCGCCGAGACCCGCGACGAACTGCATGCGGCGTTCGGGGCTGACGCCATCGACATGGAGTCCGGAGCCGTGGCGCAGGTGGCCGGGGCCTGGGGAGCCGAGCTATATGTAATCCGAACGCTGTCGGACCTGGCTGGCGAGGACAGCCATCTGACCTATGGCGAGATGGCGGCGATGGCGGCACGGAACTCGGCGCTGTGCGTGCCGGCGCTGCTGGAGATCCTTGGCGGTCGGTGAGCCTTCCCTGCGAAGCGGGGGAGGGGGACGAGGCCGCTAGTCGATGCCTACGACCTCGACCTCGGCGCCGGCCACGGTGGCGAGGTCGCCGATGGTCTTGCCCATCAGGGCGCGGGCCAAGGGGGCGTTGTAGGACACCGAGCCCTTCGTCGGGTCGGCCTCGTCCTCGCCGACGATGGCGAAGGTCTGACGGCGGCCATCCTCGCGCTCGAAGGTCACCTTGCGGCCGAACTGGACGGTGTCCTGCGACCGGTCGGGCTCGATGAGCTGGGCGCTGGCGCGGCGGGCGCCGTAGTAGCGCAGGTCGCGGGTGGCGCGGGCCATGGCGGTGCGGTCCACGCCGGCGTCGCCGCTGGCTTGGGCTGCGCTATAGGCGGCGCGCGCCTTGGCGAGTTCATCCTCGATCTGGGCCAGGCCACGCGTCGTGACCAGGTTCGGATGCGGGGAGATCGGACGGTCGGGCAGGTCGGCCGCGGCCGACTCGCTGTCCTGCTCCTTGGTGAAGGCGACGCTCATGGGGCGATCCTCTCGGCCACGGATGTCATGAATACGTCGTATCGCAGGGTCTTGCCGACAATCTGATGTGATGGCTTGCGCAGGCCCGGCATCGGCGGCCCCTTGCGCGGCCACTTCAGCACCACGCGCTTGCGCGCGCAGGCCAGGGCGGCCTGCATCAGTTCGAGTTGGTCGGGGTCGGTCCCGACCAGCTCGCGCAGAATGCGCATGTCCTTTTTCACCAGGGCGGTGGAGGTGCGCTCCGGGTGCATGGGATCGACAACCACCACGTCGGGCGACAGGTCTTTCAGCAGTTCGCGGGCGTCGCCGTGCAGCAGGGTCATACGCGCGATAGCCTCCACGATGGCCGGTTCGTCGCTCACCGCGGCGGCGGCCAATCCAGCCTGCAGGCGGGCATAGACCTGGGGCGAGCGCTCGATCAGGGTGACCTGGGCGCCGAGCGAGGCCAGCAGGAAGGCGTCGCGGCCGAGGCCCGCGGTGGCGTCCACGATGGTCGGGGTGACGCCGCCGGTGAAGCCCGCGGCGCGCGGCAGGTCCTGGCCGCGCCCGCCGCCGAAGCGGAAGCGATGGCCGACCGCGCCGCCGACGAAGTCGATGGTCAGGTCTTGCGAAAGCTCGTCAGGCGACAGAGGCGAGGAAGCGGGCAGGGCGGCGGTTCCAGTGAAGCAGAACCGCCTATCTCGCCCATGGGCTGGCGCTCGGCAAGCGCTCAGCCGGTGAGGGACTCAACCCAGCGCGCCGCCGACATCCAGGCCGGGGTGGCGCTGAGCGGGACAATGAGGATCTGCTGGACGAGCAGCAGCGGGGCGCCGATCAGATAGACGGGGTGCGGCCGGCCGCGCGTGCGCCAATCGTAGACGATCGCGGCCACCAACAGCAGATCGACCGTCAGGCCGGGGGGCACGGAGACGAAGACCGGCGGCGGGCCGATGACTCCCGGCGGGGTCAATGCGGTCGCGAACAGCCGGGCCATGGCCGCCTGCATCAGCGGTATCATCGCCAGGATCATCAGCCGCTTGTGGACCTCCGGCCGGCGCACCTGGCCGATGGCGGTTCCGAAGAAGCCGGCGAACATCACCAGGGCGGTGAGCGATACGATCGAGAAGCGCCGCGCCTGGTCGGCCATCCCGAAGGTGTCGGCGACCTTCATCGAGTTGATCGCCGCCAGCACCACGGTGAAGCCCATGGCCGTGGCCAGCGAAATGCCGGCCATCCCCCACGATCGGTGATCGAGCACCCGGCCCGTCGCGACTAGAGTCGTCTGGGCCAGGAAGAACAGCGTCCAGGTGAAGAACAGCGTGCCGTGGATGTGCAGGATCGGCGCGCCGGTGAACGACCCGCTGGCGAGCTTGGCCCAATAGGTCGGGATGAAGCCGCCGAAGGCGATCAGCACGAACACCGACGACATGCCGACATAGAACCAGCGCGTTTTCGCGCCGACGGTGTCGAACGTCGTAGCGACCATGATCCTGCCCCTCGTCAATCAACTTGAATGACGATGTTATCTCAATCTCGGGGGCGATCCAATCGCACGGCGCGGGGCGTTCGACGAAGTCGGCCGCTCTCGCGTCGAACTATCCCCGGCGCGCGGCCGCCCACTGATCGACGACCTGTTCGAGCACGGTGAGGGGTACGGCGCCGCCAAGCAGGACGACATCGTGGAAGCCCTTGAGATCGAACTTGGGGCCCAGGATCGTCTTGGCGCGACTGCGCAGGCGGTCGATCTCGGTGTGGCCGATCTTGTAGCCGCAAGCCTGGCCGGGCCAGACGACATAGCGGTCGATCTCGTTCTCGGCCGCGCCCTTCGGCAAGCCGACGGTCTCCAGCATATAGGCGATGGCTTTCTCGCGGCTCCAGCCCTGGGCGTGGATCCCGGTATCGAGGACGATGCGGGCGGCTCGGTAGAGGAACGATTGCAGGTAGCCGATCTTGCCCGCCGGATAGTCGTCGTACATGCCGAGCTCGTCGCCGAGTTGCTCGGCATAGAGGCCCCAGCCCTCGTTGTAGGCGGTGAAGCCGAGGTTCTTGAACAGCATCGGCGACTCGCCGGCCTCCAGCAGCAGGGCCGCTTGGAACAGGTGGCCGGGGACGGCCTCGTGATAGTTGAGGGTTGGCAGGGCCCACTTGGCCCAATCGTTGGTGTCGCGCAGGTTGATGTAGAAGACGCCGGGGCGCGTCCCGTCCAGGGACCCGCCTTCGGCATAGCCACGCGGGGCACCCAGCTCGATGGCCGGCGGCACGCGGCGAATTTCCATGCCGCCCTGAGGCATGCGGTTGAAGACGCGCGGCGATTGCGCCTTCACATCTGCCATCATGCGGTTCAAGTCGGCCAGCAGCGCCTCACGGCCGGCATCGGTGTTGGGGAACAGCTGGGCCGGGTCCTTGGCGAACGCGGTCAGGCGGGCGCCGACGCTGCCTTTGGTCAGGCCCTGGGCCTTCAGCAACGGATCGAGGCGGGCGGTCAGGTCGGCGACCTGGGCCAGGCCGATCTCGTGAGCGATCGTCGCGTCCAGCTTGGTCGTGGTGTGGAAGCGCAGGGCGAATTCGTAATAGGCCGCCGTGATCATCTGGCGCGAGACGGTGGCGTCGTGGGTGGCGGTGCGGCGCTGCTCGGTCAGGATGGCGATCTGTTCGGCCAAGCCCTGCGCAACGGGGCCGTCGACGATGGCGGCGGCGCGAGCAGCCCAGTCGGTCCCCAGGCCCTTGGCGGCGGCGCGGCGGCCGAGCGAGGACGCCAGGCCCGAGGTCTCGCCGCGTTGGGCGGCTAGGGAACGGAGTTGGGCCAGGGCCTTGTCGATGATGAAGTCCGGCGGAGCCATGCCCATGTCCGCCTGGGCGAGAGCGCGGACGGATTCGGCGCGCAGCGCGGTGGCGAAGTCGGTCAGGCGGGCGAGATAGGCCTCGCAATCGGCCTTGGTCTCGATGATGTGCTTGGTGTCCAGCGCATCCGGGACCTTTTGATAAGCGCCGGTGAGCTGGCTGATCACATACGGCACCGGGTAGTCGTAGGAATCGACCCCTACGAACTGGAACCGCTCGGCCTCGGCGCACTGGTCGGCGTACCAGACGACCGTGTCGAGTTCGGTGGCGCCCCGGCCGGTCAGGCTGGCGCGGTCGATGGTCTTGAGCGCGCCGCGCGCGTCGATCAGCGGCTGGAAGGAGCCCATGCGGCCGGCGTGGGAGCGGTCGCCGACCCGCGACTTCAGGGCGGCGCGGGAACCCTTGTCGAGACCAAGGCCGCTGGCGTTGAGGGGATCGGCGACCAGCATCGCCTCGAAGATGCCGTCATAGATCTTGTGCGCGTGGGCCAGGGCCGGGGTGACCGGCTCGCCGGCGGCGGCGTTGGCGCGGCCAAGAACGCCGAGGCCCGCGGCGCTGGCCGAGGCGGCGAGCATTTGACGGCGATTGAGCATGCGGAATTTCCCCTCTTGAGAGGGCGAAAAGCGCATGAGCCGGGAGAGTCGGCAAGATAGCGGTAAGGCCGCCCCGCCGAACTAGTTACGCCGGGTCGCCAGCGCCCAAACAATCACGCCGAGCAGGCGGCCGGTCGCGGCCATGGTGAGGGCGCGAGTTGCTTGCTCAGGCGGCGCGGCGCTCGGCGATCTGGTGGGCCATGCGGATCGCGGCGATCAAGCTGTCGGCGCGCGCCAGGCCCCGTCCGGCGATGTCGAAGGCGGTGCCGTGGTCCGGCGAGGTGCGGACGATCGGCAGGCCGAGGGTCAGGTTCACGCCGCCCCAGAAGTCCAGCATCTTGACCGGGATCAGGGCCTGGTCGTGATACATGCAGACCACGGCGTCGAACTTGGCGCGGGCGGCTTCGTGGAAGAGGCTGTCGGCCGGGGTCGGGCCCTTGGCGTCGACGCCGAGTTCGCGCAGGGCCGCGACCGCCGGGGCGATGATCTCGATGTCCTCGCGACCGATCGAACCGTCTTCTCCGGCATGAGGGTTGAAGCCGGCGACCGCCAAGCGCGGCGCGTCGATCCCGAAATCGTTGCGGAGGGCCTGGGCGGTGACGAGGCCGGCGTTGACGATCTTGTCGACGCTCAGCAGGCCGCCAACCTTGGACAGCGGTTCATGCACGGTGACCAGGGTGGTGCGCAGACCCTCGACGGCCAACATCATGATCGGTCCGCGCGCGCCCGGGTAGCTGACGGTGGCCGTCAGTTCGCCGAGAAACTCGGTGTGCCCAGGGAATTGGAAGCCGGCCTCGTAGAGCGGCGCCTTGGCGATCGGGGCGGTGACAAGGCCGCTGACCGCACCAGACAGCGCCAGGCCGACGCCGGTCTCGATCCAACGGATGATGGCCGGCGCGGCGGCCGACGACGGTTGCCCAGCCACGACCGGGCTGCGCAGAGGGATGTCGAGGACCGGTAAGGCGTCGCTGAAGACCTCGCTAGCCTGCTTGGGCGTGGTCACGCGGCGAACCATGTGCATGCCCGAGCCGGAGGCCGAGGCCAGGGCTTGGAAGTCGCCGACCACGACGAAGGCGGGTCCCTCGGAGCGGAGGGCGCGCCAGGCCTTGCAGATGATTTCGGGACCGATCCCGGCGGGATCGCCCAGGCTCAGTGCGAGCGGACTCACCGGGTCTCGATCGTCGCCGAGTTCCGCAGGTCGCGCATGTAGCGCCGGGCGATCATGCTGAGTTGCTGGCCAAACAGCCGGCTCTCGATCTGCTCGGCGGTGACCTGTTCGCCGCCCGCGCCGCGCTTTGAGCAGACCGCGAGGATATGCAGGCCCGCATTGGTGCGGATCGGCTGAGAGACTTGGCCCGGTTGCAGGGTTTCGACCGCTTGGCGGAACGCCGGGGCCAGATCCTTGATCTCGGCTTCGCCCAAGTCGCCGGCCACGACGCCGTTGACCTTGGCGGCCTTGGGCTCAAGGTCGTCGCAGCTCGTGACTTGGCCGCGCAGAGTTTCGAGGGTGGCGGTCGCAGCGGCGATCTGAGCCTCGGTGGCGGTCTGCGGCAGGGCGACAGCGGCCTGCTTCAGATGGACGACCGTGGCCGCGCCGCCGGCCCGCTTTTCACGCAGATAGATGATGTAGACGCCGTCCCGGACCTGGATGGGCCGGGAGAGTTGACCAGGGCGCATCTGCTCCAAGGCCGCATCGACCTCGGGCGCCATTTCGCCGGCCGTGATCCAGCCGGCGTCTCCGCCGTTGGCCGCGGTCGCCGAGGCCGAGAACTGTCGGGCGACGGCCGGGAAGGGCGCGCCCTGCTGCATCTGGTTCACCAGCTGTGCGGCGCCGGTCATGGCGGTTTCCATGCCGCCGACGCGGTTGGCGTCAAGGAAGACTTCGCTGATCTGGTATTGCGGCTTGGAGGCGGAGGCTTCGATACGCTGCTGGGCGGCCTTCACCTGGTCCTCGCCGACCCGCAGGCGCGAGCCGTAGCGGCCGCGAATCCAGCGCTGCCAGCTGACCTGGGCGCGGATCTGTTCCTTAAGGGTGGTGATGCCGATGCCTTGGTTTTGCAGGGAGGCGATGAACTGCTCGGCGCTGAGGTTGTTGCTCTTCGCCATGTCGGCGATTTCTTCGTTGAGCTCCTCGTCGGTGGCGACGATGGAGATCTTCTGGTCCTTCTCCTGGCGACGCAGCTCTTGGATCTGCAGCCGCTCATCGACCAAGGAGATCAGGGCCTCGCGCTGGAACTGCGGGATGTTCTCTTGGGTCGGCTGGATCCCGGAGGTGGCGATCAGCAGGCGCATCCGTTGCGCCAGATCGTAGGTCGAAATGATCTGATCGTTGACCACGGCGGCGACCGACTCGCTCAGGGCGGCCTGCGGAGCCGCGGTCGGAGCAGCTTGGGCCGCGGGGGCGGGCTGAGCCGCAGGGGCCTGGGCCAAGGCGTAGGGCGGCGCGGCGGCGGCCGCGAAGGCTGCTGCCAAGACGACGCCGCGCGCCGCGAGGCCCGAGACTTTACGCGCGCGGTTCATGGGTGAGGTCTTCCTTAGCGTATAGCCGTAGCGGGCGGCCGGCGTGCGGTCGCGGTTGTCAGTTGCCATATAACGGTTCGCCTAATGTGGCGAGGGTTAGGCGGACGGTGATGGACTCCGACGGACCAAGGCGGCCGCGCAGCGTGTCTTCCTTTCGGTAGATGACGTCGATGCGGGTGCATTCATCGGTGTAGAACACGCCCAGATCGCGGATGACCCAGGCGTCCTGCTCCATGTCCCGATTGCCGTAGGCGGTCAGGCCCCAGTTCTTGGTCAGCCTGAGTTGGCCGCCCAGATCGACGTTTTCGACCTTGTCGTCATTGGGGTTGGCGCGGTCACGCAGATAGCGGACGTAACCGCTGCCCCACTTGTTGTGGACATTCACCCCCATTTCAGCGCGGGCGACTGACAGTTCGTCGTCCAGGCGAGCCCGGGTGAAGAAGGACAGGCCCTGCATCGGCTCGGCGTTGACCGCGACGATCCAGTCCGACGCCTTTGAGCGCAAGCCGCTCTGTTCGGTGAAGACGTCGTTGGTTTCGGTGCGCAAGGAGCGGCCGACCAGCAGGGTGGCCCGGCGGCCGTCGTCCCAGAGGATCGAGGCGCGCCCCCCGACATTGGCCCGGATGCCGTCCTCGTAGAGGTCGTAGCCGGGGAATTTGTTGGCGCGGAAGAGGTTGGTCTCGTCGAACTCGAAGGCGATCGAGTCTTCGTTCAAATAGATCGGGGCGCCGGTGGCGTCTTGGCCCAACACCACCTGCTTCACGTCGGGCGAGAGAGCGACTTGAGCCAATGGTTCAATTATCGCCGTGAAGTCTTTGAAACGACGGAAGAAAGGATAGCTCAAATCAGCGCCCATCACGCCCATGGCGCGGGTCACGCTTTTGGAACTCACGCCTGAGGTGAGGCTGGTGACGTTGTCGTCGATGCCATAGGCGTCGACGCGCGCTTGAACGTAGGGCGAGAGGCGGAAGCCGCCGGCAGTGGTGTAGGTGGCGCGCCAATCGACTTCCCCAGTGGCGCGGCGGCTGTCGAGGCCCGGCAGGTGTTCCGGCGGAGCGCCAATGGGCGATTGGTCGCGGGTCAGGGCGACGGCGCTGGCCTTCACCCGCAAGCGACCGCCCGCGATCTGCGGATCGATCTCGAACCGTGACTCGATCAGGGGCGCGGCGATCGGGAAGGTGCGGTCGTTGTCCTCGGGGCGCAGGCCTTGGATCGTGAAGGCCGCGATCGACAGGTAGGAGGTCTGCTTCTGGCGGACGGCGTAGAGCTGGCTGATCAGGCGACGGTCGTCGGCGACGTAGAGACCGCGATTTTCATAGACCCCGCCAATGTCGTACTTATCGAACAGCAGGTCATCGGAAGTCCGCTCGGCGGTGAAGCCCCAGCGCCAATCCTGATTAATCGCAAATGCCCCGGAGCCAAGGATGTAGCTGCGCGAGGTGCGGTCATTGACCGTCTGGCCAGCGGCGGCGGCGATGTCCTTGTCATAGGTATAGCCGAAGCGCGCGTTGAGGGCGCCGGAGTAGAACCGCTTGCGGTACTCCCCATTAAGGAAGGGGGCGACTTTCGTGTTAATTTGGGGGCTTAGCGTCAAATCTGAAGATGGCGACAGCACGAAAAGATAGGGTTGTTCGTAGGACAGGCCGCGGCGCTCGGAGATCGCGATTTCCGGCGGCAGCAGGCCCGACTTGCGTTCGGCCTGGGGATCTGGGTGCCAGAAGACCGGCAGGTAGAGCACCGGCACGCCGAGGACCTGGATTACGGCGTTGCGGTAGTAGACGAGCTGGCGATCGCGATCTTGCACCACGCGGTCGGCCTTGATCGACCAGGTCGGCGCCTTGTTGGCTCCATCCGGCGCGCAGATGTCGCAAGGCGTATAGATCGCGCGGTTGAGTTCGTTCACGCGGTCGTTTCGATGGACGGCGCTGGCGGCGGCCATCTTGACGTTCTTCGGCAGGCGCGAGGAAAAGTCCGTCGCGACCCCAGCTTTCATCTGGTCGTCGAGCACGATCTCGTCGGCGTATTGGACCGATCCGTCGGCGTTGATGATCGTGGTCTCACCCTTGGCGCGCATGGTGCCCAGGGTTTCGTCGTAGATCAGCTCGTTGGCGCGCAGCGTGCGGCCCTGATAGCGAACCTCGACATTGCCCCGCGCCGTGGTGATCTTGTTCTTGTCGTCGCGGATGACGAGGTCAGCCTCCATGTACAGCTCGCCGTCGGCGAGACCGTCTGGTGACGGGGTGACCACGCGCGCCGGCGCCTGGGCCTGAGCGTCATACGCTCCTCCCGCGAGGACCACGAGAGCGACGCCTGCGAGCAGGGCGCGCTTGGCCGAGGCTGAACGCCTGCCGAAACTCATGAAGCTCAGGATCCCCTCAACGCGGTTCGAAGCCGATGCATAACCGGGTCAGCCGGCGATTCAACCGTCTTCGGTGTAGCAGAGCAGCGCAAGCCCCGACAGCAGGGCGACAACAGGTGGAGCCCAGGCCGCCGCAAACAACGGAATGATGTCGGCGTTGGCCAAGGCTCCGGAGAACTCGTTGAAGAAGAACACGACGAAACCAAGGCCTACGCCGGCCCCAGCCAGGCCAGCCAGTCCGCCCAGCCGCGCCAATCGAAGCGAGAACGCCGCCGCTAGAATCAGCATGGCGGCGAACAGCACCGGAGTGGCTAGTAATTGCTGGAAGCGTAGGCGGTGGCCATTGGCCGAGAAACCCGCCTGTTCGGTCAGGCGAATGGCGTCAGGCAGCCGCCAGAACGACACGGATTCCGGCGCGGCGAACCGCTCCATGGCCGATTCGGCGTCCAGGGTGGAGCGGATCGACAGCGATTCGGAGCGGACCGAACTCTCGCCAGCGGCGGCTTCGCGCACGTCGGTGAGTTTCCAGTAGCCCGGATAGAGCTGAGCCTCGGCGGCTTCGAGCCGGCGCTTGAACTCCGGGATGCCCTGCTTGTTCTTTTGGTAGACGAACAGCGAGACGCCTTTCAAGCGCACGCGGCCCTGGTCGGTGTCGCGCTGCTTGGCATGGATGACCATCTGGGTGCGTTCGTCGCCCTGACGCAGCCAGACTTCCTTGGGCGCGTCGGTCAGATAGTTTTCCATCAGGTTCGCCCGGTCGGATTGGTAGCGGGCGCTGAAAGCGGCGGAGAGCGGGTTGAGCAGGGTCACGGTCAGTACGCCGATCACGAAGGCCGCGGCCGCCGAGGGTAGGATGAACCGCCAGGCCGAGATGCCCGCGGCCCGCATGGCGACCAGCTCCGAGCGGCGATTGAGGCCGACATAGGCCCCCATGCCGCCGAACAGGAAAACGAACGGCAGCAGCAGGACGACGATCGACGGGGTCTGGAGCAGGGTCAGTATGAAGAGCTGGGCGACGCCCACATCGGCGCGCACGGCGACTTCGCGCGAGAGGTTCACGAAAGAGACCAGGATGATCACCGCGGCGATCACCGCCAGAGCCGCCCCGACGCTGGCCAGGGTGCGGCCCATGACATAGCGCTCAAGCTTGCCGGCGCCGATCATGCGGCGGCCCCAGAGGCGTGACGACTGATGCGGTGCGGCTTGAGCCGCATGTCGATGAACCGGGTCACTTTCTGGCGGAAGATGCTGCGCAGGGCGAAGTAGGTCGCCGCGATCGGCACGGCGTACTGAAGGATGTTCAGCCAGGCGGCTTCCTCGGCGGCGGCCTGGACCACGAAGCCCAGGATGCGGACGCCCACGGCGATGGCGCTCATGGTCGCGATACGCCGACCATAGCCGGTGCGGCTGAACCCGCCGCCGATGATCGCGGTCAAGGCCATGGCCATCAGCGCGATGTTGTAGAGCGGTGTCGATATCCGGCTGTGGCCTTCGGCCAGCAGTTTCAGATAGTTCCGCTTCTCCCAATCCTGGCTGAGGTCGGGGAACAGCAACTCGTGCAGATAGCGGTCCGAGGGCTTGTAGTGGATCAGTTCGTCGGAGGTCATGAACGGCGCGAGATCGTAGGGGTAGTCGTCGAAGGTCAGGTAGTTCAGCACGTCGGATTCGCTGAACTCCTGCATCGAGCCCTTGTGCATCACGAGTACGGCTCGGTCGCCGCGCTTCTCCAGCCGGCCTTCGTCGGCCGTATAGGTGGTGGCTGAGCTGCCGCTCTTCTCATGATGGATGAAGAGGTTGTGGATCAGGCCGGTCGCGTCCACTGATTGGGCGTAGACCGTCAGTCCGGGCGCCGGGTTGGTGAATTCGCCCTCGCGTATCAGTGTCGAGGCCAAATCTGTGCGGACATTGAACAGCGTCTGGCGCATCTCGCGCGCCGCCATCGGCTGGACCCAGAGGTTTACCGCCAAGGCGATGATGGTGATGATGCTGGCAAGCCGCAGGGCGGGGGAGATGACCCGCCAGCGGCTCATGCCGCCTGCGTAGCAGACCACGATCTCCTGCTCGGT
>NZ_JAURWM010000383.1 GCF_030654915.1 Phenylobacterium sp. | reverse complement strand
CCCCGGCGCGGATCGGCGATTTCAAGCCCGACTATCTGATCATCCTGCCCTGGAACCTGAAGGACGAGATCATGGGCCAGCTGGCTCACATCGCCGACTGGGGCGGCCAGTTCGTCACCGCCGCGCCGGATACGAAAGTCGTGCGCTGATGCGGTTTACGGCGACCGACATCGACGGCGTCGTAATCGTCGACCTGGATGTGATCAGCGACACGCGCGGTTCGTTCTCGCGCCTGCATTGCCCCGAGGACTTCGCCGCGGCTGGTCATCCGTTCGTGCCTGCGCAGACCAGCCTGTCGCGCAACGCCAAGGCGCGGACCCTGCGCGGCATGCACTATGAAGCCGCGCCCCATGCCGAGGCCAAGCTGGTCCGCGCGACGCGCGGCGCGATCTTTGATGTCGCCGTTGATCTGCGTGCGGACAGTCCGACCTATTTGCGCTGGACCGGAACGGAACTCTCCGCCGAAAGCGGCCGGGCCCTGCTGATCGGCCAAGGCATGGCCCATGGGTTCATCACGCTCGAAGACGACACCGACGTCCTCTACCAGATCGACCGCATGTTCGAGCCCGGCCACGGGCGCGGCGTGCGTTGGAACGACCCGCGTTTCGGCATTGATTGGCCAGCGACGCCGCTGGTGATCTCCGAGCGCGACGCCGCCTATCCAAACCACGAGGACTGACATGACCAAGGTCCTGCTGACCGGCGGAAGCTCGTTCTCCGGCCTCTGGATCGCCGAGGCCCTGGCCGCGGCCGGGTATCAGGTCACCGCTCCCATGCGCCGGTCGCGGGCTGACTATTCCGGCCTACGGGCCGAGCGCGTCGAGCGGCTGGCGAAGTCCGTGGACGTGGTGTTCAACGCGCCGTTCGCCTCGCCAGCTTTCTCAGAACTAGCCGGCGACGGCTTCGATCTGCTGGCCCACCACGCAGCCGATATCCCGAACTATCGCTCGGCCGATTACGACGTGATGGATGGCGTAAGCCGCAATCTGCTGGGCGCGGAGGCGGTGCTCTCGGCTTTCGCCAAGGCCGGCGGCAAGGCGGTGATCGCCACCGGTACGGCGTTCGAGGCCGGCGAGGGGCGGGCGGAGGCCGGCGATCTGGCCGTTAGCCCCTATGGTCTGTCCAAGACCCTGACCAACGAGGCCTTGCGCCACCTCGCGCGCTGGCGGGACCTGAAGTTCGGCAAGTTCGTGATCGCCGGTCCGTTCGGGCCGCTGGAAGAGGGCCGCTTCGGCTGGTCGCTGTTCCAGCGCTGGTTTGCTGACGAAGCCGGACTTGTCCGCACGCCGCTCTATGTCCGCGACAACATCCCCGTACCGCTGCTGGGCCAGGCCTATGCCGCCTTGGCGCGCGACCTGCTGACCGAGGCGGGGCCAGACCAGAAAGTCGCCCGGCCCTCCGGCTTCGTGGGCACCCAGGAGGCGTTCGCCCATCTGCTGGCGCGCGAGATGGCGCCTCGTCTTGGGCTGGCCTGCGAGGTGGAGGCCGCGCCGCAACCGGCCCTCACCGAACCGTTGGTCCGCGTCAACAGCGACCCCTGGATCACGCCGGGCTGGCCCGCAGAGGCGTTCTGGGACGACTACGCGGCCTATTACCGTCGCATCGCCGCCGCTGGATTGCTGTCGGCCCCGGCGTGAGAGCCCTAGCCGGCCTTCACCGCCTTTTCGATCATCGCGAAGTAGTCGGCGGCGAATTGCTTGGTGTCGGCTAGCGGGCTCGCCTTCAACCGCGCGCGCATGCCACGGCGCAGCTCCGCGATCCGGGCGTGGTCGGCGCCGAGCTTCAGCGCGATCTCGACATACTCATCGGTGCTTCGCGCCACGAGGTCGCCCAGGCCGACATTCATCAGCACCGAGTAGCTGAGACGTTCGAACACTGCGTCGCCGACCTGGGCCACCACAGGCACGCCCATCCAGAGCGACTCGCAGGTCGTGGTGCCGCCGGTCTGGGGGAAGGTGTCGAGCGAGATGTCCATCTGGTTGTAGAATGGCAGGTGGCGGCCGCGGACGTTCTCGAACACCACCCGCTCGGCCGCGACGCCCTCGGCCGCGAAAATCTTGCGGATGTTGGCGCAGAAGGTCGGCGTGCCGCCTTCCGGACGGACGAACAGGAACTTCGAACCGGGCGTCCCGGCGACGATCTTGGCCCAGGCCCCGACGACTTCCTTGCCGTACTTGTAGGGATTGTTCGCGGTGCCGAAGGTGACGTAGCCGTTGCGGGTCACCGGGGCGACCGGATCGGCCTGGGGCTCCTCGCGGAAGGCCCGTTCGCCCAGCGCGTACCAGCCCTTGGGCAGTTCGAGCGGCTTTTCGATCAGCAGGCCGGGCTTCTCGGGCGTCATGTAGGGATCGAGAACCAGGTAGTCGATTTCCTTCAGGCCGGCGGAGTGCGGATAGCCGACCCAGCTCGCCGACAGCGGCGCGGGCTTGAAGCCCATGACCGCGAGCTTGTTCATGTGGGTCGATCCGCCCAGCTCGATCAGCATGTCCAACTGGTCGTCGGCGATCATCTGGGCCGCGCCCCGATCATCAATGTCCTTCACCCAGCGGAAGCCGTCCACCCACTGGGTGATCTGCTTCTGCGTGGCGTCCTCTTCGCCCTGATAATACGAGTAGCAATAGATCTCGAAGCGGCTGCGGTCGTAGTGCTGGAACAGCGGCAGGGCGAAATAGGCCACCGGATGGGTGCGCAGATCGGACGACATGAAGCCCACGCGGATCTTGCCGTTCGGCGTCCGCGGCCCACGGTGCTCGATCGGCCGGCGCTTAACCGCCGCCTCGACCTTGCGGCCCCAGATCAGGTGCTGTTCGATCAGTTCTCGGCGGTCCTCCAGCGTCTTCACCCGCGCCAGGTGGGCGAACAGGGCGGTGTGCCGTCCGGCCTCGGCCCAGGTGCGGCCGACCTCGGAGAAGCTGCCCAGCTTCTCCATGTCGTCAAAGGCCGCGACGCGCACCATCAGTTCATAGGCGATCTTCAAGTTCGGCGCCGTCATCGGCATCTGGTCCACGATTCCGACCAGGATCTGATAGGCGCGCTCCAGGTTGGCGGCTTCGTCGCCATGACGCGAGCGGCCAAGGCTCTCGGCCAGGGAGACCTGATACCGAATGTCCTTGGGATCGAGCTCGATGGCCCTTTCGAACGCGGCGTTCGCACGCGCACGATCGTAGTCGGTGATGTTGCTGCCCAGCTGGAAGTGTAGCGACGCCTCGTTGGGGTGCTTCTCCAACTGGTCGAGCAGGAACTGCTCGGCGTCGCGGGTGGCGCCGGTGCGGCGGATGCCCACCGCCCGGGCCTCGACCAGGCGCATGTCGGCGGGATTGGCGGCGACGGCGCGTTCCAGCACCGGTTGCGCCTCCTCCTGCGACTTGGCTTCGCTGATCACGCCGATCAGGTCGAGCCAGGCATCCACCAGGGTCGGCTTCAGCTTGACCGCCAGGTTGAAGCGCATTTCAGCCTTGTCGAGCTCGCCGGCGAACCAGTAGGCGCGGCCCAGACTACGCTGAACCTCGGCGTCGTTCGGCGTGACGCGCACCAGCTTGGTGAACACGTCCACTGCCGCTGGATTACGCATGTCGTTGTAGACATTGCCCTTGTTGTTGAGCACCGATCGGTTTTTGGGGTCGAGCTTGCCGGCCTTGTTCAAGGCGTCCAACGACTCGCCAAGCCGGCGGAGCCGACGCAGCGCGACCCCGCGCAGGTTCCACAGATCGATGTCTTTCGGGAACCGCTCGACGGCCTTGCCAGTCCAATCGGCGGCTTGATCGTAGCGTTGGCGCCGGACAAGCAGCGTCGTGAAATTTCGGTAGATTCCGACTGGCGCGGCCGGGTCGCTGTTCAATTCTCCCTCGATCAGCCGAATTCCTGCGTCGGTGTCGCCAGCTTTCAGGGCGGCTTCGGCGGCGGCGAATCTGTCGATCGACATCAAGACATCCTGTCGCGCGCCAGATGCGGCTGGGCCGTGGTTCCACGCGCGTGGGGGTTTAGGAGCGCGGGTTCGCGCCGGTCGGCGGCAATCTAGTGGCGCCTCGCCCTGGCGCCAACTATGGCGCGATTATCCGCCGCGGAAACGCCACTTGAGGCCGAGGATCACGCCGGAGAGGACCAGGCAGACCGCGTTGGAGCCGACCACCGGCCAACTGTGGGTGAGGGCGCCATAGGCGATCCACAGCGAAAAGCCGGTCACGGTCACCACATACATCCGCAGGCTGACGGAAGAGGCGTCGCGCTCGCGCCAGATCTTGGCGATCTGCGGCGTGAAGCTCGTCATCGAGCAGATGGCCGCGGCGGTTCCGACGATGTCCGGCGTCGAGAGGTTCATGGGCCTTCAAACGGGCCCTGAAGGCGCAGGTTGCCACGCCCATGAAAAAGGGCGCGGAGCCGAACTCCGCGCCCTGGGTTCGCCGTGCGCCTGGGAGGGCTAGCGCGGCTTGTAGATGCGGTCGAACACCCCGCCGTCGCCGAAGTGATAGGCCTGGGCCTTCTTCCAGCCGCCGAAAGTGTCGTCGATGGTGACCAGCGGGATCTTGGGGAACTTCTTGGCCCACTTGGCGGCCGCTTCGGGATTGCGCGGGCGGTAGTGGTTTTTGCCGATCAGATCCTGGGCGATCGGGCTGTAGAGGAAGTTCAGATACCCCTCGGCCACGGTGCGGGTCTTCTTGCGATCAACCACCTTGTCGACCAGGGCGACGGGCGGTTCGGCCAGGATCGACATCGACGGATAGACGATGTCCACCTTGCCGGGACCCAGTTCCTCGATCGCCAGATAGGCCTCGTTCTCCCAGGACAGCAGGACGTCGCCGATGCCGCGCTGGACGAAGGTGGTGGTCGAGCCACGCGCGCCGGTATCTAGCACCGGCACGTGCTTGAAGAGTTCACCGACAAAGGCCTCGGCCTTGGCGGCGTTGCCGCCGGGCTGGCGCAGCGCCCAGGCCCAGGCCGCCAGATAGTTCCAGCGCGCGCCGCCGGAGGTCTTCGGGTTCGGCGTGATCACGTCGATGCCGGGTTTGATCAGGTCGCCCCAGTCCATGATCTTCCAGGGATTGCCCTTGCGGACCAGGAACACGATGGTCGAGGTGTAGGGCGTCGAGTTGTTGGGCAGGCGAGACTGCCAATTGGCCGGCAGCAGCTTGGCCTTGGCGGCGATCTCGTCGATGTCGCTGGCCAGAGCCAGGGTGACGACATCGGCCTGCAGGCCGTCGATCACCGAGCGGGCCTGCTTGCCCGAGCCGCCGTGGCTCTGGTTGATCACCAGGTCCTGGCCGGTCTTGTCCTTCCAGTACCTGGCGTAGG
>NZ_JAURWM010000369.1 GCF_030654915.1 Phenylobacterium sp. | reverse complement strand
GCGTTCGTGGACCTGGGCGGCATCGACGGCCTGCTGCACGTCACCGACATGAGCTGGAAGCGCGTCAACCACCCGAGCCAAGTGCTCGCGGTCGGCGACACGGTTAAGGTCCAGATCGTCAAGATCAACCCGGACACCCAGCGCATCAGCCTCGGCATGAAGCAACTGCAGTCCGATCCTTGGGACGGCGTGGAAGCGAAGTACCCGGTCGGCGCGAAGTTCACGGGCCGCATCACCAACATCACCGATTACGGCGCCTTCGTGGAGCTGGAAGCCGGTGTCGAAGGCTTGGTGCACGTCTCGGAAATGTCCTGGACCAAGAAGAACGTTCACCCCGGCAAGATCGTCTCGACCTCGCAAGAAGTCGACGTGGTCGTGCTGGACGTCGATCCGTCCAAGCGTCGCGTGTCGCTCGGCCTGAAGCAGGCCATGGCCAATCCGTGGGACGCCTTCGTGGCCGCCCATCCGATCGGCTCGACCGTCGAAGGCGAAGTCAAGAACGCGACCGAATTCGGTCTGTTCATCGGCCTCGACAACGACATCGACGGCATGGTGCACCTGTCGGATCTCGACTGGACCGTGTCGGGTGAAGAAGCCATCGCCAAGTACAACAAGGGCGACATGGTCAAGGCCCGCGTTCTCGACGTCGACGTCGAGAAGGAACGCATCTCGCTCGGCATCAAGCAACACGCCGGCGACCCGATGCAGGGCGACACCTACCGTTCGAAGCAGATCGTCACCGTCACCGTCACCGAGATCACCTCGGGCGGTATCGAAGTGAAGTTCGGCGACGAAGAAGCCCCGATGACGGCCTTCATCCGCAAGTCGGACCTGTCGCGCGACCGTGGCGATCAGCGCCCCGAGCGCTTCGCCGTGGGCGACCGCGTCGACGCCCAGATCACCAGCATCGACAAGGCTGCCCGCCGCGTCGCGCTGTCGATCAAGGCTCTGGAAATGGCCGACGAGAAGGAAGCCATCGAGCAGTTCGGGTCTTCGGACTCGGGCGCCTCGCTCGGCGACATCCTCGGCGCGGCTCTTCGCGAGAAGAACGCCGGCAAGGACTAAGCTTCAAGGCGAGTTTAGCCTAGAGCTGACGGCGGATCGGGAAACCGGTCCGCCGTTTTCTTTTGTCGCTCCGTCCGGTCCGCAACCGGGGGTGGGGCGGGATCGAAACCGATCACAGTTGGGGTGTGTGGGCTATTGTGCCGCATTGCGCCTTGAACATCGGGCGGGACTCGACCATGGTCCCGCTCGCTCCCGGCAATTCCTGGGGGCCACGCCTGTTGGCGAGGTACTTGCTGCTAGTTGAACGCCTATGAGCCGTCTCCCCAACGGCTCGGGGACTCGGAAATAGGCATGATCAAGTCGGAACTTATCGCCCGTCTGGCGGAAGAGAATCCGCATCTCACCCAGCGCGACATCGAGCGTGTGGTCGGCGTTATTCTTGAGCGCATGATTCAGGCGCTCGAGACTGACGGTCGGGTGGAGTTGCGAGGCTTCGGAGCCCTGTCGGTCCGTTCGCGCGACGCACGCGCCGGTCGCAATCCACGCACGGGCGAAGCCGTCGACGTGCGCGCCAAGCACGTGCCGTTCTTCAAGAGCGGCAAGGAACTTCGCGAGCGTTTGAACGCCGACTAACGACTTTGCGCGTTTACGGTTGACCGGCGGGAACGGCGTAGCCGATCTTCGGCCCCTTTGCTGGCCAAAGGTGGACCCATGGGCATCTTCTCAGAATTCCGCGAGTTCATCGCGCGCGGCAGCGTCATCGACCTCGCGGTCGGTGTGATCATCGGCGCGTCGTTCAACAAGATCGTCGATAGCCTGGTCAACCAGGTGATCATGCCGCCGATCGGCCTGGCGATGGGTGGGCTCGATTTCTCCAAACTTCAGTGGGTGCTCCGGCCCGACGATCCCACCACCGCGATCAACGAGCTGGTGGCGATTCAGTACGGCGCCTTCATCAACACGCTGATCCAGTTCCTGATCGTCGCCTGGGTGATCTTCATGCTGATCAAGGGGGTCAACACCCTGCGTCGTCAGCAGGCTGACGCGCCGCCGCCGCCGCCCACGCCCAGCGAAACCCTGCTCGTCGAGATCCGCGACCTGCTGAAGAGCCGCTAATCGGCCTTGGCTTGGCGCGCGTGACGCCCTAACTCCGGGGGATGACGGCGCGCGCCAAGATCTGTGGACTTTCAACGCCTGAGGCGGTTCGCGCCGCCCTGGACGGCCGGGCCACCCATATCGGCTTCGTGTTCTTCGCCAAGAGCCCGCGCGATATCGCGCCCGACGCTGCTGACCGCCTGGCCGCGCCGGCGCGTGCGGCGGGGGTGAAGATCTGCGCCGTCACGGTCGATCCCGACGATGTGTTGCTGGACCGGCTCACCGCCGCTCTGAAGCCTGACTTCATTCAGCTCCACGGCCGTGAAACGCCGTCCCGCGCGCGCCAGATCGCGGTTCGCACCGGAGCCGGGATCATCAAGGCGCTGCCGGTCACCGACGCCGCCGACATCGAGGCCGGGCGCGCCTATGAGAGCGTGGTCGACCATCTGATGTTCGACGCCAGGCCGCCGAAGGACGCGGTCCTGCCGGGCGGGACTGGCTCTCGGTTCGACTGGACCCTGACCGCCGGACGCCGTTTCGAGCGACCCTGGTTCCTGGCCGGGGGGCTGGATCCTTGGAACGTCGGCGAGGCCGTGCGACTGTCCGGCGCGCCGCTGGCGGACGTTTCCTCTGGCGTGGAGCGCGGTCCCGGACTAAAGGACCCGGCCTTGATCACGGCGTTTCTAGACGCTGTCCGCCGCGCTTGAAGTTGCAAAGCCCCGTGAACGCTCCAGCCAAACCCAACGATTACACCGCCTATCCCGACGCCGCCGGCCGCTTCGGCGACTTTGGCGGCCGCTACGTGCCCGAGACCCTGATGCCGCTGGTCCACGACCTGGACGCGGCCTACAGCGCGGCTAAGGCCGATCCGGCGTTCCAGGCCGAACTGAACAGTTTCCTGACCCATTATGTGGGGCGTCCCAGCCCGCTCTATTACGCCGAGCGGCTGACCGAGCATTTCGGCGGGGCGAAGATCTATCTGAAGCGCGAAGAGCTGAATCACACCGGCTCGCACAAGATCAACAACTGCATGGGCCAGATCCTGCTGGCCCGCCGCATGGGTAAGACCCGGATCATCGCCGAGACCGGCGCGGGCCAGCACGGCGTGGCCACGGCCACCGTCTGCGCCCGCTTTGGCCTGCCTTGCGTGGTCTATATGGGCGCGGTGGACGTCGAGCGGCAAAAGCCCAACGTCTTCCGCATGAACCTGCTGGGCGCGCAGGTGGAGCCGGTGACCTCTGGTTCGGCGACGCTGAAGGACGCCATGAACGAGGCCCTACGCGACTGGGTCACCAATGTTCACGACACCTATTATCTGATCGGCACCGCGGCCGGCATGCATCCCTATCCAGAGATGGTGCGCGATTTCCAATCGGTCATCGGCCAGGAAACCCGCCGCCAGGTGATGGAAATGGAAGGCCGCCTGCCCGACGCCGTGGTGGCGTGCGTGGGCGGCGGCTCCAACGCCATCGGCCTGTTCCACCCGTTCCTCAATGACGAGGGCGTGCAGCTCTTCGGCGTCGAGGCGGCGGGCGAGGGCATGGAGACCGGACGTCACGCCGCAGCCATCAATGGCGGCCGTCCCGGCGTCCTGCACGGCAACATGACCTATCTGCTGCAGGACGACGAAGGCCAGATCACCGAGGCCCATTCGATCTCCGCCGGCCTGGACTATCCCGGCATCGGCCCGGAGCACTCCTGGCTGCACGATGTCGGCCGGGCGACCTATCTGACCGCCACCGACATCGAATCGCTCGACGCCTTCAAGCTGTGCGCCGAACTGGAAGGCATCCTGCCGGCCATCGAGTCGGCCCACGCCCTGGCGCGCCTGCCGGACGTCGCCAAACAGGTCGGCAAGGGCGGCATCGTGGTGCTGAACCTGTCGGGCCGCGGCGACAAGGATGTGGCGACCGTCGCCGCGCATCTGGGACGCACGATTTGACCACGGCCCGCATCGACGCGCGCTTCGCCGCGCTGAAAGCCGAGGGCCGCGCGGCCTTCGTGACCTACATCATGGCCGGCGATCCCGACTACGCCACCGGCCTGGAGATCCTGAAGGGCCTGCCGGCCGCCGGCGCCGACGTGATCGAGGTCGGGTTCCCGTTCTCCGATCCGATGGCCGAGGGTCCGCCCATCCAGCGCGCGGCCCTCCGGGCCTTGGACAACGGCATGACGCTGTCCAAGACCTTGGCGATGATCGCCGAGTTCCGGAAGGGTGATCAGACCACGCCCATCATCCTGATGGGCTACGCCAATCCGCTGATCAATCGCGGCTTCACGACCTTCGCCCATGACGCGGCCCAGGCTGGCGTCGACGGCCTGATCGTCGTGGATATCCCGCCGGAAGAGGCCGATCCCTTGGCCGACGCCCTGGACGCCGAACAACTTTCGCTGCTGCTGCTGTCCACGCCGACCAGCGACGATGCGCGCCTGAAGGTCATCCTGCGCCGCACCTCGGGCTTCGCCTACTACGTCTCGGTCGCCGGGGTCACCGGCGTGAAGGAGGCTGACGCCGATACCGTCGCCCCGCACGTCGAGCGGGTGCGGGCCGCGAGCGGCCTGCCGGTCGCCGTTGGTTTTGGCATCAAGACGCCCGAGCGGGCCGCCGCCATCGCGCGGGTCGCGGACGGCGTCGTCGTCGGTTCGGCCTTGGTCGAAGAGATTGCTACAGGCTTGGCAATGAACGAATCTGTGACCGACCGGGTTCTTTCCAAAGTCGAATCCTTGGCTAAGGCTGTGCGCTCCGCGCGAGTCGAAAGCCTCACGGTGTAGAACCCCATGGCGATGGCTGAACAGCGAAACGACAAACCCGGTAAGGGACCCCAGGGTCCGAAAGAGCGTCGCGGCTGGCTGTCGCGGATTGCGCCTGGCGTGCGCAATCTCGTCTCCAAGCGCGAGACGCCCGAAAACCTCTGGGTGAAGTGCCCTGACACCGGCGAAATGATCTATCGCTCGGACTTGGAGACCGCCCTGTGGGTGACTCCGTCCGGCAATCACATGCGCATCGGCGCCGAGCAGCGCCTGCGCTACACCTTCGACGACGGCCAGTACGAGAAGCTCGATGCGCCTAAGGGCGTTGTCGACGATCCGCTGAAGTTCCCCGACGAGCGGCCCTACATGGATCGCCTGAAGGCGGCCCGGAAAGCCAACGGCGCTCAGGATGCGATGACCAGCGCCTACGGCACGATCGAGGGCCAGCCGGCCATCGTATCGGTCCAGGACTTCAGCTTCATGGGCGGTTCGCTCAGCATGGGCGTGGGCGAGGCCTTCATCAAGGCCGCCCAGGAAGCCGTGCGTCGCGGCGTGCCCTATGTGATCTTCACCGCCGCCGGCGGCGCCCGCATGCAGGAAGGCGCCTTGGCGCTGATGCAGATGGCCCGCACGACCCTGGCGCTGAACGAGGTCAAGGCTGCGGGCCTGCCCTATATCGTCGTCCTCACCGACCCGACGACGGGCGGGGTCACCGCCTCCTACGCCATGCTGGGCGACATCCATCTGGCCGAACCGAACGCCATGGTCGCCTTCGCCGGCCGCCGGGTGATCGAGCAGACCATTCGGGAGGTGCTGCCGCCTGGCTTCCAGCGCGCCGAGTTCCTGATGGAGCGCGGTCAGATCGACCGGGTGGTCAATCGCGGCGAGATGCGTTCGGTGCTCGCATCGCTCCTCAAGACCCTGATGATGGGCCGCGAGCGTTCACAACACGCGGCGTGATGATCTGGCGGCGGCTCCCTCACTGAGGGAGCTCGCTGCCGCAAGGCGCCTCCCGCAACACGGGACTATCTGGTACCTGCCTAGCTCCCTACGGCCAGAGCCATAGCCATGTATGATCCCATCCGCGCCTCCGACGAGGTGATCCTGCGGCTGCGCGCCAACCACCCGTCGCTGATCGACCTGACCACCGGACGGGTCGAGCGGCTGCTGGACGCCCTGGGCAATCCCGAGAAACGCCTGCCGCCGGTGATTCACGTGGCCGGCACCAACGGCAAGGGCTCGACCGTCGCCTATCTGCGGGCCATCGCCGAGGCGGCGGGGCTGCGGGTCCACGCCATCACCTCGCCGCATCTGGTCCGTTTCGCCGAGCGTATCCGCCTGGCTGGGGCGCTGATCACCGACGAGCAGCTCTCGGCCCTGATCGACAAGGTCGAGGCGGCCAACGCCGGCCAGCCGATCAGCTTCTTTGAGATCACCACCGTGCTGGCGATCCAGGCCTTCGCCGAGACGCCCGCCGATCTCTGCATCGTCGAGGTCGGGCTGGGCGGTCGGTTCGACGCCACCAATATCTTCGCCGCGCCGGCCGTCAGCGTCATCACCCCGGTCGACTACGATCACCTGGAGATGCTCGGCCCCGAGCTGTCCAAGATCGCCTGGGAGAAGGCCGGGATCATCAAGCAGGGCCGCCCGGTCGTCATCGCCCGCCAGATCGAGGAGGGCGAGGCGGTGATCCTCGATGAAGCCGAAAAGCTGTCGGCGCCCGCCACCTTGATGGGCCGTGACTTCGACGCCTGGGAGGAGCGCGGCCGCCTGCTCGTGCAGATGCCCGACCAACTCTACGACCTACCGGCGCCCAGCCTGTTCGGTGGCTATCAGTTCGCCAACGCCGGGCTCGCGGTCGCCGCCGCCCTGGCCCTGAACGATCCGCGCATCGATGAAGAGGCGCTGGCCAAGGGTGTTTCCAGCGCGGTCTGGCCGGCGAGGTTCCAGCGCCTGACCGAAGGGCCCATGGCGCGGTTGGCGGCCGAACGCGGCGCCGATCTCTGGCTCGACGGCGGCCACAATCCTCACGCCGGCCGCGCCCTGGCCGAAGCCGCCGGGCGGCTGGTGGCGCGTGATCCGCGGCCGTTGGTGCTGGTCGCGGCGATGTTCGCCCGGAAGGACGCCCTGGGCTTCTTCCAGCCCTTCGCCGACCTGAAGCCGCACGTCTTCACCACGACCTTCGACTCACCAAACGCCGCGCCCACCGAGGAGCTGACGACAGCGGCTATCGAGGCCGGACTGAGCGCCGAACCGGTTGCGAGTGTGGAGGAAGGATTGCGGCGGGCGCTGGAGACGCCGGGTCCCGCGCCGCATGTGCTGATCTGTGGCGGCCTGCACTTCGCGGGCGAGGTGCTGGCCATGAGCCCGGAAACCTGGCCGAGCTAAGGCCCTTGGCGCCAAGTGTCGTCCCGGAAAGCGCGAAGCGCTTGTCCGGGACCCAATCGCGCTAGGCCACCAGGAGGTGGCGAGGCCTCGTCATATCTTGAACCATCACGTGTTCATGGGTCCCGGACAGCCGCGAGCGGCTTCCGGGATGACACCATGTGAAGCCGTGGCCCTTAGACCCCGGCCTCGTTCAGCCATTCCAGGATCTTCTGCTTGGGCATGGCGCCGACCTTCATCGAGGCCATCTGGCCGCCCTTGAACAGCATCATGGTGGGGATGCCGCGCACGCCGTAGCGCGAGGGGGTGGTCGGGCTGTCTTCGATGTTCAGCTTGGCCACGGTGACCTGATCGCCCAGTTCAATGGCGATCTGCTCCAGGGCAGGGGCGATCTGCTTGCAGGGGCCGCACCACTCGGCCCAGAAATCCACCAGCACAGGCTTGGTGGCCTGCAGAACGTCCTTGTCGAAGGACTCGTCGGTGACCGTCACGGTGCTCATGAAAAGCTCCTCATAGCGCAGCCTGGAAAACGCGTGGCTACGACTCTCGATCCGCGATGTAAGCGGGCGCAGCCTAGGTATCAACCTTCGCGGTGAAGCTCAGCAAGGGTTTCGGCCAACAGCTTTTCTGGAACCGCCATCAGCTTCGGCCCGTCCGT
Source organism: Phenylobacterium sp. (assembly GCF_030654915.1). Lineage (GTDB taxonomy): Bacteria > Pseudomonadota > Alphaproteobacteria > Caulobacterales > Caulobacteraceae > Phenylobacterium. Next base: position 2,871 of record NZ_JAURWM010000369.1, on the reverse strand, counting down.
CCAGACCAGGGCGGCCTCGATCCGGCGGCCTTCGAAGATGTCGGCCAGCACGGCGGCGTAGATCGCCATCTGCCGCAGATAGGCGGGATCGGCGTCCTCGATGCGCTGCGGCGAGGGGCGGTTGGTCTTGAAGTCGGCGACCAGCACGCGATCGGGCAGTACCACCAGCCGGTCGATCCGGCCCGAAATGGCTAGACCCGCGGGCAGGCGGCTGGCGGTCCCGGCCACCGAAACCTCGGCGCGGCTGCCGGAGCCGAACACCTCGGCGAAGCGGCCGTCCTCAAGCACGCCAAGGGCCGCGTTGATCATCTCGGCGCGCTGGTCGTCATTCAGGTCGCGCTCGCGCGCCAGGATGCGCCCGGCGGCCGCGGCGCGTTCGGCCGTCGGCAGATCGGGCAGGATCTGCAGCAGGCGGTGGATCAGGTCGCCGCGCCGGAACCGGCCCAGTCCGTGGGCGCGGATCAGCGGCGAGGCGGCGGGCGCGACGACGTCCTCGCCCAGCTGCGAGGGGGAGGCGTAGCGGGCGTAGGCCTCGGCCTTGGCCTCGACCGACGCCCAGGCGGGGACCGGCGAGACCGTGTTCACAATCGCGGCGCCGGCGCCCAAGGCTTGCGGATCTGGGCCGAAGCGCACGATCTCCATGCCGTTCGAGCGGATCGCCCGTTTGTCGCCAGAGACGTCGGCGTGCTCGAAGGCGTCGTTGATGGCGCCCCACCAGCCCTTGATGTTCTCTTCCTTGGCGTTGGCCGCGACCCGGCCGCAGAGCACCAACCGGTCGCGCGCGCGGGTCAGGGCGACGTAGAGCAGGCGGTAGGCCTCGTCCTCGTCCTTCTTGGCGCGCCACTCGCGGGCCTGGCCCGAGGCTTCGCAGTCGCCGGCCTTCGAGGCGCTCCACAGGAAGCCGCCCTCCTGGGTCGCCAGCAGCGGCGAGCCGCGCGCGGTGCGCGACAGCGTCGTCTCGGGCAGGAAGACGATCGGCGCCTCCAGGCCCTTCGCGCCGTGGGCGGTCATGACCCGCACCTCGTCGCGGCCGGACTCCATCTCGCGTTTGACGGTGATGTCGAGGCTGGCGAAGGTGGCGGCCAGGCTTTCCAGATCCTCGACGCCGCGGTTTTCGGCGGCCAGCACCTGGGCCAGGAATTCGTCCAGGGCGTCCTCGGCCTCGCTGCCCAGCCGTCCTAGCAGGCGTTGGCGCATCGAGCGCCCGGCGCCGTCGCGCAGGCCCAGCAGCCGCGAGTAAAGCTCGAAAGGTCGGTGGGTTCGCGCCGCGTCGCGTACCCAAGTCAGCAATTCCGCCGCCGCGCGCCACTCCGGCGCCTCGTCCTGGCGGCGGTGCAGCACGGCGATCAGATTCTCGCGTCCACGCCCCTTGGCCAGGGCGTAGAGGCTGTCGTCGGAGAGGTCGCAGAACGGGCTGCGCAGCAGCGCCGCTAGGGTGAGTTCGTCGGAGGGGAACTGGGCGAAGCGGGCGATGGCCACCAGATCGTCGAAGACGATGTGCTCGGACAGGGCCAACCGGTCGGCGCCGGCCACCGGGATCTTGCGGTGCTTCAGAGCCCGCAGGATCTCCTCGAACAGCGCCTTGCGCCGCCGCACCAGGATCAGCACATCGCCGGCGGTCGCCGGGCGCCATTGGCGCATGTCCTTGTCGAACACCCCGTCGCCGCGGGCGATCAGGGCGGCGATCTCGCTGGCGATCTTCTCGGCCAGCCGCTTGTTGGCGCTGCCTTCGCTCTCCTGGTCGAGGGGGGCGTCCCAGGCGTCGTGGATCTCGGTCTTTTCCTCGCGCTCCAACGGCCACAGGTCGACGCAGCCATGGTCGGTGCGCACGGCGGTGTGGACGATGGGCTCGACCTCGACGCGGGGCAGGACGGCGCCGGCCAGTTCGGCGGGTGCGAAGGCGGCGTCCACGAACCGCAGCACCTGGGGCGTCGAGCGCCAGGAGGTCAGCAGGTCCACACGCTCGAAGCGGAAGCCGGCTCCCGTGGCGCGGTCCTTGTGGAATTCGAACTCCTGAATCAGCAGTTCGGGCCGCGCGCCCTGAAAGGAATAGATCGACTGCTTCTCATCGCCCACGACGAACATGTTGCGTTCCAGCCGCTCGCGCACGGTCGGGGCGCCGGCGCCGGAGAAGAACTCCTCGGTGAGGGCGCGGACGATCTCCCACTGCTCGGGCGCGGTGTCCTGGGCCTCGTCGACCAGGATGTGGTCGATGCCGCCGTCCAGCTTGAACAGCACCCAGGCCGCCATGGGCCGAGAGGCCACCAGGTCGCGGGTCTTCTCGATCAGGTCGCTGAAGTCGAGCGAGCCGGACGACGATTTCTCGATGCCGTAGGCGGTCAGATAGGCGTTGGCCAGGATCAGGGCCGAGCCTGTGTCGATCGCCACCTGGGCGGCGCGCATCTGATCGCGGGCCTGTTCCAGCCGGTCCTGCTCGGCCAGCAGGAACATCCGCAGTTGCTCGCGGGGCTTCAGGCCGCTGGTCTTGGCGACCCAGGTCGCGGGCGTGCCCTCGCCCTTCTCGGTGAACAGAGCGGCCAGGCAGTCGAGGAGAGTGGCGGCCGGATTGGCGGCGATGGCCCTCAGGGCGGCGGCGTTCTTCTGGTCGGTCTTGGTGCCGAGCGCCAGGACCTGCGCGCAGTCGGTCCAGGCCCGGCGATCCAGCTGCGCCATGACGGCGGCCTCAAGGGCGTCCGGCTCGGTCGGCTCGTCGAAGCCGCAGACCGACCAGACGTCGTCCATCGCGCCGGCCAGCCCGCCATTGCGCGCGATGTAGTCGGCTAGCCGGCCCCGCGCGGATTCGAAGGCGCCGAACATCGACTGGAAGCTGCCGAAGTCGAGCGCCACCGAGAACCGCGCATAGGCCTCGGC
>NZ_JAURWM010000349.1 GCF_030654915.1 Phenylobacterium sp. | reverse complement strand
CGGACGTTGATCCAGCGCGCGCCGGGTTTTCACCCCGCACCTCATACCCACCGGACCAGCCTGGATCAGAGTAATGGCCGACGACGCCGACACACCCACGCGCGACTACCGCGAAACCGTCTTCCTTCCGGACACGCCGTTCCCCATGCGCGCGGGCCTGCCGCAGAAGGAGCCGGTGATCCTGGCGAAGTGGGCGCAGGCCGACCTCTACAACACGCTGCGCGCCGAGCGGCAGCGGGCAGGTGCGCCCCTGTTCGTGCTGCATGACGGCCCGCCGTACGCCAACGGCGCGATCCACATCGGGCATGCCCTGCAGAAGACCCTGAAGGACTTCGTGGTCCGATCGCGGTTCCTGCTCGGCTACGACGTCGACTATGTCCCCGGCTGGGACTGCCACGGCCTGCCGATCGAGTGGAAGATCGAGGAGGAGCTGCGCGGCCAGGGCCGACGCAAGGACGAGGTCTCCAAGGCCGAATTCCGCACCCGCTGCCGCGAATACGCCGCCAAGTGGATCGCCGTGCAGATGGGCGGCTTCAAGCGCCTGGGCGTGCTCGGCGACTGGGAGAACCGCTACGCGACCATGGACTATTCGAGCGAGGCCGCGATCGTGGCCGAGTTCCACAAGTTCGTGGCCACCGACCAGCTCTATCGCGGCTCCAAGCCGGTGATGTGGAGCCCGGTGGAGCGCACGGCCCTGGCCGACGCCGAGGTCGAGTATCATGACCACGTCTCGCCGACGATCTGGGTGAAGTTCCCGGTCGTCCAGGGCTCCGACGCGGCCGTCGGCGCCAGCGTCGTGATCTGGACGACCACGCCCTGGACCATCCCGGCCAACCGGGCGATCAGCTACTCGGAGTCGATCAGCTACGCGGTCTATCAAGTCGAGGCCATGGAAGAGGGTCTCGAGTTCGAGCCCTGGGCCAAGGCCGGCGACCGGCTGATCCTGGCCGAAAAGCTGGCTGAGGACGTCTTCACCACCGCCAAGATCGCGAAATGGCGCAAGGTCGAAACCATCGACTGCCAGGGCATGATCTGCGAGCATCCGCTGCACGCGCTCGACGCCCACTACGCCTTCCCCGTGCCGCTGCTGCAGGGCGATCACGTGACCGACGACGCCGGCACCGGCTTTGTCCACACCGCGCCCGGCCACGGCGCCGACGACTATGTGGTCTGGCTGGCCCACGGCCATCGCGAGATCCCCGAGACCGTCGATCAGGACGGCGCCTACTACCCTCATGTGCCGCTGTTCGGCGGCCTGAAGGTGATCGAGACCGAAGGCAAGAAGGCCGGCAAGTTCGGCCCCGCCAACGGCGCGGTCATGGACAAGCTGATCGAGGCCGGACGCCTGCTGGCGCGCGGCCGGATGACGCACTCCTATCCGCACTCCTGGCGCTCCAAGGCGCCGGTGATCTTCCGCAACACTCCGCAGTGGTTCATCCGCATGGATGAGCCGATCGACACCCCGGCCAACAACGGCCGGACCCTGCGCGAGACGGCGCTGGAATCCATCGAGGCGACGGCCTTCTATCCGGCCGGCGGCAAGAACCGCATCCGCTCAATGGTCGAGAGCCGCCCCGACTGGCTGATCAGCCGCCAACGCGCCTGGGGCGCGCCGCTGGCCATGTTCGTCGACAAGGAGACGAACCACCCGCTGCACGACCCCGAAGTCGATCGCAAGATCGTCGAGGCCATCAAGGCCGAGGGCGCCGACGCCTGGTTCAACCGCCCGGTCACCGATTTCCTGGGCAGCCACGATCCGGAACGCTTCGAGAAGATCGACGACATTCTCGACGTCTGGTTCGACAGCGGATCGACCCACGCCTTCACCCTGGAAAACCGCGCAGGCACCCACTGGCCGGCCGACCTCTACCTCGAAGGCTCCGACCAGCATCGCGGCTGGTTCCAGTCCTCGCTGCTGGAAA
>NZ_JAURWM010000346.1 GCF_030654915.1 Phenylobacterium sp. | reverse complement strand
TGCTCCAAGTCAGCGCCCCACGAAACAGTCGAGTTTATGCCGGACCAAACCTACGCTGCTCGGACGATGAGAGTCTGCTTTGTGCCAAGATCTAAAGTCCTGCGATGGCGTTTTCTGGCCGCTGCGCGCGCTGTGGCTTTGCCATCCATCTTGAAGTTGGGTTTCTTGCGACCTGTTCTCAATTTGGCCAGTCTTAAGTTGCAGATGGGCCAGTCTTAAATTGCGCCGACACCGACAAACGACAACAGTCCGTGGCGGCCCGGGAGGGACTCGAACCCCCGACCTTCGCTTTAGGAAAGCGCTGCTCTATCCTGCTGAGCTACCGGGCCGACCGGTGGGGGTGATAGCGCAATGCCATTCAGGTGGGAATGGCTGCGATCGGGGATAGTGGATGGCGTTCTTTCGTATTTTCCGCCTGCTGTATGTGCAGGTGTTGGTCGGCATCGGCTTGGGGATCGCCGTCGGGGCGATCTGGCCTGAGGTCGGGGTGGCGCTCAAACCGCTGGGCGACGGCTTTATCAAGCTGATCAAGATGTCCATCGCCCCGGTGATCTTCTGCACCATCGTCTCCGGCATCGCCCGGATGAGCGACATCAAGGCGTTCGGCCGGCTGGGCGCCAAGACCTTGCTCTATTTCGAGGTGGTCTCGACCTTCGCCCTGGTGCTGGGGCTGGTGGTCGGCAACCTGGTCAAGCCGGGCGCGGGCTTCAACATCGACCCAGCCACCCTCGATCCGACCATCGCGGCCGGCTATGTCGAGAAGGCGGCCCATAGCCAGGGCTTGATGGACTACGTGCTGGGCCTGATCCCCAACGCCTTCTTCGGCGCCTTCGCCGAGGGGGACCTGTTGCAGGTGCTGCTGATCGCCATCCTCACCGGCTTCGCCTGCGCACGCCTGGGTCCGTTCGGCGACAAGGTGGCCGGGGTGCTCGAGGACGTCTCCAAGGTCTTCTTTTCGATCATCCAGATCGTCGCGAAGCTGGCGCCCATCGGCGCGTTCGGCGCGATGGGCTTCACCATCGGCAAGTATGGCCTGGCGGCGCTGCTGAAGCTGGGGGCGCTGGTCGCCACCTTTTACGCGACCTCGCTGCTCTTCGTGCTGGTGATCCTGGGTCTTATCGCCCTGGTCGCCGGCTTCTCGATCTTCAAGTTCCTGGCCTATATCCGCGAGGAGCTGCTGATCGTGCTCGGCACCTCCTCCTCGGAATCTGTGCTGCCGCAGATCATGGAGAAGATGCAGCGGCTGGGCGCGGGCAAGACCACCACCGGCCTGGTCATTCCCACCGGCTACTCGTTCAACCTGGACGGCACCAACATCTACATGACCCTGGCGACGCTGTTCCTCGCCCAGGCCACCAATATCGACCTGACCCTGACCCAGGAGCTGACCCTGCTGGGGGTGGCGATGGTGACCTCCAAGGGGGCGAGCGGCGTGACCGGGGCGGGGTTCATCACCCTGGCCGCCACCTTGGCCGTGGTTCCCGACATTCCCATCGCCTCGCTCGCCCTGCTGGTCGGGGTCGACCGGTTCATGAGCGAGTGCCGAGCGCTGACCAACCTGGTCGGCAACAGCGTGGCCACCATCGTCATCGCGCGCTGGGAGGGCGATCTCGACCGCGAGAAGCTGGCCTATGAGCTGAATAAGGGACCAGGGCCGGTGGCCGCGCCGAGCCATCCGCCCGCCGTGGGCGCGGTCGAGCCTGACTGATCGTGAAGCCGGGCGAGGACCCTGCCAAGCGACCGTTTCCCTGACTCTCCGTTAATCCATAAGCCTGTAGATCAAGATCAGCTTCTATAGGTGGTCCAGGTCTTCGCCCCCGCCGCTTGAGGCCAGGCTGACGGAAAGCCCCGTCGAAGGGAACGCTGGATGCTAACGACAGGATCTTCGCCGACCGTCGACGGCGTTGCACGCCGCATGCTGCTCGCGGGGATGGGAAGCCTCGCGGCGCTGCCGGCGTTCGCCGCGCCCCAGGTGATCGGCGCCGACGATTGGCTGGCCTATGAGGCCCGGCTCCGGGACCGACTCGTCGATGCCGGCGGGGGACGTTTCGAGGCGCCCAAGGAACGCCAGCTCTGGGCGTTGACCAACGGCGCCAGGGCGGCCAACGCTAAGCTGCCCTGTGGCTGGAGCGACGAACTGGCCTTGGCCGCGCGGGCTCACGCCGCCGATCTCGCCGACCGGGACTATGTCGAGCATCTGACCCCGGAGGGTTTTGATCCCACTCACCGGATCGGGGTGCTGGCACGGCGAATGATCGGCTCGGCCAGCGAGAACATCGCCTATCGCCACGCCCCGACGCCGCCCTCGGCGGAGGACCTGATGGGGCTTTGGCGCAACAGCGAGCGCCACTGGCTCAACCTGTTGGCGCCGACCCACGCCCAGGTGGGGTTCGGCGTCGTCACGCGAGGCGAGCGCACCTATGCCGTCGGCCTCTACGCCCATCCAGATGGCGAGCTGGCCGCGCCGCTGCCGTTTAAGATCAATGGGGCCGCCGACCTATCGAGCGTCCTGGAGCAGGCCTCCCCGCATTTGGAGAGCTTCTCCCTGAGCAATCCGCTGGACGTGGCCGCCAGCCGCGCGTTCGGCCAGGAGGCCATCGGTTCGCGGCTGACGCCGGGCGTCTATCAGTTGCGGCCTCGTCAACGGCTGGACGAGCGACGCTATCAGATCCTCTGGGGTCCGATTTTCGTTCGGGTCTAGGGCTGGCGGGGCGCTCCGCCCCGCGACGCGCCGGCTATTTGTCGGCGGCCGAACGGGCGGCTCCAGCCGGGCGCGATCGGGTCGCCGCTATCGCGCTCGTTCACGGCTTGCTTGAACCGCGGGGCTTCTGGCGCGGCTGGACCGCGCGTCGGCGGATCACACAAACGAAAACGCCCGACCTTGCGGCCGGGCGTTTCAAGTTGATTTTCGACGAATCCCTTAGGAGGCGACGGCCTTGATCAGGCTCTTGTTGAGGATGCCGATGGCGGCGTCGCGGTCGATGCGCTCGATGGCGGCGACTTCGCGAGCCATGCGGTCCAGGGCCGATTCATAGAGCTGACGCTCCGAATAGGACTGTTCCGGCTGGTTCTCGGCGCGGTGCAGATCACGCACCACTTCGGCGATGGAGATCAGGTCGCCGGAGTTGATCTTGGCTTCATATTCCTGGGCGCGACGCGACCACATGGTACGCTTCACGCGGGCGCGGCCCTTCAGGGTGGTGAGCGCCTGGCTGACCACATTGCCCTCGGCGAGCGAGCGCAGGCCCGCGGTGCGGGCTTTCGCGGTCGGAACGCGAAGGGTCATCTTTTCGTGGTCGAAGGTAATGACGTAAACTTCGAGGGAATAGCCGGCGACTTCCTGGGTTTCGATCCCCTGTACCTGGCCCACGCCATGGGCCGGATAGACGACATGGTCGCCGACGGAGAATTCCAGACCGCTCTTGCTCATTCGCTCAAGTCCTTTCGACGCGTCCGAACCCGTTAAGAGGCGTTAATAACTTTCCAACAGAGCAAAGATCACCATCCGCAAAAACTGCGCGGCGGCTTACCCCTGTTGGAACGGAATTGACCTCTAGGACACCCTTCGCCTTATGAAGGCGTACACTGGCCGGGGACGGCTCTTCTGCAAAAACGACGGGGCAAGCGTTCTCGCTATCACCACGTCAATGGTGACATTAGCATAAAAATCAGCCGAAAGAAAGGCTTGCCCCCGGAGTGACCTGGGAGCCTTAGGAGCCGCGACCGGGCTTCTCGCTGAAGTACTTCTCGAACTTGCCTTCTTCGCGCTCGAACTCTTCGCGGTCAGCGGGCGGCTCGCCCTTGACCGTGATGTTCGGCCAGACCTTGGCGTAATCGGTGTTGATCTTCAACCACTTGGAGTCGGGATCGTCTTCCGTGTCGGGCTTGATGGCGTCGACGGGGCACTCAGGTTCGCAGACGCCGCAATCGATGCACTCGTCCGGATTGATCACCAGGAAGTTCTCGCCCTCGTAGAAGCAGTCGACGGGACACACCTCAACGCAGTCCATGAACTTACATTTGATGCAAGCATCCATGACGATATAGGTCATAGCGCAATTGGGCTCCGGCCGCTCTAATCGGGCCGCGGTTTTTCCGGCCCCGCCGCCGCAATGTCAATGCCGCCGAGCCCCAGGATATCTGGAAGCTCCGATAGGCGTCCCAATCAGCTGGCGGGCTGAAGCTTCAGTACACGCTCCGTCGCCGCCTCCACGGCCTTCCGGGAATAGCTCAACGGCACGTATTCGCCCTTGGCCCACTTGGGGAACAGATCGCGATAGTGCGCTCTGCCTGGGCTGCCCGATTGGCCCGGCGTGTTGATCGCGAGGCTGTTGTCCCAGGCGCCGACATCCAGAACCATGCGGAACGAGGCGCCGGCGACGACGCGGTAGTCGTCCAGTCGCCAGGTCGCGGCCAGGGGGGAGAGCATGGTTCCCGCCATCGGCGCGGTCCCGCTGGACATAGCTTTGCGGTCGGCGGCGGGCGCGAGCGAGGTCAGGGCGTGGTCGAAGCGCGCCTGGTGCAGCTTGCCCCAAGCCCAGGTCTTTGAATTGGGCCCCAGGCGCCCGGCCACCTCGTCATAGGCGGCCAGCAGGCTGGAGGTGAGGATCTGGTCGCGGGCGGCGGCCGGGTCGGCGCCGAGGCTGGCGTCGGGATGCTCTAGCAGCGCCATGACCGCGGCCAGGTCGCCCTGGCCGACGGTGGCGCGGGCGGCTTGCGGCACGGCGCGGGCGACGGTGGCCTTACCCAGGTGTTTGGCGATCCAGACCTCGTAGAGCGCCGCGCCGTCGCTGTCGCTGGCCGCCCTGTGGTCCCAGCCGCGCAGCAGTTTCAGGGCCGAGGCGAGTTTGGGATCGGTGGTCTTGATCGGCGCGAGCAGGACCAGCATCCGCCGCGAGGTGATGTTGTAGGAATCGGTCTGCAGGGCCGTGGCGTCGGCCAGGGTCAGCTTGTTCTTGGCGGCCAGCACCTCGGCGATCCGCTGCATGCGTGCGGGGTTCGACCACTCGAAGCCGACCTTGCGCTCGGCATAGGGGAAGTCGGCGGGCAGGTTCATCTGGTTGGCGGAGGCGAACCAGCCGGAGGCCGGGTTGTGGGCGCTAGGCAGCTCGTCGAGCTTCAGGAACCCCTTCCATTCATAGCGGCCGTCGCCGGGGACCGGCAGCAGGCCGTCCCAGTTGGGACGGCGCGGAACCTTGCCGGCGGCGACCCAGCCGATGTCGCCCTTGGTGTCTGCATAAACCTGGTTCTCCGACGGCGCGCCCCAGTCGGCCAATGCGCCCTTGAAGCCCTCCCAGGTCTTGGCGGTCATGTAGCCCATCGAGCCGAAATAGGCCGACGTCCCAGGCTCGGCCCAGACGCTGCGCACGGCGAAGGCTCGGCCCTTGGCGGCGTCGGCATAGACCACCGGCCCGTGGTGGGTGAAGCGCAGTTCGACCTTGCGCGGCGCCGCCTCTCCCTTGACCTCGATGTCCTCGACGACGCTGTCCATCTGCGCCCAGCCACCGGCGTAGCGGTAGTTCAGGGGCGACTTCGGATCGGTCTCATAGACATAGAGATCCTCCTGGTCGGCCGGGAAGATGGTCAGGCCGAAGGCGACCGTGCCGTTGTGACCGATGGAGACGCCGGGCAGGGCGGGTTCGCCGGCTCCGATCACCGAAAAACCCGGGGCTTCCATGTGGACGATGTAGCGCAGCGACGGCGCGCTGTGCTCGCGGTGCGGATCATTGGCCAGGATCGGGCGGCCGGTGGCGGTGCGGCTGGCGGCCACGGTCCAGTTGTTGGAGCCGATCGCGTCGGGCGGGATTTCCAGCATGGCGGTCTGGGCCGGCGGCCCCGCGAACTTCACGCCGCTGGTGGCGAGTTGATAGTCGGCGAGCACGCCGGCCGGAATATCGCAGGGATCAAGGCCCTCGGGGATCTTGGTCTCCCAGGCCGGTTCGATGTGGCGGTAAAGCTTGGCGGCCTCCAGGCCGGCGGCGCAGGCGATCTTGGCGCGCCCGACCTCGTTGGGCACGTTGCGGGTCAGGCCATGGCTGCGGATGCGCACCACGTCGTCGGGTGTCCAGAGGTCAGGCGCCGAACCGGCCAGCTGGAATTCCGGGGGCAGGGGCCGCTTGCCGGCGCGGATCTCGATTACATAGGCGTTCACTCCGGCGATGAACGCCTCGGTGTTGTCCTTGGCGCCGGCGCCATAGGCCGCCCACTCGCGGTCCATGTCGCCGCGATAGAGGAACAGTCGCGCAGCGCGGTCCTGGGCCACGTAGGCTGGGCCGAAATCCTTGGCGAGGAGGCCAAGGCCCCGCTTGCGCCACAGATCGATCTGCCAGAGCCGGTCGCCGGCGACGTTGTAGCCCTGCAGGAAGAAGGCGTCGCGCACGTCGCCCGCATAGATGTGGGCGATGCCCCACCGGTCGGTGCGGATCTCGGCTGGCTTCCGGAGGCCCTCGAGCGTCCGCGCCTCTTCGCGCGGCGCGGCCAGGGCCGAGGTGGAGACGAGGGCGGCGAGCAGGGCGGAGGCGACCGTTTTCATGCTCGCCAAGCTAGGCTGCTGAGCGCCGAGCGACAATCGTCCGCGGTCGGCCTATCTGGCGAGATAGGCCGCCAGGTTGTTGAGCAGTTCCTTGGTGCCGTGCTCACGGAACTCGGGTTTGTCGTGGCCGTCGAAATAGGCGCCTTGCTCGGTATAGATCAGCCGCGTGCGGCCGCCGTCGGCCTTGAGTTCGACCGTGGCGATGGAGACCGAGATCCGCGTCTGGTCCATGTCCATGGTGTAGCTGAGCGCGATGCGCTGATCGGGAACGATCTCCAGATAGACGCCGTCATAGGTATAGACCGCGCCGCCCTCGGGACCCCCCTTGTTCAGCTCCCGGCCGCCGACCCGAAAATCGAGCTGATAGCCGGGGTCCGGCTTGGCGAGGTTGCCGAACCAAAGCGACTTGGCCTCAGGCGAGGCCCAGGCGGCGAACACCCGGGCTGGCGCGGCGTCATAGGCGCGTTCGATGACAAAGGTGGCGTGGCTCACGGATCGCTCGGTCATCTTTTTTCCTTCGCTAAAGTGTTCGCTTAAGTATTTGGCCGCGAAGGATTGGTCAAGCGATCACTACAGCATTTCGGGCGTCAGGCCGGGCGGTTGTGCGCGACCGAAGCCTTCAGCAGCGCCGCGCGCTCCTCCGCGGCCAGCGGCCGCCAACGACCTTCGGGCAGGTCGCCCAGCAAGAGCGGGCCGACCCGGATCCGAACCAGATCGACCACCCGCAGTTCGACGGCCTCGGCCATTCGCCGGATCTGGCGGTTGCGGCCTTCTTTCAGGACGATGTTCAGCTTCTGATCGTGGATCTGTCGCACCTTGGCGGGGCGCAGCTGGCGGCCGTCGAGCTCCAGGCCGTGGCGCAGGAGCTCCAGCTTTTTCGGGGTGATCACCCCGGTCAGCAGGACCATGTACTCCTTATCGATGTTCGACTCCGGCCCAATCAGCGCCTTGGCCAGCACGCCGTCCTCCGAGAGGACCAGCAGGCCGCGGGAGTCCCGGTCCAGCCGGCCGAGCGGCGCCAGGTTGTTTCCAGGACCCGGGACCACGCCGTCCTCGCCCCACAGCGCGTCCTTGGTCAGCAGGCTCGCGGCCTCGACCTGGTCGTCCTGCGGCAGGGAGGAGACGATGCCGATCGGCTTGTGGAACACCACGCTCAGCATGGTGTCGAGGATCGCCTGGGCGCTGTCGTTCAGCACCAGGGTCTGGCCGGTCTCGATCTTGCGCCCGGCGTCGTCGACGCGCTGTCCGTCGATGAAGACCAGGCCCTTGCCGATAAGGGCTTCGGCTTCACGGCGCGAGCAGACGCCGCTCTGCGCCAGCCATTTGTTCACGCGTTGCGGTTCGGGGTCGTTATAGGTGCGGGTCCAGGCCATGGCCCTGCATACGGCTCGCGCCGACGCTCGCCAAGCTCTTGCCGTTTCACACCTCTGGTGATACTTTAGTTCATGCTAAACCATAATCCGAAGCTCGACCTGCTGTTCCAAGCCCTGGCCGATCCTGGCCGCCGTGGAATGGTCGAGCGATTGAGCCTTGGACCGGCCTCGGTGAGCGAACTGGCCCAGCCGCTCGACATGACCCTGTCGGCGGTGGTGCAGCATTTGGCGGTGCTGGAGGCCAGCGGCATCGTCCGCTCTGAAAAGCTCGGCCGCGTGCGGACCTGCCGGATCGAGCCCGAGGCGTTCAGCCTGGTCGAGCTCTGGGTCAATGAGCGGCGGACGAACTGGGAGCGCAAGCTCGATCGCTTGGGAGAGTTCCTGGCCGCCACCCCGCAGGATGAGGGCGGCAAGTCCTGAGTTGGCCGAGCCGCTAATCCGCGGCCAGCGTCGAATAGAGTCCGCGCGCCTCGTCGGGCGGGCCGCGCCGCTCGCCTAGGGCCTCCACGGCCACGGCGATGAGCCGGCCTCCGACCGCGAACACCAGCCGGTCGCCGACCTTGAGCGGCCTGGCGCACTTGTCGATGCGGGTCTCGGCGCCGCTGCGTGTCAGTCGGACCTTGCCCTCATCCAGGTACTTGGCGGCCAGCGAGCGGGTCTTGAAGAACCGCGCACGCCACATCCAGACATCGGCGCGGCAGGCGTCGTCGCTCATGCCCGCACAGCCTTGGTCTTGCGACGCCGGCGAGGGCGGCGCGCTGGGGGCGCCGGCTGTTCCTTCAAGGCCGCGAGGGCGGCGAACGGCGAATTGGGGGCAGGTGCGCTCACGGCGTGCGGCTTAGGCTTTTCGCTGCGGCGACGCCAGACCAGCGGTTCGCCGTCCTTGGGCTTCGTCGTCGGCGCGAAGTTCAGGGCGCGCAGGATGTCACGGGCCTCGCTATCGGACCAGCCAAGCTCCTCGCGCGCCGGATCGGAAAGCTGTCCCTGCTTTGGCGCGGCGCGCAGTAGTTCATCGAGGCGTTCCAGCGCCTCCACTGGCACGGCATGGCGACCGACCGCGCGCAGGCCGAACGCGGCCAGGGCGATCGGCGCGGGCGGCGGGTCGGGCAGACGGCTGACGCTGTCGGTGGCGGGGCGCCAATCGCGGCCCGCGAAACCCTGGGCGAAGGTCAGGGCCTGAGGCTTTAGCAGCGCCGGCAAATAGAGGCTGAAGTGGCCGAGCCGCACGCCGAGCGCCTTGAGGCCGCGCCGCTCGACCTGGCTGAGCGCCTTGGCCTCGGCGCGCACCTGGTCGCGGTCGAGCACGCCGCCGGCCTCGATCAGTCGATAGGCGAGGCCGCGCGCCAAACCCTTGACCTTGCCGCTGGAGAGGGCCGCTTCGAGACGGCGCAGGACGCCCAGCCTTTTGACGGCCTCCGCCGCGAGGAAGGCTTCGAGCCGCCGCGCCGCGCGCTCGCGTGCCGGGGCTGGACCGAGCTCGCCATAGAGCCGGATCTTTGGGGCGAACGGCGTGCCGCCGGCGATCGCGCCGGCCGCCTCGCCATGCCAGTGCACCACGCCGTCGGGGGTGAAGGAGAAGGCTTCGTCGGGCTCGGAGGCCAGCTTACCCAGCCGCTTGGCGATCTCGGGTCCGACCGCGGCGACGGCGGCGGCGCGCAGGGCCTTCTCCTCAAGCACCGAGGAGCCTTGGGCGGGCTCGAAGCTGACGCCGAGCAGCTTGCCGACATACTGGCCCTCGACCGTGACCGCGCCGTCGCTGGCGACCCCGGCCAGCATCTCGCTGTGGACATTAAGCGCCCGCATCAGGGCGCTGGTCCGCCGGTCGACGAACCGGGCCATCAGCTTTTCATGCAGGGTGTCGGAGAGCCGGTCTTCCAGCAGGCGGGTGCGGCCCTGCCAGCCAGCGGCGTCGGCCAGCCAGTCAGGACGGTTGGCGACATAGGCCAGGGTCCGCACGCTGGCCAGGCGCGCGGCCAGGGTGTCGATCTCGCCGTCGGTGCGGTCCAGATGGCGATACTGGCCGGCGATCCACTCCTCGGGAATCTTGCGGTTGCGGCTGGTCAGCCAGCCGAAGAACTCGCGGACCAGGCGGATGTGCTCCTCGCCGGAGGTCTTGCGGAAGTCCGGGGTCTGGCAGACATCCCACAGCTTCATCAGCGCCTGACGGTCGCGGATGCAGCGGTCGATCACCTCAGGCTCGCCCGACAACGCCCGCAGGGTCTTCTCGTCCAGGGCCTCGGCCGACAGCTTCAGCCCCTCGCGGGTCGGCGGCGCGGCCAACGAGCGCATCAGGTTGTTCAGCGAGCTGAAGTCGAGCTTGGCGTTGCGCCACTCGGCGCCGGCCGTGGCCTCGAAGTGGTGTTCCTCGACCGCCTCGATCAGGTCGGCGTCCATGTCCTCGCACTCGCCGGTGACGCCAAACGTCCCGTCGCGGGTGAAGCGCCCGGCGCGGCCGGCGATCTGGCCGACTTCCTGCGGGTGCAGGAAGCGGGTGCGCTTGCCATCGAACTTCCGCAAGCCTGCAAAGGCCACATGGTCGACGTCCATGTTCAGACCCATGCCGATAGCGTCGGTCGCGACCAGGAAGTCGACCTCGCCGGACTGGTAGAGCGCGACCTGGGCGTTGCGGGTGCGGGGGCTGAGCGAGCCCATGACCACGGCCGCGCCGCCGCGCTGGCGACGGATCAGTTCGGCGATGGCGTAGACCTGGTCGGCCGAGAAGGCGACGACCGCCGAGCGGCGGGGCAGGCGGGTCAGCTTCTTGGGGCCGGAATAGCTCAGCCGCGACAGCCGCTCGCGGGTGACGATCTCGGCGTCAGGCAGCAGCCGGCGGATCAAGGGGGCCATGGTCCCGGCGCCCATCAGCATGGTCTCGTACTTGCCGCGCGCATGCAGCAGCCGGTGGGTGAAGACGTGGCCGCGCTCGGGGTCGGCGCAGAGCTGGATCTCGTCCACCGCCAGGAACTCGACCTCGCGGCTCAGCGGCATGGCCTCGACGGTGCAGACGAAATACTGCGCGCGGGCCGGGACGATTTTCTCTTCGCCGGTGATCAAGGCCACGGAGGAGGGACCGCGCAGCTTGACAATCCGGTCGTAGATCTCCCGCGCCAACAGCCGCAACGGCAGGCCGATCATGCCGCTCGCATGGCCCAGCATCCGCTCGACGGCGAGGTGGGTCTTGCCGGTATTGGTCGGGCCGAGCACCGCCACCAGTCTCGGCGGCCCCACACCCGAGGAACGAGCACTCATGCGAGGGAAAGTGGGGTGGGAATCGCTCGGCGGCAAGCGGAGGGGCGCCGCTTACTGATGCCGGTCGAAGTCCATGCGTTGATGCAGGATGCGGATCACGTCGAGTTCAACGCCCACCAGACGGTAGAATATCACGTGTGAACCGACTGAGAGCTTGAAGTAGCCGGTTCGAATATGGTCGCAGGGCCGGCCTCGCCGTGGATCTTCCACCGCGCCTTCGATGACCCGCTGAATGTCACGAATATAGCTTTCGGCCTGGGCGTCGCCCCAATGAGTCTGGGTATGATCCCATATCTCGTCGAGGTCGCTCGCGGCCTTCGGCGACAGGACATAGCGGCTCATCGCGTTGGCGAGGCGGTGCGTTTGCTGGCAATGAACTGGTCGAAGTCGAACGGCGTCGAAGGGCCGCCTTCCTCACCCTCGACTAGAGCCGCTTGAAGCGACGCCAGTTGCGCCTCTCGTTCCTCCAGCAGGCGCAGGCTCGCCCGGACGACTTCGCTCGCCGAGGCGTAGCGGCCTTTGGCGACCTCGGATTCAATAAAGTTGGAGAAGTGCTCCCCGAGGCTGACGGATGTGTTCTTGCCCATGGCGGCGATCATACCAAAGATTGGTAATTTGGCCAGTGCGGCGCTGCTAGTCCAGCGTGCGCCGATAGCGCGCCATGGCCAGGGCGGTGACGACGCAGACGAAGGCGGTTAGGGCGAGTAATTCGCGCCACATGTCCTCGAGGCTCTGGCCCTTCAGCAACGCGCCGCGAACCACGCGCAGGAAATGGGTGACCGGCAAGACCTCGCCCAGCGCCTGCGCCCAGGCCGGCATGCCGCGGAATGGGAACATGAAGCCCGAGAGCAGGATCGAGGGCAGGATGTAGACGATGCTCATCTGCTTGGCCTGGAGCTGGGTCTTGGCCACCGTCGACATCAGGAAGCCGAGCGCCAGCGAGCCGATGATGAACAGCGCCACGCCCAGCGACAGCCCCAGCCAGCCGCCCTGCATCGGCACGTCGAACAGGAACCGTGCCAGCAGCAGGATGATCGCCGTCTGGATCAGTCCGACCGCGACATAGGGCGCGAGCTTGCCGACCATCACCTCGATGGGCTCGACGGGGGTGGCGAGCAGGCTCTCCATCGTTCCTCGCTCGGCCTCTCGGGTCACTGACAGCGCGGTCATCATCACCAGGGTCATCGACAGGATGACGCCCAGCAGGCCGGGCACGATGTTGTAGGAGGTGATCGCCTCGGGATTATAGC
>NZ_JAURWM010000336.1 GCF_030654915.1 Phenylobacterium sp. | reverse complement strand
GATGCAGGTCCTTAGAAGGACTTGCGGACGCTGACGTACCAGTAGCGGCTATAGGGCTGATAGAGTTCGCCCATGTAACCGTCGGAAGCCAACGGGGGCTTCTCGTCGGTCAGGTTGCGAACGCCGACGCGCAGGCGGGTGTTGGCCGCCAGGCCTTCGGTGAACTCGTACTGGCCGTACATGTTCGCCGTCAGTTGCGAATCGACCACCCAAGCGTCGCCTTCGGCGTCGAGCAGTGCGGTGTCCTCGACATCACCGATGTACTGGGTGAAGGCGCCCACGGTCCACTGATCGTAGGACCAGGTGGCCGAGGCCGACCACTTCCATTCCGGACGGCCGTTCTGACGGATCAGATCGCCGCCGCCGCCGATGAAGATGGACGGGTCGATCTTGCCGGCCGCTTGCGCGGCGATCAGCTCGGCCACGCCCGGGGAAGGCGAACGGTAGAACTTCATCAGGTGGGCGGCGTTGAAGTTGACGCTAAAGTCACCGTACTGCGTGCCACGCAGGCTCCACATCACGCCGATGTCCAGGCCGCGCGCCTCTTGCGGAAGCAGGTTCTGATACTGGTCGGCGATGTAGAGGATCTGACCGACCGGGGCCAGACCCGTGCCCTGGTAAGCGGCGATGTCGTCGGCGGTCGGCGCAGCGCGAACTACGTTTTCGAACGACGAACCGTTCAGGCGAGCCAGGTAGTCAGCTGTGATGGCGCTGGCGCCGCCGAACAGGCCGACGATGCCTTCCTGCTTCACGCGCCAGTAGTCGACGGTGAAGGTGAAGCGGCCGAAGTCGTCAGGGATGAAGTGCGGTTCATAGACCACGCCCAGACCCCAGGTTTCCGACTCTTCCGGCTTCAGCTCCGGATTGCCCGAACGGCGCTCCAGAGTCGAGGCGGTGGCGCAGGTCTGCAGGTTGGCGATACGCCCGGCGCGGCGGTCGGCCTCGCAGCGGTACCAGTCGCGGCGGTTGTTGGACCGCGTAACCAGGGTGGCGTTCACCTGCTCCAGGT
Organism: Phenylobacterium sp.; assembly: GCF_030654915.1. Classification (GTDB taxonomy): domain Bacteria; phylum Pseudomonadota; class Alphaproteobacteria; order Caulobacterales; family Caulobacteraceae; genus Phenylobacterium. The sequence goes on along the minus strand of NZ_JAURWM010000336.1, from coordinate 6,430 downwards.
TCGGAGCCTTGAAGCCTTGGGCCCAGGAGCCGCGGAAGCGCAGGCCGTCATAGACGTCCCAGGCCATGGCGACCTTCGGCTTGGCCACGTCGCCGACGTCGCTGAAGTTCTCGTAGCGTCCCGCGATCTGAGCTTCAAAGTTGTAGACGAACGGAATTTCCATTTCCGGCGAAACGACTGGGATGGCGAATTCCATATAGGCTGAGGTGACGTTACGCGCGCCCTTGGTGTCCGGCGAGGCGCTGGAACCGATCAGGTCGTTTTCGTAGGTCACGCCGGTGGCGTCGTTGGTGAACCTGATCGTCCCATCGAGGCGGGCGTCGCGGTCGTCCTTCTGGGTTTCGCGGCGGTATTCGAGACCGGCGGCGAAGCCGACATCGCCGGCGGGAACCGAGAACAGGTCGACCTTGGAGACCTTGAAGTCAGCCATGGACAGCGTGCTGGTGTTCTTGCGGACGGTCTTGACGCGGATCGCGTCGATCGCCGCCTGCGAGCTCGGGGTCCCGTCGCCGATGCTGGGGTTGCCCAGGGTGCCGCCGTTGAAGGGGTTGTAGGCGTCAGGGGTCGACAACTTCAGTTGGTTCTGGAGCAACGTCGCGCTGATGCCGTCCGAGGTGTCTTCGACTTGCGCTTTCGAATAGAGCAGCGCGCCTTCCCACTTGAAGCCGAACTTCTCGCCCTTCAGGCCGCCGAGGAAGCGCCATTGGCTGTTCTCGACGTCGACCCGGTTCGGACCCACATCGACGAAGTTGTAGGCGTTCATGGTCACCGAAGTGCCATTTGGGCCGAGGTTCAGGCCGGCGAGACGGTTCGGATTGACCTGGCCGTTGGCGAAGACCGCCTGGCCGAAGGGGTTGTAGTAGTTCGAGGCCGCGATCGAGATCGGTAGACCGCTCAGGTTGGTCGTCGAGGTCTGAACAGCGTGGGTCGTGGCCGTATAGTAGCCGACTTCGCCGAAGGCCCGCAGGTCGTCGGTGATGTCGTACTTGCCGGTCAGGAACAGATTGACGCGCTCCAACTCCGGCATGACCGACGGATTGAAGGTGCCGGCGGTGTCGAAGCGCAGGTTGCGGTCAGCGCCCGAGATCGTTGTTGGGCCAGTCGCGAGGCAAATGCCGTTCGGAAGGGCTGCGGCGCACGCGCCGTTGGTCGTCGGTTGGATGTGGAAAGCGCCGTTGGCGGAGGTCAGCGCAACGCCGTTTTGACGCACGGCGCCAACCGCCATCAGGCTGCCCCACGGCGTGGTGGTGGCGCGGTCGTCCAGCGTCGCATTGCCGGCATAGTCGGTGCCGGCGAACAGTGCAGTGCGGTCCACGGTGGACGTGAAGTCTTGGTCCCACGCCTTCAGAGCCGAACGGTTGGTGTAGTTGGCGAACAGGGTGACGTTGCCGCGACCCTCGTGGAAGTTCCGCCCCGCCTGCAGCGAGAACTCGCCTTCACGCAGGTTGGTGCCTTCGGCCGAGCCATACTGAGCTTCGAGCGTCAGGCCGTCGTAGTCGTCGCGCAGCACAGTGTTGATCACGCCGGCCACGGCGTCCGAGCCGTACAGCGCCGCGGCGCCGTCGCGCAGGACTTCCAAACGCTTGATGCCGCTGACCGGAATGGCGTTGGTGTTGTAGGTCAGCACCGGAACTTGGTTCTCGTCGGCGCGGCTGGTCGGGTGAGCCACGACGCGGCGGCCGTTCAGCAGGACCAGGGTGTTGCCGACGCCGAGGTTGCGCAGGTTCACCGATCCGACGTCGCCACGGGCGCTGTTGCTGGAGTTCGGCAGGAAGCTCGAGTTAAAGCTCACATCGCCCATCTGCGGGATGGAGCGGAACAGGTCGTCGCCCGAGGTGGCGGCCACGTTGTCGAGCTGGGCTTGGTCAACCACGGTGACGGGGAGAGCCGCCGTGACTTTCGAGCCTTCAATCTGCGAACCAACGACGATGATCTCTTCGACCATGTCGTCGGTGTCTTGAGCCGACGCGGCGCCGGCCCAGGAAGCGGCGCAAAGCGCGGAAGTCGCCAGCATGGCATGACGCCAAGACATACGAGAACGCATCAAGTCTTATCCCCTCAACTCATAAGTGTATGCATCGAGTGCCGCAGCTACATTTGCGCAGCCTCAAAGTTGACGCGACAAACACATGATCCTTGACGTCGCGTCACCTATTCCCTTGTTATACGAAGGGATATAACGCCGTTTGTGTCATTGCAGTCACTATGCTGACACGATCGAAGAATCGTACTGAAGACCAATCAACATAAACTTAGATGTGGCGCGCAACTGAACCGCGCCTCGCAACCCTCAGGTCGCGGCAAGAAGAGCTTACGCTTACTACCGTCCAGGTCGAGTGCGGCGCTCCATCCCGATGAGGAACAGAGCGCCGCGCAACCAGACCGGCCTAGTAGAAGGTGACGTTGTCGACCTCGGCCCACAGTTTCTGGCCGGCGGGCCGGCTACCGCCGATAGAGACTTCCAGCAGATCCTCGCCCGTCCAGGCGCCCTTGGCGCCGCCGCGTCCGGGCGCGGGCTTCAGGGCGGTGAACGGGACCTCGACCGCGCGCCACTCAGAGCCGCCTTCAATCTCCGAGATCCAGCGGCCGTTCAGGGTGTTGACGCCCAGCTCATAGGCGCCGTCGCCACGCACCTCGAACCGCACGCCCTTATAGGCTCGCGCATCGACCGGCTGCACTGAGCCGCGGGTCAGCGGAATGATCACCCCAGCGTTGGGATCGTCCTTGATCGACATCTTGGCGTCGATGCTGAGCGCGTGATCGGTCGCGGGGCGCGGGATGACCTGGGCCACCTGCACGCTGCGATCAATGCCGCCATCGGTGTCGTTGAGCCGCAGGGTGTCGAGGCTCGAGCGTTCCTTGCCGCCTTCGAAATCGTCGATTAAGGCGGCGACCTTCACAGCCGGCATGGCCTTCTGGCTATTGGCCAGCGGCAGCTTCACGCCCGGGCCGTGCACGAGCTTACCATCGACAAAGACCCGGTCGGTCTTGCGAACGTCGGAGATGTTGGTCCAGGGCGCGCCGGCGACCAGGACGAGGTCGGCGCGCTTACCCTTTTCGATGGTGCCACGGTCGTCCGACTCGCCCAGAGCCTTGGCGCTGTTGGCGGTGCCGACGATCAGCGCCTGGCTTGGCGTCAGCCCGGCCTGGACCAGCAATTCCAGCTCGCGCAGCGTCGAGACCCCGTGCGGAGTACCGGCCATGCCGGCGTCGGTGCCGAGCGCCACGACCACGCCGGCGTCGTGCAGCGCCTTGGTGTTGTGCAGGGCGTAGCCGAACTTGATCTCGCTGCGCTTCCTGGCCTCGGGAGTGGCCGCTGCGCCCTCCCCCTTGTTCGGATCGTAGACGGCCAGGGTCGGCGCATAGGCCGTGCCCGAGGCCTTGATCAGGTCGATGGTCTGCTGGTCGATCTCGCGATCCTGCAGGCTATGGGCGATGATATCGACCTTGGCGCGCGCCGCGGCGCGGCCGCGCTCGACCGTCACGGTATGAGTCAGCACCTTGATGTTGTTGCGGTGCGCTTCATCGACCAGCGCGGTGAGCGTGCCCTCGTCCATGCTGGTGTTGTCGGCCGAGGCGCCATAGCGCCAACCGTCGGTGAACGCCTTGATGAAGTCCGGCTTGTAGGGAACCAGCGCCTTGACCTCGGTCCGCGCGGCCTGCGGGGTGCTCACCCACTTTGTGGTGGCGGTGTCGGCCCAGTCGGCGCCGTGGCCGCCCGGCGTGCTCATCCGGGCGACGAAGTTCACGTGCGGCGAGGCCATGGTCCCGATCCACTGGCGACGCGGAGCGAAGGACTCCGGCTGCTGGTGGAAATCGTTCACCGTGGTGACGCCGGCGGCGATGTAGGCGTTGGCGATCTCCGGCGAGATGCGCGGATCGCCGGCAGGAGTCCAATGGGTGTGGACGTCGAAGAAGCCCGGCAGCAGGGCCTTGCCCTTGGCGTTGATCACGGTCGCGCCGCGCGGGGCCTTCACGCCCGGCCCGACCTCGGCGATGCGGCCGTCCTTGATCACGACATTGGCCAGATGCGGCGCGGCGCCGGTGGCGTCGAACACGGTGGCGCCCATAATGGCGACCGCCCGACCTTCGGCGTGGGCCACGCCCGCGATCGTCAGAAACCCGCCGGCCGCCAGGGCCCCGGCCACGCGCCAACCGTCTTTCACTAAGCTCAAGGAAGCCCCCGACACATCTGTTCTGAATTGAGCGGAAAGGCGACCCGGCCGCTTCCCAGGCCCGTGCATACTTCGCTAGAGGGACAAAAAGCCAAACCTAACGGCGTTCACGGGGAAATTTCACCGCCCAGCGTGGCGGGCGGCCCCTCGATCGACCAACTGATCCCTTGAGCGCGACAATTCAGGGTCTTCATTTGAACGAAACGCGGGGCCATGTAGCTTGGGCGGCGAACCTCCCTCCTGGCGAACTCCCTCCATGAAGCAATTCCTCATCACCACGGCCGGTGTCTTCGCAGGCTTGGTGCTTTTCCTGATCGGCGTGCCGTTCCTGCTGATCGTCATGGCAGCGAGCGCTGCCAAGCCGGCGCCGACGCCAAGCCATGCGGTGTTGGAGCTGGATCTTCGCGATCCGCTGACCGACCAGGATCCGATCAATCCGTTCGCTTCACTCGGTCGACGCTCGATGTCGGTGATGTCGGTGATCGAGACCCTCGACCGGGCGGGCAAAGACGGGAAGGTCAAGGGTCTGCTGGTCCGTCTGCCCGAGGGCGGCATGGCCCCGGCCTCGGCCGATGAAATTCGACTGGCGCTGAAGAAATTCCGCGCCGCCGGCAAGCCGGTGTTCGCCCACAGCCAGGGCCTCTACCCCTCCGGCGTGGTGACCTCGACCTACATGCTGGGCGCGTCGGCCGACGAGCTCTGGATGCAGCCGGGCGCATCTTTCCAGGCGGTGGGCATCGCCAGCGAGGACGTGTTCCTCAAGCGCGCCTTCGACAAGTACGGCGTCAAGGCCAACTACGAGCAGCGCTACGAGTACAAGAACGCCGTCAATCCCTACCTCTACAGCGACTACACGCCCGCGCACCGCGAAGCCCAGCTCTCCTGGATGGGATCGGTCTACGGCACGGCGATCTCGAACGCGGCGACCGACCGCAAGCAGACGCCCGAGGCGCTGCGCACCAACCTGGAAGCTGGCCCCTATCTGGCCGAGGAAGCCCTGAAGCTGCGGCTGATCGACAAGGTCGGGCAGGTCAAGGAGGTCGAGAACGCGGCGCTGGCCAAGGCCGGCAAAAACGCCGAACTCGTCGGGTTCGAGAAGTACATGCGCGCCAGCCGTGACCGGATCCCCAAAACCGGCCCGGCCATCGCCATCGTGGAAGGCGAAGGCGCGATCGTCACCGGGCACGACGGGTCAACCAACCCGTTCTCCGCATCCTCGTCGATGTATTCCGACGACATCTCCGAGGCCCTGTACGACGCCATCGAGGACAAGGACGTGAAGGCCATCGTCTTCCGCGTCTCCTCGCCCGGCGGCTCGGACACCGCATCGGAACAGATCTTGGCCGCCGTGCGCGCGGCCAAGGCCGCCAAGAAGCCAGTCGTGGTCTCCATGGGCACCTACGCGGCGTCTGGCGGCTACTGGGTATCGAGCGAGGCCTCGGCCATCGTCGCCCACCCGACCACCCTGACCGGTTCCATCGGGGTGTTCGGCGGCAAGTTCGCGGTCGGAGAGGCGCTGGCGCGTTTCGGCGTCGACATGCGCCAGATCGGGGTGGGCGGCGAATATGCCGGCGCCTTCGGCACGGCCAGTCCGATGACGCCCGCGCAGCAGGCGGCCTTCGCCGGCTGGATGGACCGCATCTATGACAACTTCATCGCCCGCGTCGCGACCGGCCGGAGTCTGCCACCCGAACGCGTGCGCGAGATCGCCAAGGGCCGAGTCTGGACCGGCGCTCAAGGCCGCGAGATCGGGCTCGTCGACGAGGTCGGCGGCTTCTATCAGGCGGTCGATAAGGCAAAGGCGCTGGCCGGCGTGAAGGGGGAGGTGCACCTCAAGCGCATGACCACCCAGACCTCGCCGTTCGAGGCGCTGGAAAGCGTGCTGGGCATCTCGGCCAACTCGGTTCGGACCTTGGCGGCCGCGGCCTGGATCATGGGCGATCCGCGCGCTCAAGGCATGCTGGACGAAATGGCCCAGGAGCGGCTGCGCAGCGGCGGCGCCATGGTCCTGGCCCCTACCCCCGTGAAGTAAACCCCGTGAGCGTTGACCATCGGACGGCCTATGAGCTGCTAGCGCGGGGGGAAGTCGAAGGCGCCCTCGGCCTGACGGCGCCCGAGACCCGGCTGGTCCTGGCCCGCGCGCTTCAGGAGCAGCGGCGGTTCGATGACGCTGAGCAGGCGTTCGTCTCCGCGCTCGACGCACGCCCTGAGTACGAAGAAGCCCATCGGGAGCTCGCCCAGCTTGTCTGGATGCG
>NZ_JAURWM010000335.1 GCF_030654915.1 Phenylobacterium sp. | reverse complement strand
CGGGGTCCGGATACACGGGCGGCGGCAAGGGCCTGATCGCAGAGTTCGAGGCCCCGACGCCGCCGAACAGCAGCGACGCCTTCCGGATCTACGGTCTGCCGCTGCAGCACAAGCACATCGGTGAGATGCAGGTACATAGCGGCCTGGATCACGCGCCGCTGTTCGCGCCGGCCGTCGGCCGCTACGCCCAAGGCATGATCGTCGAGGTGCCGCTGCAACTCTGGGCGCTGCCCACCAAGCCGCGGCCGGCCGAGCTGCGCGAGGCGCTGGCCAAGGCCTATGCGGGTGAGGCCTTCGTCGAGGTGGCGAGCGCCGATGAATGCGCGGCCCTGCAGAAGGCCCGCGCAGGCGCCGCCGGCTACAACGCCGAGCTGGATCCCGAGGCGTTGAACGGCACCAACCGCATGAAGCTCTATGTCTTCGGCAATGAAGAACGCCATCAGGCGCGCCTGGTGGCCGTGCTCGACAACCTGGGCAAGGGCGCTTCGGGGGCCGCGGTGCAGAACCTGAACATCATGCTCGGCCTGCCGGAAGCCTCGGGCCTGTGATCCTGCGCCGGGCGAGCGTGGCCGACGCCGAGGTCTGCGCCCGGATCCAGCGGGAGGCGAGTCGCGTCTCGCTGCCATTTCTGCCAGCGCCGGGCTCCTTCGAGAACGCGGTGGCGTTCTTCACGACGAAGCTGCTGGTCGAGAACGAAGCGTGGGTCGCCGAGGAGGACGGCGTGGTTGTCGGCTATGTCGCGTTCCATCCGGGCTGGCTGGAGCATCTCTTCATTCTCCCGGATTACCAGGCTCGGGGAGTAGGCCCGCAGCTTCTGGCCAAGGCGCTGGAAGACGGCACGCCGCGCACGCTGTGGACCTTCCAGGCCAATGAGCGTGCCCGGCGTTTCTACGAGACGCGAGGTTGGACCCTGGTCAAGCTGACCGACGGCGCGGGCAACATGGAAAAGACCCCGGACGCCCTCTACGCCTGGAGCGGCTAGGCTTGCATCCAAGGTCCGAGAGGAATCGTATCTCGGGCATGAGCAAGATCGACCGCCGCGCCTTCCTGATGGGCTCCGCACTCCTCGCCATGCCGGCCACGGTGTTCGCCGCCGATGATCCCTATGCGACCTCGCCTTGGCGCAAGCTGACCGACGCGCAGTGGAAGAAGCGGCTGGACGTGGCGACCTACAATGTCCTGCGCCGCGAGGCGACGGAGATGGCCGGCACGAGCCCGCTGAACAAGGAAAAGCGCCGCGGGACCTATGTCTGCGCGGGCTGCGCTCTGCCGCTGTTCAAGTCCGATTGGAAGTTCGAGAGTGGAACCGGCTGGCCCAGCTTCTACACCGCCATCAAGGGGGCGATGGGCAAGAAGACCGACTACGCCATCGGCGTCCCCCGCACCGAGTATCATTGCGCCCGCTGCCTTGGGCACCAGGGGCACGTCTTCCCTGACGGCCCGCGCCCGACCGGGCTGCGCTACTGTAACAACGGCGACGCGCTACGGTTCGTGGCGGTCTAGTTTCGAGATTGACGGGGCCGGAGCGCGCCACTCAATTGTAGGCAGCTAATACGGAGAGCTGCATGCGCCGCGTGGCCACGCACGCAAGGTGGGTGTCTTGAAGATTTCTCGCGTCATCGCCGCGATCTACGGCTTTCTGTGTGTTGCGGCCTTGCTTCTAATCCCCACCAGCCTTGGGGGCTGGTTCGGGCTCGAGCGTGATCCGCTCGCCGGGATATTCGCCATCTTGCTGGGTACGCCTTGGAGTTATCTCCTGAACTTCGCGCCAAGCCTGGGCGTCTGGTTCAACGTGGCGGCCGTTGCTCTCGGCATGGCGATGAATTTCCTCATCATCCTGGTGGTCGGCGATCTTCTGGGGCGTCTTCGCCGGACGGGTCCGAGGTGATCGTCGAACTCACCTTGGCGACCGCCATGGTGCTTCTGACCGTCACCATCCACGGAACCGGATTGATGATACTGGGGCGGATGCTCACCGGACTGGATACGCGCTGGGGCCAGGCGCAGATGAGCCCGCTTTCCTGGCACGGTTGGTACGTGACCGTCGCCCTGATCATGGGGCTTTTCGTGCTGCATGGTTTTGAGATCTGGCTCTACGCCTTGCTGTTCATAAAGCTCGGCGCGGTGCCAGAGACCCGCGAGGCCGTCTATTTCTCGACCAGTAGCTATGGCTCGATCGGTTATGGGGACAGCGCCATAGCTGGGCAATGGAAGTTGCTTGGCGCCATCGAAGGCATCAATGGGTCCATACTGCTCGGCTGGTCGGTGGCGTTTTTCGTGGCGGTGATGGCGCGGATGCTGCCACCGGTGAGGGGACGCTAAGCCAGACCGGACCCCCTTTATTTGGCCTCCGCCGCCGGTGGCTCGAGCGCGGCCAGGACGTGATCGACGGCGCGGAGCACCGCGCCGTTGTGGGTGAGGCCGAGCAAGGTCGCGTGCGCGGCCTCCTGGACGTTCTCATAGTAGCCGGCGCGCGAGGCCTGCTCGGGCGCGCGGCGGGCGAGGTTCCATTCGCCCATTCGCACGGCGTCGCCGGCGGTGACCACGGCGACCGGCCATTGTTGATCAAGGGTGACAGCGCCGGCCTGGGCCGAGCCTTGGTCCCAGGCCAAGACCTCGGCCGCCGCCGTGCGGGCGTGGCGGCCGGAGACGAAGGCGTGGCGCTTCTCGGCCGCGCCCTGCGACGGCAGGCCGATGCGATCACCCCAATAATAGGCGACGCGGGTGAGGCCCATCGACCCGGCGACGGCCGTGACCCGCGCAACATTACGGACCCGGCGCAGGAACGGCTGGGCGCGCGGATCGCTGGTCATTTCCGGCGTGGTGGCTTCCAGCAACACCAAGCCCGCGACCATTTCCGGATGCTCGCCGGCGAACAGGCGGACGTGCTGGCCGCCCATCGAATGGGCCATCAGGATGAAGGGTCCCTGTTCGCCCGAGGCCTTGATCAGCTTGGCGAGGTCCGAGGCGATGGCCGCGCTGTCGCGAGGGGTCGGTCCCGGATCAGAAAAGCCCATGCCGGCGCGGTCGTAGGCGCAGGAGCGGACGCCCTTCTGCGTCAGTCCCTGCTGGATCGCGGCGAAGTCAGCGGCCAGGCCCCAGGCGCCGGCCTCCATCCAGACCACGGGCTTGTCGGACTTTGGTCCTTCACAGACCAGCCGCAGCTTGCGCCCGCCGACATCGACGAAATGCCCGCTGGGCTCGAACTGGCCTGACAGGGCGACCACGGCGAAGCCCGCCCCGATCCACAGGGCGAGCAGGATCGCCAGCCCCCCGACTATCACCTTGATCATCTAGCCCCCTGGATCCGTCGCTTACGACTTCACCTTCACATATGACCCGGGCGCATCCTCGATGGGCTTGAACTTGCCGTTGGAGGGATCGCGGGCTGGAACCAGGCCGCCCGACTTTTCGCGCAGCCAGGTCGCCCAGTGCGGCCACCAGGAGCCGGCCGTTTCGCTCGCGCCCTCCATCCACTGCTCGACCGAGGCCGGCAGATCGGAGTTGGTCCAATGCTGGTACTTGTTGGCGACGGGGGCGTTGATCACACCGGCGATGTGGCCCGAGCCGGCCAGGGTGAAGGTCACCGGCCCGCCGAACAGTCGCGCCCCGCGATAGACCGACCGCGCCGGAGCGATGTGATCTTCCTTGGAGGACTGGACGTAGATCGGGGTCTTCACCGCGCCGAGGTCGAGCTTGATGTTGTCGAGGACCAGCTCGCCTTTCGACAAGGCGTTCTCGCCGTAGAACTTGCGCAGATAGAACAGGTGCAGCGCCTTGGGCATGCGGGTCTGGTCGGAATTCCAGAACAGCAGATCGAAGGGCTTGGGCTCCTTGCCCATCAGGTAGTTGTTCACGAAGAACGACCAGATCAGGTCGTTGGCGCGCAGCGAGTTGAAGGTCTCCGCCATCGCTTGGCCCGACAGGACCCCGCCGGCGGCGTCCATCTTCTGTTCGAGGTCGGACAGCCAGTCCTCATTGGTGAACAGCAGCAGGTCGCCAGCCTCGGCGAAATCCTGCTGGGCGGCGAAGAAGGTCGCCGAGGCGATTCGCTTGTCGTTCTTGGCCGCCATGTGGGCGAGGGTCGAGGAGAGCAGGGTGCCACCGATGCAGTAGCCGACCGTGTTGACGCGATCGACCCCGGCCTGCGCCATGGCGGCCTCGGTGGCCGCGTAGATGCCGTCGAGCATGTAGTCCTCGAAGGTCTTGGCGGCCATCTCGACGTCCGGATTGACCCACGAGGCGACGAAGACCGTGAAGCCCTGGTCGGCCAGCCAGCGGATCATCGAGTTTTCGGGCCGCAGGTCGAGGATGTAGAACTTATTGATCCAGGGCGGGAAGATCAGCAGTGGGATCTCATGGACCTGCTCGGTCGTTGGATTGAACTGGACGAGTTGCAGAACCTCGTTTTGGAACACCACCTTGCCTGGAGCGGTGGCGACGTTCTCGCCGATCTTGAACATCTGATAGTCGGTCTGGCTGATCGCCAGTTGGCCGCCGCCGCGCGTCATGTCGTCGGCGAAGTTCTCCATGCCCTTGAGCAGCGAGGCGCCCTGGGTCTGCATCGCCTCACGCAGGGCGGCGGGATTGGAGACCAGGAAGTTCGACGGAGAGAAGGCGTCGGTCAGCATCTTCATGAAGAACTCGACGCGCCGCTTGGCGATCGGATCGACATCCTCAACCTGGGAGACCAAAGAATTCAGCCAGTTGGAGGTCAGCAGGTAGGAATGCTTGATCACGTCGAAGACCGGGTTCTCGGCCCAGTCGGGATCGTTGAAGCGCTTGTCGCCCTTTTCGGGGCTGACCACGGGCTCGACCGTTTCGCCGCCGGCTCGCCGGGCGGCGGACTGCCAAAGCTCGAGGTAGCGCTGGAACAGGTCGGCCTGGGCGCGGACCATGCGGTCGGGCTGGGAAGCTAGCCGTCCCATGATGTCGGTGAGCGCGGGGGCGACGTGGAACGGGTCAGGCTGCAGGGCGGCCGGACGCTCGGCCTGACGCAGGGCGGCCTCGGCGATCGCGCCCTGGGCGGTCAGCGCCGCGCGGGCCAAATTGGCTGAGAGCTTTTCCAGCATCTCGCGCTGGTCGACGTTCAGGCTTTCCAGGGCGGGGGAGGCGGGAGCAGCCTTCGGCGGGGCTTGGGCAGGCTGTTGTTCCGCTGTGGCGGTTTCGACGTTGATCTTGGCCTGCTCGACCTTGGACGCAGCCTTGTCGGCAGCCTTGGCCTTCTTTTTCGGCTTGGCCTTGGTCGGTGTCGAGGGTTGTTCACTCATCGCTCAACTTCCTCCGGTACGCGCTTCCTTGGGGCTTAGCTGCGCGCGCGCTCTTTCGCCCGAAGCGATCATGACATAAGACCGGACGGGAAATGAACGCGCCGCTTCGACTTTTCGCAAAAGCGCCTCTCGGGACCTCCTTGCGGGGGCTGATGATCTGCGCTTGCGCCAGTCTAGCGTTGGCCGGCTGCGCCAGTTCCAATCCCTTCGCGTCAATCCCAATCGATCCGAACTCGCCGGTCGCCGCGGATGTGGCGCGGATGTCGCGCACCGACGGCGCGTTCCCCTCCTTCGCCGACATCCCCCCGGTCCCCAAGGATCAGCGCCCAGTGGCGCAGTGGGGCGTGGAGGCTCGCCAGCTAGAGGTCGCCGGTTCGACGGTGGAGCGCCAGACCGCTCCCGGTACCTGGACGCTGACCGGAACGGAGCGATTCCAGGCCCAGGCCAAGGCTGCGGCCGGCCCAGCTATTCAAGGTGACGCCTCGTCGTCGACCGCGGCCACCGAGGCCTTCGCGCGGCAACTTCGGGAGCGAGCTACTCCGCCTCCGTCGCCTAGATAAGCGGCTGGCGGGGGCATAAATGACCTTGAACCTGCTTGGCCAGGCCCCGAACGGGGGCTATCCATGCGCGACTTCAGCTCCCAAACGCCGCAAGGCCCGCGGCCAGAGCTCAAAATGACTCCCGAATTCCACCGTATCCGCCGTCTTCCGCCCTACGTTCTGGAAGAAGTGAACCGCATCAAGGCTCGCTTGCGGGCCGAGGGCGTCGACATCATAGATTTCGGCATGGGCAATCCCGATATGCCGACGCCGCAACACATCGTCGACAAGCTGATCGAAACCGCCCGCGACCCAAAGGCTGGCCGCTACTCCGCCTCCAAGGGCATTGTCGGCCTGCGCAAGGCGATGGCGGGCTACTATAAGAAGCGTTTTGGCGTGACGCTGAATCCCGACACCGAGGTCATCGCCACCCTGGGGTCGAAGGAAGGCTTCGCCAATCTGGCCCAGGCGCTGACCGCCCCCGGCGACGTGATCATCTGCCCGAACCCGGCCTACCCGATCCACGCCTACGGCTTCATCATGGCCGGCGGCGTGATCCGCCACGTGCCGGCCCATTCGCCCGAGGAATATTTGGCGGGTGTTAGCCGGGCGATGAAGCACTCGGCGCCGCCGCCGTCGGTGCTGATTCTCTCCTATCCGTCGAACCCGACCGCGCAGTGCGTCGATCTTGAGTTCTACAAGGACGCCATCGCGCTCGCGAAAAAGCACGATCTGCTCGTGATCTCCGACATCGCCTATTCGGAGATCTATTTCGACGACAACCCACCGCCCTCGGTGCTGCAGGTCGATGGGGCCAAGGAGATCGCCGTCGAGGTCAACTCGCTGTCGAAGACCTATGCGATGGCCGGCTGGCGCGTCGGCATGGTGGTCGGCAATGAGCGCATCTGTGCGGCGCTGGCGCGGGTGAAATCCTACCTCGACTACGGCGCCTATACGCCGATCCAGGTCGCCGCCGCCGCCGCGCTTAACGGCCCGCAGGATTGCGCCGACGAGATTCGGGCGATCTATAAGGCGCGCCGCGACACCCTGGTGACCTCGATGAAGCGTGCGGGTTGGGATATTCCCTCGCCGCCGGCCTCGATGTTCGCCTGGGCTCCGGTGCCTGAACAGTTCAAGGAGGCCGGCTCGCTGCTGTTCTCCAAGCTGCTGATCGAGGAGGCTGGCGTCGCGGTCGCCCCGGGCGTCGGCTTCGGTGAATATGGTGAGGGCTATGTGCGGGTGGGGCTTGTGGAGAACGAGCACCGGATCCGACAGGCCGCGCGCAACGTGAAGAAATTCCTGGCCAACGCCGACGATATCCTCGCGCGGGCCCACAACAACCTGGCGGGGCAATGAGCAAGACTGAATGGCGGATCGGCGTCGCGGGCCTGGGTACGGTCGGCGGCGGGCTGCTGAACTTCCTGTCCGACCATCCGGACTTCGCGCCGGCCGGCGGTCGGGCGATCGTGACCGGCGTCTCGGCGCGCTCGCGTTCGCGCCCGCGCCCGTTCGATATCTCGAACCTGCCCTGGTTCGACGATCCGGTGGCGCTGGCGCTCTCGCCTGACAACAACGTCTTCGTCGAATTGATCGGCGGCTCCGACGGCCCGGCCAAGGCCGCGGTCGAGGCGGCTCTGAACGCCGGCAAGGCGGTCGTCACCGCCAACAAGGCGCTGATCGCCGAGCATGGCGCTGAACTGGCCGTCCTGGCCGAAGCCAAGGGCGTGCCGCTGCTGTTCGAGGCCGCCGTCATGGGCGGCACGCCAGCGGTGAAGATCATGCGCGAGGCCTTGGTCGGCGAAGAAGTGAAGTCGGTCGCCGGTATCCTCAACGGGACCTGCAATTACATCCTGTCGGAAATGGATTCGGGAGGCCGGGCGTTCGCCGACGTCCTGGCCGAGGCTCAGCGTCTCGGCTACGCCGAGACTGATCCGACCATGGATGTCGGCGGCTTCGACGCAGCCCACAAGATCTCCATCCTGGCCGCTCTGGCCTTTGGCTGCGCGCCGAACTACGCAGCGGCCGAGATCGAAGGCATCGATCAGGTCGCGCTGCTGGACATCCAGCTGGCCAAGGACCTGGGCTACAAAATCAAGCTCATCGCCTCAGCCGACCGGTCGGCTGACGGCGTGCTGGTCCGGGTCCATCCGACGCTGGTGGCGCAGAACCATCCGTTGGCCCAGGCGGGCGGCGCGCTCAATGCGCTGTTCATCGAAGGCACGCGGATCGGCCGTATCTATCTGCAAGGGCCGGGGGCCGGTTCATCACCGACCGCCGCGGCTGTGGCCGCCGACATCGCCGATGTGATGACCGGCGCGGTGCGTCCGGTCTTCCAGGCGCCCGCCACGACCCTGAAAGCGTTCACCCCGATCGACCCGGCCAAGAGCATGTGCCGGGCCTATCTGCGTTTCCTGGTGAAGGACGAACCAGGCGTGATCGCCGCTGTCTCCGAGACACTGGCCGAGGCCGGCGTGTCGATCGAGAGCTTCCTTCAGAAGCCTGTTGGGAACGCCGATGGCGTACCGATCGTGCTCACGACTCACGCCGTCGCGGAATCCGTGCTCGCGGCGGCGATCGACCGCATCGCAAATCTGCCGTCAGTGCTCGATAGACCGCGCCTCTTGCGTATCGCGCGCATTTAGAACCCAAAAGAAAACGCGCGCCGTCGCGGCGCCGGGAGAGACACATGAGTTCGGAAAATCTGGATCGCGGGCTGGTTCTGGACGCGGTCCGGGTGACAGAGATCGCCGCCATCGCCGCTTGGAAACTGGTCGGACGTGGTGACGAAAAGGCCGCCGACCAAGCGGCCGTCGACGCGATGCGCACGGCGCTCAACGACCTGGATATCGATGGCGAGATCGTCATCGGCGAGGGCGAGCGCGACGAAGCGCCGATGCTCTACAT
>NZ_JAURWM010000331.1 GCF_030654915.1 Phenylobacterium sp. | reverse complement strand
ACCCCAAGGTTCGGGCGCGCAAGGCGGTGGTCCGCAAAGGCCGCGAGAACTATCTCTGCCTGCTGAACTTCCAGGACATGGCCAACACCGCCCAGCTCGGGAACGCCGACCTGATCGGCATGGGCCTGGCCGCCCGCTGGGTGCGCGCCACTCGCGACGGCGACATGACCGGCGGCGACTTCCCGGCTTGGCTGCCGACCCTGTTTGCGGTGCCGGCGGCGGGACAGGCCAGCGCGGCGAACCTGGTGGATCGGCGCGGCGAATGCATCCACGCCGGCTGCTCGCACTATCGGACCTGCTTCGTGGAAAAGGCCATCCGCGGGTCGCGCAAGGCCGACATCGTCATCGCCAACCACGCCCTGGTCCTGACCCAGGCCGCCTTCGACGGCGCTCGCGCCGCGCGAGGATCGAAGGGCGACGGCGAGACCACGCAGCTCAAGCGCATAGTCTTCGATGAAGGCCACCACCTGTTCGACGCCGCCGACGCGGCCTTCGCCGCCGCCTTGTCGGGACAGGAGACCGCGGAGCTACGCCGCTGGATGCGCGGGCCTGAGGGCCGCGGCCGGCGCGGCCGGGGCCTGGAGGCCCGGCTGATGGACATGCTGGGCGACCGTGAGGATGCGCGCGGCGCCCTGACCGACGCCTTGCACGCCGCCGCCGCCTTGCCGGGCGAGGGCTGGTCGGGCCGCATCGCCCCGCCGAACGGCGAGGTGAACCCGATCGGGCCTATCGAACTGTTCCTGGTGGCGGTGATCGAGCAGCTTCGCGCCCGCGCCGCGCCCTCGGACGTCGGCATGGAGTGCGCGGCGCGGCCGGCGCTCGACCGGGTGCGCGCCACGGCCCGCGACGCGGCGGCCGCCCTGGCCAAGATCGAGGCCCCGCTGCTGGCCCTGGCCCGCCACCTGGAAGACCTGCTGGACGAAGAAGCCGCCCAGATCGTCACCAGCGATCGAGGGCGGATCGAGGGCGCGCTGCGTGGCCTGGACCGCCGTTGCCGCATGCAGCTTCCGGCCTGGCGCTCGATGCTGCGCGCCATCGACGAGGACGCCGAGGACGATCCCGACTTCGTCGACTGGTTTGACGCCACGTTCCTCTATGGCCGGGTGGTGGACGCCGCCAGCCGCCGCCATTGGGTCGATCCGACCGAGCCGCTGACCAACGCCGTCATCGCCCCCGCCCACGGGGTGCTGGTGACCAGCGCGACGCTGTCGGACGCCACCCTCGACGATCCCTTCGCCCTGGCTGAAATGCGCACCGGAGCCGCGCGGCTGCCGGAACGGCCCAAGACCCTGAAGCTCGCCTCGCCCTTCGACTACGCCAACAATGCGCGGGCCTATGTGGTCACCGACGTCGGCCGTGACGATCCCCGGCAGGTGGCCGCCGCGATGCGAGAGCTGTTCCTGGCGGCTGGCGGCGGGGGCCTGGGCCTGTTCACCGCCATTCGCCGGTTGCGCGCCGTGCACGAACGGATCGCCGCCCCGCTGGCCGACAAGGGCTTTGCGCTCTACGCTCAGCATGTGGACCCGCTGGAGGTCGGCGCCCTGGTCGATATCTTCCGCGCCGAGGAAGACTCCTGCCTGCTTGGCACCGACGCGGTGCGCGACGGGGTCGATGTGCCAGGACGCTCGCTGCGGCTGCTCGCTTTCGACCGTGTGCCGTGGCCGCGCCCCGACATCCTGCACAAGGCTCGCCGCACCAGGTTTGGCGGCAAGGGCTATGACGACAGCGTCGCCCGCGCCCGCATCAGCCAAGCCTTCGGACGGCTGATCCGCCGCGCCGACGACAAGGGCGTGTTTGTGATGCTGGACGCCGCCGCGCCCACGCGGCTGTTCTCCAGCCTGCCGGAAGGCGTGCGGGTCGACCGCCTGGGCCTGGTCGAGGTCATCGAGGCGGTGACGGAGTTCCTGGGGTC
>NZ_JAURWM010000327.1 GCF_030654915.1 Phenylobacterium sp. | reverse complement strand
CGCATCCGCGCCGGCGGCGCCGGCATCCCGGCCTTCTTCACCAAGACCGGGGTCGGCACCCTGGTGGCCGAGGGCAAGGAGACCCGCGAGTTCGACGGCGAGCTCTATGTGATGGAGCGCGGCCTTACCGCCGACCTGGCCATCGTCAAGGCTCACACCGGCGACGCCGAGGGCAACCTTGTCTACCGAAAGACCGCCCGGAACTTCAATCCGATGATGGCCACGGCCGGCAAGATCACCATCGCCGAGATCGAGCACCTGGTTCCGATCGGCGCGCTCGACAAGGACAACATCCACACGCCCGGCATTTATGTGGACCGCATCTTCCAGGGCGCGACCTTTGAGAAGCGCATCGAGCGCGTGACCACGCGGCCCAGAGACGAAAAGGCGAGCGCCTAACATGGCCTGGACCCGTGAAGAGATGGCCGCCCGCGCGGCGCTGGAACTGCGCGACGGCTTCTATGTGAACCTCGGCATCGGCATCCCGACCCTGGTCGCCAACTACATCCCGGCCGGCATGCACGTGACCCTGCAGTCGGAGAACGGCATGTTGGGCATGGGCCCCTTCCCCTATGAGGGAGAAGAGGACGCCGACCTGATCAACGCCGGCAAGCAGACGATCACCGAGCTCGATAGCTCGTCCTATTTCTCGTCGGCCGACTCATTCGCGATGATCCGCGGCGGCCACATCGCCCTGTCTATCCTGGGCGGCATGCAGGTCTCCGAAAAGGGCGACCTGGCCAACTGGATGGTGCCTGGCAAGGTGGTGAAGGGCATGGGCGGGGCCATGGACCTGGTGGCGGGCGTCAAGCGCGTCGTCGTCGTGATGGACCATGTCGAGAAATCTGGCGCGCCGAAGCTGCTCAAGGCCTGCACCCTGCCGCTGACCGGCGCCGGCGTGGTCGACTTGCTGATCACCGACCTTGGCGTCTTCGAGATCAATCGCGGCAAAACCCCGCTGAAGCTGACGGCCCTGGCCTCCGGCGTCACCCTCGATGAGATCAAGGCCAAGACCGAAGCGACGTTCGAGGTCGGGCTCTAGTTCCTCTCCCTCGGGAGAGGCTAGGTGCGGGGGCGGCGCATAGCGGCGCTCCACGATCCATCGGCTTGCGAGGTGGCGCCTTTGTTCCCCTCACCCGACCTCTCCCCGCAAGCGGGGCGAGGAGAAGGTTTCGCATCCAACGGGCCGTATTGCGCGTATCTCATCCAGGCAGCGGCCGCCTTGCGTAGCCGCGCGAAGGTGAGATCATGAAACCGACCCGGACCGCCCTGGCCCTTACGGCCTTGTTCTGTCTTTCGGGAGCTGTGCCCATCGGGGCGGCGGCGTGGGCCGCCGGGCCGACCAAGACCGCCGTCTTCGCGGGCGGCTGCTTCTGGTCAGCCGAGAAGGCGATGGAGCATCTGCCGGGCGTGACCGACGTCGTGGTCGGCTACGCCGGCGGCGCGCTGCGCAACCCGACCTACGACAATCATCAAGGCCACCTGGAGGCGGTGAAGGTCACCTATGACCCGGCCAAGACCAGCTACGCCAAGCTGGTGGACGGCTTCTTCCACAATATCGACCCCACCGACGCGGGCGGTCAGATCTGTGATCGCGGCCCGTCCTACGCCACGGCGGTGTTTGTCTCGGGCGAGGATGAAACCCGCACCGCCCAGGCGGTGAAGGGCCAGGTCGCCAAGACCCTGGGCAAGCCTGTGGCCACCCGCGTCCTGACCGGCGGGACCTTCTGGAAGGGCGAGGCTTATCACCAGGACTACGCCAAGAAGAACCCGGCCAGCTACAACGCCTACCGTATCGGCTGCGGCCGCGACCGGGCGCTCAAGGCTGTTTGGGGATCTGCGGCGCCCTGACGGGCAGGCCGGTGACCGGGTCTCTCGGCATCGGCGCGAAAGTCTCGCCGATGAACATCTCGGCGCGCCGCCGCCGCTGGCTGTCGAGCCAGACGCTGACGATCTGGTAGCCCGACACCGCCTTGAAATCGGCCGCCATCTCGGGCGTGAAGGCCGGTTCCAGACTCACGGCCAGGACCCGCTTGCCAAGTTCGAGAGTGAGCGGCTGGGTGGTTTCGGCCTGGTTCTGCGGATGGGCTTCGCGCACCCACATCTTCAGCGGCGGTTCGCCATTCCGCCCGAAATACTCACGCCCGTAATAGGCCGCCGCGTTGAACATGAAGCGGTCGTCGACGGCCACGGCGCTCAGGCTGCCGGCGGGCTCGCGCATCGCGCGGTTGGCGATCTCCTCGGTCATCTGCTCCCAGCCCTTGGCGCGTTTGAAGGCGTTGGCTAGGCCGAGGGTGTCGGCGAGCGGCGGCATCAGCACGCAGGCCAGGAAGACAGCGGCCACCACCGCCTGCGTCGCCACGGCCCCGATCAGCCACCAGCGCCCGCGCCAGCGGACCAGCCAGGCGGCGACCAGGATGATCCCGGCGACATATCCAGCGCCGGCCCAATTGGCGTTGGCGCGGCTGATGAAGGATTGGAGGGTGACGATCAGCAGCGGCGGCAGGGCGTAGCAGAGCAGCAGCAGGTCGGCTGGCTCTAGTCTGCGGCGCACGGCCAGCAGCACCGCACCGCCGATCAACACCGCGAACGGGATCGGGCCGAACACCCCGAACTGCGAGGCGATGAAGTCGCCTAGTTCCTGGAAGTTGAACAGCTCGCGGCCACTCCAATTGGCGTTGGCGGCGGTGTGCTGGACAGTGGCGAAGCCGTGGGCGGCGTTCCAGGCTAGGTTAGGAGCCAGCACCAGCAGGAAGGCGCCCAACGCCAGGGCGGCGGCCTTCAGGCTCCAGATCGCCCGAGCTTGCGGGGAGATGAGTAGGTGCAGGGCCAGGCCGATGAGGGCGTAGACCGCCGCGTACTTGGCCAGGAACGCCAGGCCCGTGGCCGCGCCGAATCCGGCCGTCAGCCATAGGCGCCGGCGCCCCTCGGCCGTGGGCAGTTCGACATAGGCCAGCAGGGACAGCGCCAGGAACAGCAGCATCGAGGCGTCGGTCGCCACCACCAGCGAGGAGAGCTGCACCGCCGGCATCAACAGATAGAGCGCCGCGGCCGCGAAGCCGCTGGCCGCGCCGTAGAGCCGCCGCCCGATCCCGTAGACGCAGAGCGTCGTGCCCGCATGCAGCAGGGGCGAGGACAGGCGCACCCAGGGCTCTGCGTCGCCGCCGATCATCGTGGTGGCCCAGATCAGCCAGGCGACCATCGGCGGCTTGGAGTAGTAGCCCCAGTCGAGATTACGCGACCAAAGCCAGTACTGGGCCTCGTCCGG
>NZ_JAURWM010000311.1 GCF_030654915.1 Phenylobacterium sp. | reverse complement strand
TTTCCCGTCTCATCCAGCCGCGCGAAGTGCTCGGCGGCTACGCGAACCTGGGCCTGGTCCTTGACCTCGCCCGGCTGGGGCTGGGCCTTGTAGAGAGAGGGATAGACCTCGGCCACCACCACCTCGACGCCGGCGAGGTCGGCTTCGGTAAGGGTCTTGAAGCCGGTTTCGAACGGCCAGACCTTCACGGCCTCGCCACGGGCGAGCTTCAGGCGGCGAGCGGCGGGAATGCCCAGGATCGCCTGACCGCCGACCGAGCCGTTGTAATAGAGCTTCCAGATCGAGGCCGCGCCCTTGGCCGCCAGATCGGTGTGGCGGAACTCCGGCAGGTCGTCGGGGCCGTGGGGGCGCGTGCGCTTGGGCTGCAGGGTGGTCAGGGCGTCTTTTGGCGGGCAGCCCCAGAATGGGAAGGGACCGCCGGTCATGCGCCGGTTGATCTCTGAGCCGACACCAAAGCGGTTGTTGGTGTTGTCGGCCTTGTCCTTGACCATCTTGTCGAGTTGGTCCCAGACCGCGCGCCAGGGATGCTCGCCGGTCAGATTCAGGGCCTTGGAGAACCCACGAGGGAAGCCCAGCGGGAAGTCGAAACCGACCAGCGCGCGTTCGCCGCGCTTTTTGAAATCGTCCAGGATGTCGGCGAGCTTCTTCTCGGCCTCGCCGCGGGTGGCTGGATTATGCGACTCGAAGGTCAGGCGGAAACGCAGGTCGCGCTTCGCCACGCCGATCCAGACGGAGTCCGGCCCCGTGGAGGGCTTGGCCGCCGCGCTCCAATCGACGATCACATAGGCGCTGAACAGGCGGGACACGGCGAACTCCGAGTGAGGTGCTACCTCTCGGCTTGTAGCTGGTCGCTCCCGGCGGGCCAACGCCGGAAGCGATCACGAAGGTGGAGCTAGCTCAGCTTCACCAGCATCTTGCCGAAGTTTTCGCCAGAGAAGAGCTTGAGGAAGGCCTCGGGGGCCTTGTCGATCCCTTCGAGCACGGTTTCCTTCCACTTGATCTTGCCGGCCGCGTGCCACTCGGCCAGGTCCTTATGGAAGGACGGCAGCATGTCGTAGTGGTTGGAGACGATGAACCCCTCCAGCCGAAGCTGTTTGCCGACCGCCAGGGCGATGTTGCGCGGGCCGGGCGGCGGGGTGGTGGCGTTGTACATCGAGATCATGCCGCACAGGGCGAAGCGGCCGAACGGGCGCGCGGAGTTGAGCGCCGCCTCCAGGTGCTCGCCGCCGACGTTCTCGAAGTAGACGTCGATGCCCTCGGGGGCGGCGTCCTCCAGGGCCTTCATCAGGTTGGGCGTGGCCTTGTAGTCGATGGCTACGTCGACCCCGAGTTCCTCCTTCAGGAACTTCACCTTCTCGGGACCGCCCGCCGAGCCGATCACCTTGTGGCCCTTGATCTTGGCGATCTGGCAGACGACCGATCCCACGGCGCCGGACGCGGCCGACACGAAGACGACATCGCCTTCCTTGAGCGCCGCGATCCGCAGCAGGCCGGCATAGGCGGTCATGCCGGGCATGCCGGCGACGCCCAGGAACGCCTGGGGCGGCAGGCCGAAGGTGTTCAGCTTCTGCACCATCGAGGCCTGGGCGTTATAGGCTTCGCGCCAGCCGTAGTTCGACTGGACCAGATCGCCGACCTGGAAGCTCGGATCGTTGGAGGCGATCACCTCGCCGACCGCTCCGCCTTGCATGGCCTCGCCGAGCGCGAAGGGCGGGGAGTAGCTCTTCACGTCGTTCATGCGGCCGCGCATGTAGGGGTCGACGGTCATCCAGCTGTTGCGGACCTGGACCTCGCCGGCCGCCGGATCGGGCAGGGTGACGGTGGCGATTTCGAAATTGCCGGCGACAGGCAGGCCAACCGGACGGCTCTTCAAGCGGACTTCGCGTGAGGTGGTCATTGGACGTCTCCCTTACATCGTAAGCGATGTTCAAACGAATGTTTAGGCATGAGGTCAGGTGGCGTCGAGGGGGCTTGGCCTGTAAAGCGCAAGGTCAGCAGTGTGTCGGAGCGAGTCCATGAGCGAACCCCTCAAAGGCGGCGTGATCGGCGCCGGCGTCTTCGGCGGACACCATGCGCGCAAATATGCGGGCGCCAAGGGGGCGGTGCTCTCGGCGGTCCTCGACACCCACCATCCCGACCGCGCCGCGGCCCTGGCCGTGCCGCTGGGCGGCCGAGCCTTCCATCGTATGGACGAGTTCCTGGAAGCCTGCGACGTGGTGACGGTGGCTTCGCCGGCCAGCGTCCATATGGAGGGCGCGATGGCCGCGCTCGCCGCCGGCAAGCCGGTCTACATCGAAAAGCCGCTGGCGATCAGCCTGGCCGACGCCGACAAGATCATCGCCGAGGCGGCCAAGCAGAACTTGGTCGTCGCCTGCGGTCATCAGGAACGCGTGGTGTTCCAGGCCATGGGCCTGTTTGATATTCCCGAGCAACCGCTGCGGCTGGAGTCGATCCGCTACGGCACGCCGTCCGAGCGCAGCCTGGACGTCTCGGTGGTGCTGGACCTGATGATCCACGACCTGGACCTGGCCTTGTCGCTCTCGACGGCGCAGCCGGTGGCTGTGGAGGGCGAGGGGACGGTCGATTTCTCCGGTGGCTGGGATCAGGCCCGGGCAGAGGTGACATTCGACGACGGCTTCACCGCGATCTTCGACGCCTCACGCATGGCGCTGGAGCGCAAGCGCAGCATGCTGCTGGTTTATCCGTCAGGCGAGGTCGAGATCGACTTCGTCACCCACGAGTTCCGCAACACCACCGGCTTCGCGCTCAATCCCGACTATGCCGATACGCCGGCGGTGAAGGACACCCTGGCGACCAGTGTCGAGGGCTTCCTGGCCGCGGTGCGCGGCGAGGCTCCCCGGCCCATCGTGACGGCGGAAGAGGCGGCTCGCGCGCTCGATTTGGCGCTAGCCGTCGAACAGGCCCTGGAGGATCGCAGCTAGCGGGGTTAGGCTCTCCTCACCCATTTGGTGGAGCACGTCATGACCAAGTTTGCTTACGACTTCGAGTTCCACACCATCGATGGCGCGCCCCTGCCGCTGGAGACGTACCGGGACAAGGTCGTGCTGGTGGTGAATACGGCTTCTCAGTGCGGCCTGACCCCGCAGTACGAGGGGCTGGAGAAGCTCTATTCCGACTACAAGGACCAAGGTCTCGTGGTGCTGGGCGTGCCCTGCAACCAGTTCGCCGGCCAGGAGCCGGGCACCGAGGCAGAGATCAAGGACTTCTGCGAGACCAAGTTCAATATCGACTTCCCGCTCACCGCAAAGGCTGACGTGAAGGGCGATACAGCCCACCCGTTCTACAAGTGGGCCAAGGACGTGCTGGGTGAGCCGGCCGAACCTGTCTGGAACTTCCACAAGATCCTGGTCGGCAAGGACGGCAAGCTGATCCGCGCCTTCGGTCCCCGCACCGAGCCGCTGGATGACGAGGTGGTCGGGGCGGTTAAAGCGGCGCTTTAGGCGCCGCCCAGGAGCAGCTTTAGCCCGATCGTGACGGTCGCCAAGACCACGAAGGCGAACCACATTAAACCGGTGGCGATCATTGTCTGTGGACGATGAGTAACGACATAGCCGCCTCGGGCATCCCAGCGTGTTTCACCGTCCACCTTCAGATTGGTGAAGGAACGGATGAGGGTGAAGATCGAGACGATAGGTAGGCCGAGCCCCCAGCCGAACACCAACACTGACACTTCGCGCTTGAGCGCCTCGGCGAGGCCGATGGGGCGACCGTCCTTTGACACCCTTACGCCAAATATCCACTTGCCAGGTGAGAGCCCGAGCGTGGCGATGAAGACTGCGGTGATGGGGATAGCGAAGACGATGTTGAGCATCGCTTCAAGGAGTGGAAACTGACCTATGCCGCTGAAGAAGTATTCTGCGGCTTCCGGCGCGACGAGGCCGAAAATCACGCCGATCAGGAACCACATGACGGTTCCAAGGATGATCAGATCTGCCGCCCTAGCTGCATAGCGACGCCACGGGTGAGGTCGAACGTCCTGCCAGTTTTTCGAACTCATCGTCCCCTCGGATCGACAGCATTTTCTTCAGATGTTCTGCTATTGTTCCAGTTGGGCTTGAGCATTGTCAATCAAGATTCTCACCGCGTCGTCCGCGCCTCTGGCATGACCGGTCGGAAGACAGTTCTTCAGTGGAAGGCGCGATCATGACCCGGAAGCCCGACGGAACCTGGGATAAGTCCAATCTTCCCAGCCGGCATGTGACGGAGGGGCCCGCGCGGTCGCCGCACCGGTCCTACTACTACGCCATGGGGCTCGGCAGCCGCGAGATCGCCCAGCCTTTCGTCGGCGTGGCGTCGTGCTGGAACGAGGCCGCGCCTTGCAACACCGCCTTGATGCGCCAGGCGCACGCGGTCAGCGAGGGGGTCAAGAAGGCCGGCGCCACCCCGCGCGAGTTCTGCACCATCACGGTCACCGACGGCATCGCCATGGGCCACGAGGGCATGCGTTCCTCGCTGGTCAGCCGGGACCTGATCGCCGACAGCGTCGAATTGACCATGCGCGGCCACGGCTATGACGCCCTGGTCGGTCTGGCCGGCTGCGACAAGAGCCTGCCGGGCATGATGATGGCCATGCTGCGCCTGAACGTTCCCAGCGTGTTCCTCTACGGCGGTTCGATCCTGCCCGGCCAATGGCAGGGCAGGGACGTCACCGTGGTCGACGTCTTCGAAGGTGTCGGCATGCACTCGGCTGGCAAGATGAGCCTGGAGGACCTGTGCTCGCTGGAGCAGCACGCCTGTCCGTCGGACGGCGCTTGCGGCGGCCAGTTCACGGCCAACACCATGGCCTGCGTGTCGGAAGCCATCGGCCTGGCCCTGCCGCTCTCGGCCTCGCTGCCTGCGCCCTATCTGACCCGTGACGCCTACGCCGTGGCCTCGGGCGAGACGGTGGTGCGGCTGATCGCCGAGCAACTGCGCCCGCGCGACATTGTCACCCGCAAGTCGTTCGAGAACGCCGCCGTGGTCGTCGCCGCGACCGGCGGATCGACCAATGGCGGCCTGCACTTGCCGGCCATGGCCCACGAGTGCGGCATCGAGTTCACCCTGCGGGACTTCGCGCAGATCGCGGCCCGCACCCCCTACATCGCCGACCTCAAGCCCGGTGGACGTTTCGTGGCCAAGGACATGGGCGAGGCGGGCGGCATGCCGATGCTGATGAAGACCCTACTGGAAGGCGGCTTCATCCACGGCGACTGCATGACCGTGACCGGCAAGACCATCGCGCAGAACCTGAAGGACGTGAAGTGGCGCGACGACCAGGTGGTGATCCGCCCGGTGTCCAACCCGCTGTCGCCCACCGGCGGCGTGGTCGGCCTTTGGGGCTCGCTCGCCCCAGACGGCTCCATCGTCAAGGTGGCCGGGATGGAAAGCCATCGCAGCCACCGCGGCCCGGCCCGGGTGTTCGACGGCGAACAGGCCTGCTTCGACGCGGTCGAGGCTGGCGACTACAAGGACGGCGAAGTGCTGGTCATCCGCTATGAAGGCGCCAGGGGCGGTCCGGGCATGCGTGAGATGCTTTCGACCACGGCGGCGATCTCAGGCCAGGGACGCGGCGACAAGGTGGCCTTGGTCACCGACGGCCGCTTCTCGGGCGGAACGCGGGGCCTCTGCGTCGGCCATGTGGGTCCCGAAGCCCAGATGGGCGGCCCCATTGCGCTGGTGAAGGACGGCGACATCATCGCTATCGACGCCGACGCCGGGACCATCGACCTGGAAGTCGAACCGGCCGAGCTGGCTCGCCGCAAGACCGAGTGGGCGCCGCGCAAGACCAACTACAACTCCGGCGCGCTCTGGAAGTACGCGCAGGTCGTGGGTCCAGCCCACCTGGGGGCCCTGACCCATCCGGGCGCGGCTGAAGAAACCCACATCTACGCGGATCTCTAGGGCATGCGCACCGTCGGACTGCTGGGCGGCATGAGCGCCGAGAGCACCACGCTCTACTACCAGGCCATGAACCGCCTGGTGCGCGAGCGGCTAGGCGGGCTGCACTCGATGCAGATGCTCATGTGGTCGGTGGATTTCGCGCCCATCGCCCAGATGCAGGCCGACGGAGACTGGGAGGCGGCCGGCGACGTGCTCGCCCAGGCCGCCGCCCGGCTGGAAGGGGCGGGCGCGCAGGCCATCATGATCGGCGCCAACACCATGCACCTGGTCGCCGATCAGGTGCAGGCGGCGATCAGCGTGCCGCTGATCCACATCGCCGACGCCACGGCGGGCGCCGTGAAGGCGGCGGGCTGTTCACGGCCGCTGCTGCTGGCCACGCGCTTTACGATGGAAAAGCCGTTCTACCGTGACCGCCTCAGCGCTCAGGGCGTGGAGGCGATGATCCCCGCCGAGGCCGACCGCGCGCGGCTGCACGCCATTATTTATGACGAGCTCTGCCAGGGTGTGGTCACGCCGGCCTCCAAGGCCGAGGTGCTGGACATGATCGCCAAGGCGACCGAGGCCGATTGCGTGATTTTCGGCTGCACCGAGGTCGGGCTGCTGTTGTCGCCGTCGGATCTTGTCCTGCCGGTGATCGACACAGCCCTGGTCCACGCGCAGGCCGGCGTGGACTTCGCGCTGAGTTAGGGCAGGGCGGCGACGCCGAACAGGTGGGGATGGCCCCAGGTCAGGACCGCCCAAACCGCGACAGCCAGCAGGATGCGCCACCACCCGATTTCTCCGCCTCTTAGAGACTGCCGGCCGCTGGCGATGGCGGCGAACGGCAGGTTTGAGGTCTGGGCCGCGAAAGCGTCCCAGGTCTGGCCCAGGGCTCGTTTGCGCTTGGCGTCGATGCTGGACGTGCCCAGCAGCGCCAACATCAGCATGGAGCCGAACAGCACGAGACTCGCCCGGTCGCCGTTGACGAGCAGATGGCCCGCCGCCCAGATCGCCACCCCCCACAGGAAGGGGTGGCGGGTGATGCGCAGCATGCCCTGGACCACGTTGGGACGCTCCAGCGCGCCTTCCTGGCGGACGCTGGTCGGATTGGGGGTGGTGAGGCCAGGCACGATGAACAGCACCGCGATGAGCTGCAGCGCCAGTTGGACATGGCGGGTGAGCGGCGTGATCTGCCAATAGGCGGCATTGTCAGGTGCGCCCCTCGCGGCCGAAAAGGCGAAGCCCAGCCAGACCAGTCCGCCGACCGAGGCGAGGGAGAAGAGGCCTATGTACGGTCCCTGACCTAGCGTGCCGGTCAGAGCGTCGCGGACCCGGGTCCCTGAAACCAGTAGGTGCAGGAGAACGAAGAAGGCCGCGGCGGCGAGCAGACTGAGCATGGTCAACCCTCATTGTTCGCTGAAGGCTGCGCTCGTCCGTTTACAGCGTCAAGGCAAGCGCTCGTCGTCGTCCAGGTAGAAGGGCGGCTCATCCTCGACTTCATCGTCAGGTTCTGGAGCGCGAGGCCCGACCGTATGTGGCGCGATCGGACGTCGGAGGATCGCCTCGGCCCGGGCCAGCCACTGGTTGGCCTCCTGCACAGCGTCGCTGGGGGATGAGGCGCGCCGCCGCGTCTCGTCGCCGGCCAGCCATAGATCCAGATCGAAGTCGGGATGATACGGGTCATCGAAGATCAGCCGCAGGGTGACGCGCGCGGCGTGTTCGACCGCCTGGTCCAGAGCCAGGCGGGATTCGCCGCGATGGACCCGCGCTAGCACCTGGCCGTCGACGATCAGTTCGGCTCCGACCAGTTCGTCCACCCGGTAGGGCAGCAGCCAAGCGCCGCTATCCCAGGCCACGGCCATGACGCCGGCGGAAAAGTTGAAGCCCGCGCCTCGGCCGCGTCCTGGCGCCAGGATGACGGCCTCGGGCGGGCCCTTCAATACGCGCTTGAGCGCGCGGCCGATGCGCCGCTCCTCGTCCATCAGCCAGATGGCGGCGCTACCCAGCACGGTCACCGCGATCCCGGCGAGAGCCAGCAGCAGCAGGAGCCTTGGCCATTCACTCATCTGTCGACGCTACCGCTGTTCGCGCTCTTGGAGAAGACTTCGCCGGCCTGCCGATTGAACTGTCACGCACTTGGTGTCTTCTTGTCGTCGGCGTCGCGGGGCGATGACTTCCACCTAAGGACTTCAGGAGCGCGATATGGGTTTGTTGGACGGTATTTTGGGCGGCGCCTCAGGCGGTGAAGGTTCTCCGATTGGAGCGATCACCGATCTGTTGGGGGGCCAGGAGGGCGGTCTCGGCGGCCTGATGAACGCTTTCGAAAAGGGCGGCCTGGGCGGCGTCGCCCAGTCGTGGATCGCCAGTGGCGCGAACCTGCCGATTTCAGCTGAACAAATTCAGGCGGTGCTGTCGTCGGGCATGGTGGCTGACTTCGCCGCCAAGCTCGGCGTTGATCCGACGACCGCGGCCGACACCCTGGCTAAAGTCCTTCCGCAGGTGATCGATCACCTGACGCCCGATGGCCAACTTCCGACCGGCGGACAGGGCGGCTTCGGCGGTCTTGGCGGGCTTGCCGACATCCTGGGCAAGCTGAAAGGCTAGAGGACGCTCGACCACCATCGCTTGAGCCGGGTCAGGATACGCCAGCTCAGGATGATGAGGCCGATCGAGCCGACGAACAGCACCAGAGCCACCACGATGGCGATCGCCGGCTGACTGAGCGCAAGCCACAGTCCGCCGGCGGTGACCACGTCCTCGGTTGTGCTGACGGCGATATTGCTGATCGGCTCTGGACTGGTGTTGACCGCCGCCCGGGCGCTGGCCTTGGCGCTATGGCTAAGCAGCGCGGCCCCCCCGCCGAGCAGGAAGACGATCACCTGCCAGGCAGGGTCGTGCGCATCGACCACGGCCAGCGCCAGCAACGCGCCGCCCAGGGGGCGGATGAAGGTGTGGGCGCCGTCCCAGAGGCTGTCGAACCACATCACCTTGTCGGCGACCAACTCGGCGATCGCCGCGACGCCAGCCACCCCGATCACCCAAGGGTTGGCCAAGGCGTCCAGGGACTGGATCTGCTGGGGCAGGTCGAGGAACCCGAACCGCATGGCCATGCCCGCGGCGGCGACGCAGGCATAGAGCCGCCACCCCGCGAGGAAGCTCAGGCTCGCGGCCACGCCGACCAGTTCGACAGCGCCCATTTCCCGCCCTCACGCAGCAATGAGTTTAGCGTAACGCCGTTCAACTGGGAGGAGAAGCCGCTCGGGGCTCGTAGTTGAAAATGTAGGCGTCTTGCAGGAGCTTGTGCTCGCGCATGAAGACGGCCATCGACTCATAGGTCGCCGTGCGGATCGTGGCGTCCTGGTCGTCGGTCCGCAGTCGCTGATCGGCGAGGGGGCCGAAGAAACGCACCAGGCCGTTAGCCTTGACCACGGTCGGTTTGTAGTGGGCCTTCAGATTGGCGGTGATCTGGGCGGGGTTGTCGGTTTCCCAGATCCCGGATCCGATCACGTTCAGCATGAAGTTGTTGCAGTTCTGGTACTTGCGCGCCCAGGGATTGGCGACCAGCGAGTACTGGGGATTGTGGACTTTCTCATAGGTCGGACTATCGATCACCGCCAGGATGCGTCGCTGCATCTCCGGGCTGGGAACGATCACCGCCATGTCGTTGACCGTGGACCCGCGCGTGAAGTCCAGGGGGAAGTCCTGGACCAATCGGCTCTCGCCCTTCGGCCAGGCTTTGCCGTCGCCGGCATAGAGATTGTAGACAGCATAGCCCTTCAACGACTGGCCGTCGGCGGTCTGGATGTCGCGATAGACCCAGAAGGCGCCGTGCGTATAGGCGATGCCTTCAGGCAGTTGGTCGCGCATGCGGCCGGCGCGGAACACAATCGCCACCCGCGCGCCCCGCCCCGCTAGGTCGCGTTCCATCTGCTTGGAAAATGATGCCGCCTGCTGCGGCGTGAAGTGCGGAACGATCGCCCGCGCCGACGAGTCCTGAGCGGCGGCCGGCGGGGCGGCGCCGGTCATCAGGGCGGCGGCCAGGACCGCGACGAGCAGCTTCATCGGGCGACGGGCTGAGCGACGTCGTAGGGCACGGCCGGCGCCGGATCGGGCGAGACGACGACGCGGTCGTCCACTTTCAGCGGCCCGGATGCGAATTTGGCCGAATCGCCGG